>DATIYE010000167.1:0-16228 GCA_035517795.1 Gaiellaceae bacterium | reverse complement strand
CCGATCGCGTGCGCCCCCCGGCGGTGGCACGTCTGCACGAGCAGCTCGGTGTAGGCCCGCATGAAGGGGACGGACATCGTCACCTGGGCCCGGTCGGGAAGCAGCGCGTCGAACGTCTTGATCGTCGAGAAGATGTAATCCCAGCGGCCGGCGTTCAAAGCGCAGCCGTATTCGCGCAGCTCGTAGAGGATCGCGTCCATCTCGAAGGCGGCGAGGATCGTCTCGATCAGGACTGTGCAGCGGATCGACCCCTTCGGCAGGCCGAGCGCCGACTCGGTGAGCTCGAACACCCTGGCCCACAGCCGAGCCTCGAGATGGTTCTCGAGCTTGGGCAGGTAGAAGTAGGGGCCGCTCCCTCGCTCGAGCAACTCGCCGGCGTTGTGGAAGGCGGCGAGGCCGAAGTCGAAGAGGCTCGCCGATACGGGTATGCCGCCTGCGAGCACGTGCTTCTCGCTGAGGTGCCATCCTCGGGGTCGGACGACGATGGTCGCGATGTCGCCCGACAGGTCGTAGCGCTTCGCCTGGGTCTCGAACGAGATCGTGCGCCGGACGGCGTCGTGCAGGTTGCGCTGGCCGTCGACGATGTTCGACCACGTCGGGGAGCAGGCATCCTCGAAGTCGCACATGAACACCTTTGCCCCCGAGTTGAGTGCGTTGATCATCATCTTCCGGTCCGGCGGTCCGGTGATCTCGCAGCGGCGGTCTGCGAGATCGCCCGGTGCGGCAGCGACCGACCAGTCCGACCCGGCGGCGGCGACGAAGTCCGGCCTTGCTCCGGCGGCAAGCTGGCTGCGCCGCTCTTGCCTTCGCTCGAGCAGCGCGGTCCGCTCCGGTCCGAGCTCACGGTGGAGGAGCTCGACCAGCTCGAGCGCCTCGGCCGAGAGCACGCCGGCATCGGCCGGCGCGGTCACCTCGAGCGTCGAGGTCGTCGTGCGCGGGATCAGACGGCCTCGGGCTGGAACTGCGCTGCCTCGGTCGAGCCGCGCAGGGCCAGAGTCGACGACTCGCCCCCGCCGACGATCTCGGCGACGCGGTCGAAGTACCCGGCGCCGACCTCCCGCTGATGGCGCGTCGCCGTGTAGCCCGCGGTTTCGAGCTCGAACTCGCGCTCCTGCAGGCGCACATAAGCGGTCATGCCGTCGAC
Source organism: Gaiellaceae bacterium (assembly GCA_035517795.1). GTDB lineage: Bacteria > Actinomycetota > Thermoleophilia > Gaiellales > Gaiellaceae > PALSA-600. The sequence goes on along the minus strand of DATIYE010000167.1, from coordinate 15,084 downwards.
AGCGTAGCCGCGGGCGAGCTCGAACATGCCGGCATTCACGGAATGGAAGCCGGCCAGGGTGACGAACTGGAACCGGTAGCCGAGTGCGGCGAGCGTCTCCCGGAACGAGGCGATCTCGGTGTCATCGAGGTGCCGCTTCCAGTTGAACGACGGCGAGCAGTTGTATGCGAGCAGCTTGCCCGGGAAGGTCGCGTGGACGGCCTCCGCGAACTCGCGTGCCTCGCCGACGTCGGGTGTCGAGGTCTCGAACCAGACGAGGTCGGCGAACGGTGCATAGGCGAGCGCCCGGGCGATGACGGGCTCGAGCCCGTCGCGTACGACGTAGAAGCCCTCGCCCGTGCGCTTGCCCGTGAGGAACTCTGCATCTGCCGGGTCGACGTCGCTGGTCAGGAGTGTCGCGCTCAGCGCATCCGTCCGCGCGACGACGAGGCTCGGCACGTCGAGCACGTCGGCTGCAAGCCGGGCCGCCGTGAGCGTGCGGATGAACTGGCTCGTCGGGACGAGGACTTTTCCGCCGAGGTGGCCGCACTTCTTCTCCGAGGAGAGCTGGTCCTCGAAGTGCACTCCGGAGGCGCCCGCCTCGATCATGGCCTTCATCAACTCGAAGGCGTTGAGCGCGCCCCCGAAGCCCGCCTCGGCGTCGGCAACGATCGGGGCCAGCCAGTAGATGTCGTCGCGGCCCTCCGTGCAGTCGATCTGGTCGGCGCGGAGCAGCGCGTTGTTCAGGCGCCGCACGAGCATCGGCACGCTGTTGGCCGGGTAGAGGCTCTGATCCGGATAGGTGTGGCCCGCAGAGTTCGCATCGCCGGCGACCTGCCACCCCGAGAGGTAGATGGCCTGTAGGCCGGCGCGGACCATCTGCACAGCCTGGCCGCCGGTCATCGCGCCGAGCGCGGCCACCGGCTCGGCGCCGTTCAGCAGGCGCCAGAGCCGCTCGGCACCGAGCCGCGCCAGCGTGTGCTCGACGGGGAACCGACCCCGGAGCGATATCACCTCCTCGGCCGTATACGGCCGCCATACCCCGGCCCAGCGGGGGTCGTCGTTCCAGCTCTCTGCGAGGATTGTTGCGTCGGTCGTTTGCGCGGTCATCGGGTCCTATCCTCCACGTGATGGATCCAAGAAAGGGGCAGATACGCACATATAGCAAGATTCTCCCGAGATTGTATGCGATCTTGGCGTCGATTGCATGCAATCAACGGCTGTGGATCGTAGGCGGACTTCCTGGAGCCCCAGCCCCTGAGCGGTCGTGTCGGATTCGGTCGAGGCGGACGGCGGCGACAGCGGTTGCGGTGGCGCCCGCCGTCGCCGCCCCGGGGAGGGCTAGCCGTAGCTGTAGCCCCCGCCGCTGCTGCTCGAACTGCTGCTACTTGTCGAGGAGGCGCTCGACGAACTCGCCTCGACGGCCTGCTCCACCATCGCCCCCTTGGCGTTGACCACGTACCATTTCTGGTCGAACGCCTGGCCGTTTTGCTGGCCGGGCTTCTTGTCGCCGCTGAAGTAGTAGAGCGGATACCCGGCGTAGGTGACCTGTGCCATCCCGTGCGCGGCGCCAATCGTCCCCACGAGCTTCGCCGATACGCCGGAGCCCACGATCGGCTTGGTGCCCTTCTTCACGAGCAGCGCAGGCCAGTAGGCGTTACAGCTGGAATCGGAGCTACACCGGTTCACGCCCTTGCTGTCGACCGTGTAGCGGTACAACGTATGGCCGTTCGACGCCACGAGCACCGGTCCGAACTTGCTCGACTTGAGGATGGCGACGATGACGCCGCTCGATGTCGTCCTGCTTGCCTCCGCCGCCGTGGCGCCCGCTCCGATCACTGCCACGAGGGCGATCGGTAGCGCCAGGCGAATCATGCGACCTCGCATCGCGAGTCTCCTTTCGTGAGGTTCCTACCGGGCGCTACGCGCTGGGCTCCCGACTGGATTCCCGCCGGGGTGAGCACGCCCGGCTCCTCAGGTGACCGTGAGGCCGGCCGTCGCCGTGTGCGAGAGCGACCCGTTCCGCCCGCGCACGGCCAGTGTCGAGCTACTCGGTCTGGCCCGGTTCGAGCTGATCCTCAGCGTCGCCGTCCAGCCGGATCCAGCGGTCACCGAGGACGGGGAGAACGTCGCGCTGACGCGGTTGGGCAAGCCGCTCACGCTCAGCGAGACCGTCCCCGAGAAGCCGTGCAGCGGCGTGATCGTGACGGTGTAACTGACGGAGCCCGTGGGGCCGAGCGTCTGCGAGCCGGGCGACACGCTGATGGAGAAGTCCGGAGCTGGAGCCGTGACCGTCAAGGTTGCGTTGACGGAGTGGTGGAGGCTGCCGTCGTCACCGTTGATCGTGATCGGGTAGGTGCCTGCGGCCGCGGTCGCGCCGGCCGTGAGCGTGAGCGCCGAGGTCGACGGCGCTGGATTCGGCGAGAACGACGCCGTCACGCCCGAGGGCAGCGTGGGAGCGCTCAGCGTAACCTGGTCGGAGAACCCCCCGATCTTGTTGACCGTGACCGTGAAGCTCGCCGATCCGGCGGTTCCGGCGACGATGTTGCCGCTCTGCGTCGAGACGCCGAGCGAGAAGTCGGGCGTCGTCGGGGGCGGCGGCGAGCCACCTCCGGGCGAGAACGCGGTGACGCCGTTCGGCGTGCCGACGCCGGTCGGGCCGTCGTAGCCGACGCCGGCGTTGCAGAGATACGAGCCGCACGAGCCGTTGCTTCCGCTCGACACATCGTGCAGCGCGGCGGTCCCGCGATAGGCGTAGGGCGTCGAGCCGTCGGCGATCGTGCTCGTGTTGTCGGCGAGCCCGTACACAGAGGCGATGATCGGCGAGGAGAGGCTCGTTCCCCCGACCTGGAACCAGCCCGAGCTGCCCGAATACGGCACCGAGTCGTAGACCGCCGCGCCGGTGTTCGGATCGGCGTCGGCGGCGACGTCGGCAACCGACCGCATGCCGCAGCTGCCGAGGCCGGCCTGCCACGCCGGCTGGGTCTCGACCGACGAGCACCCGGAGCCCCCGTCGGCCCAGGCCGTCTCACCGCCGTAGGTGTAAGTGGGGCCGGGGGCAGCGTCGACGGTAAGCGTCGTGCCGCCGACGGCGGTCACGCTGGGCGACGATGCGGGCCACGAGACGCCGTAGCCGCTGTCGCCCGTCGAAGCCGTGATCGCGACGCCGGGGTGGTTGAAGTAGGCGCTGTCCCAGGCGGTCTGGAACGCGCTCTCGCTCGCGCCCCACGAGTTCGAGATCGCGACCGCGCCGAGTGCGACCGCCTCGTTCTCCGCGGCGCCGAGGTTCGCGATCGAGCTCGTGCTTGCCTCCACGAGCAGGATGTGGCAGGCCGGGCAGATTGCGCGGACGGTCTGCACGTCGAGCGAGATCTCGAGCGCCCAGCCCGAGTTGGTCGCCGGGTAGCTCGTGCCGCCCGACTGGTTCACCTTCTTGAAGCAGCCGTTCTGGGTCGTGCAGGGCGGGAGCCCCCACTGACCGTCGAAGACGCCGAGATCGGCCTCGGCGTTCGGATCGTCGTAGGCGTCGACGACGGCGACGGTCGGAGTTGCCCCGCCGGGCGGAGCTGCGTTCGTGAGACCGTAGGCGCCGCGGAGCTGCGCGGGCCCGAGCGCGCTCGAAGGCGGAGTCGAGCCGGCGAGCGGATCCCCGCCCGCGTCCGAGACGACCTGCGCCTCACAGCCGGCGATCGGGCCGAAGCTCAGATCGCAGACCCGCCGGAACCAGGCCCCGTGGCCATGGTCGCGAAAGACCTGAAAGCCGGGGTCTGCCGCGCCGGTCGGCGACCCGACCACGAGCGCGAGCAGCGCGGCGGCCGCGAGCGAGGACAGGTAGAGCTTCTTCACCGTCAATATCTTCGGCACGACCGTGTCACATCATGAAGCGAAAGTCCCCGGAAATCGAGCATTTTGGCTCGGCACCTGCCGAGAATGCCTCGAAGGAGTGCCGCCGTTCGGCGCTGTTGCTCCTAGGAGCTGAGCGCGGGCGGGACGGCGAAGCCGCCGAGCTCACCCTCGACGAGCCGGGCGAAGCGAAGCGGAGTCCGGTCCTCGAGATGGGGGCCGATGATCTGGACGCCGACGGGAATGCCGTCGACGAGCCGGCCGGTCGGCATCACCGTCGCCGGGAGGTTCGAGCAGGTCGCGATGCTCGGCCACATGAAGTTGTCGAAGTACGGGCGGGGCTCACCGCTCACGATCAGGCGGCGCGCGAGCTGCGTGCTGTGCGGGCCGTCCCCGTCGGCAGCGTCGTGCGGGAAGGCGACGACCATCGCCGCCGGGCAAAGGAGCACGTCGCAGTCGGCGAAGAACGCCTGGAAGGCTCGGAACAGGCGCTCGCGTCGGTCGAGCAGGCCGAACCACTCTTCCAGCGAGGTCTGCATCGCCTTCCCGATCCGGTTTGCGTACCCGGTCTCGTCATCCGGCGCCAGGGAGAGCAGCGCCTCGGCTTCTTCCGGGACCGGCGCGCCGACGATCGCAAAGAGCGTCTTCAGAAACAGGTCGTAGCCCTCGTCGGCGTCGAACGGGAGCTCGACGTCCAAGACCCGCGCCCCGGCGACAACCAGATCGTCGAGGAACTCGCGCAGCGCTCGCCGGTACGCGTCGTCGACGAGGTACGAGCCTCCGCCGAGCCAGACGCCGACGCGGAAGTCGGCAAGTCGCTCATGGCGGCTCGGGGGGAGCTCGAGCCGCCAGCCGGCGCTGTCGATCGGGCCCGGCCCTGCGAGCACGTCGAGGGCCAGCTCGAGATCGGCCGCACTGCGGGCGATGGGCCCGGCGACCCCGAGCGGGACGGTGTAGAGCCCGCCGGGCGGCGGCGGAATGTGCCCGCGGACGGGCACGATCCCGTAACTCGGCTTGTGCCCGAACACGCCGCAGAAGTGAGAGGGAACGCGGATCGAGCCCGCGATGTCGCTGCCGAGCTCGAGGGCGCCGAATCCAGCCGCGACCGAGCCCGCTGAGCCGCCGGAGGAGCCTCCGACCGTGCGCTCCGGATTCCAGGGGTTGCGGCTGATCCCGTACAGCGGGTTGTACGACTGCCAGTTCGCAGCGCCCGTCGGGACGTTCGTCTTGCCGAGGAAGATCGCGCCGGCGAGGCGGAGCCGACCGACGGCGTCGGCGTCCTGGTCGGGGACATGGTTCGCGAGCTCGGGCAGCCCGCAGGTTGCCGTCATGCCCGCGACCTCGAAGGCGTCCTTGACCGTCATCGGCAGCCCCGCGAGCGGGCCCAGCTCCTGCCCCCGTGCGCGGGCGTCGTCGACGGCGGCTGCTGCGGCACGCGCCTCGTCCCCTGCCAGGGCGACGACGAGGTTCAGCGATGCGTTGTCACTCTCGATCCGGGCCAGGTAGAGGTCGACGAGCTCGCGGGAGCCGATCTCCTTGCGTTCGAGCAGCCCGAGGAGCTCGACCGCCGGCGAGAACGGGAGGCGTGCGGCGTCGGTCATGGCGGTATTGAACCGTTCAGGCCCCGTGGGTGGCGGACGTAAGATCGCGGCGTGGCCTACGACCAGGACCTGGCCGATCGCGTGCGGGAGCTGATCGCGGGCGGAGCCGGTCTGAGCGAGAAGAAGATGTTCGGCGGCCTCGCCTTTCTGGTCGGAGGCAACATGGCGATCGCGGCCTCCGGTCAGGGAGGGCTGCTCGTCAGGGTCGACCCTGCGGCATCGGACGAGCTGGCCGCCCAGGGCGCCGAGGTGGCGGTGATGAGGGGCCGGCCGATGCCGGGGTGGCTTCGAGTCCCGTCCGCGAGCGTGCAGACGAAAGCCCAGCTGGCAACTTGGGTCGAGCTCGGGGCGGCCTACGCGCGGTCGCTGCCGCCAAGGAAGTAGAGCCCGCTCGCTTGTGTTGCAAGTTGCAACGCGGCTCGAGTTCGTGACTTGCAACACTTGCGAGCCTGGACGCCGTCGCCTGTAGCCACCTCGACCGGATCGCCATCATTGCGCTGCCCGAAGCGATCAGGGGGTGCGAGGACTGCCTCGCGACCGGAGGTCGCTGGGTCCACCTTCGGATGTGCCAGAGCTGCGGCAAGATCGGCTGCTGCGACTCGTCCCCGAACCGGCATGCGCGGCGCCATGCGGGGGAGGCCGGGCATCCGATCGCGCGCTCGGCCGAGCCGGGGGAGGACTGGAGCTGGTGCTTCGTCGACGAGGTGGCGTTCATCGTCGACACCGGGGCCGCTGAGGCTGACAGATGAGCGAGCGGCTCACGATCGTCGGCCTCGGGGGCTCGCTGGCGCGAGTCTCGAGGAGCCGGGCCGCACTGATCGTCGCCCTCGAAGGAGCCGCAACTGCCGGCGCAGATATCGAGCTCCTCGACCTTCGCGAGCTCGAGCTCCCGATGTACGACCCGGACAACGAGGCGCCGCCGCCCTCGGCGGCTCGGCTGATCGAAGCGTGCTACGCGGCGGACGGGATGATCTGGAGCAGCCCCATGTACCAGGGGACGATCTCCGGGGCGTTCAAGAACGCGCTCGACTGGCTCCATCCGCTCGCCCGGCGCGATCCGCCGTTCCTGCACGACAAGGTCGTGGGTCTCGTCAGTGCGGCGGGCGGGACGCAGGGGTTACAGGCGATCAACACGATGGAGTTCGCAGTCCGGGCGTTACGTGGCTGGGCGGTTCCGTACGTGGTGCCGGTCTCGGCGGCCGCTCGTGTCTTCGACGACTCGGGCCAGATCGAAGACGAGTCGGTTCGACTACAGCTGGCCACGCTCGGAGCCGAGGTCGTGCGGGTGGCCGAGCGGTTCGCCTCGGACCCGCGCCTGCACCGCCAGACCGAGTGCGAGGGGGCCGCCGAGCGCGTCACCGCTTCGGCGTGATCGTGTCGCGCAGAGCGGAGAGCCGGGCGTGGACGAACTGAACCGCCATCGCTCCCTCGCCGACCGCAGTCACACAGCGCTTGGTCGATCCGGCACGGACGTCTCCCGCGGCGAAGACCCCCGTCACGCTCGTCTCGAGCAGGGCCCCGGCGTCTGCATCGGCACCGGTCAGGATGAACCCCTTGTCGTCGCGCGCGACGACCTCGCCGAGCCACTCTGTGCAGGGCAGCGCGCCGAGGAAGAGGAAGAGGAACGACAACCTGAGCCGCTCGCCGCTCGTGAGGGTGACCGCCTCGAGCCGGCCGTCGTCGCCGTGCAGCGCGGCGATCTCGCTGCGATCGCGAACGGCGACGCCGCAATCCTCGAGCTCCCGGATCAGGTACTCGGACATCGTCTCACGCAGATCCGTCCGGCGATGCAGCAACGTCACGAGCGCGCCGCCCCGGGCGAGCCACACTGCCGCCTGTCCGGCGGAGTTGCCTCCGCCGACGACGCCGACCCGGGAGGCGCCGCAGAGCTGCGCCTCGGGTGGGCCGGCGGCATAGAAGACGCTCAGCCCCTCGTAGCTCGCCAGATCGGCGACATCCGGCCGGCGGTATTGCGCACCCGTCGCGAGCAACACGGCCCGCGCCGCGATCTCGTGGCTCTCCTCGAGCTGCACGATGTGGTGTCCGTTCCCCGGCTCGAGCGCCACCGCGCGGTACGGGGTCGCGGTCCGGGCGTTGAACTTGCGCGCCTGGGTGACCGCCCGGCTCGTCAGCTCTGAGCCCGTGATCCCGGCGGGAAAGCCGAGGTAGTTCTCGATTCGGCGTGAAGCTCCGGCCTGACCGCCGAGCGCGGTGCCCTCGACGACCAGCGTCTCCAACCCCTCCGAGGCACCGTAGACGGCCGCACCCAGCCCTGCGGGGCCGCCTCCCACGACGACGAGATCGACCTCCTCGCGCGAGGCGAGCTCGCGGCCGATGCCGAGTGCTCGGGAGACCTGGCCGATCGAAGGGCCACGCAGCTCGGTGTTGCCCGGCAGGCGGACGAGCGGGAGCTCGGCGGCGTCGAGTCCCGCGACCAGCGCCGCCGCATCGTCCTCGCGCTCCGGGTCTCGCCACGTATACGGAAGGCGGTTGCTCCCGGCGAACTCGACCATGCGCATCGTCGCCTCCGAGGAGCGGGGGCCCACGATCTCGATCCCGATCCCCCGCACCTGCTGCAGCGCCTCGCGCCGGGCGATGAAGGTCGAAAGGAGCAGATCGCTCAACGGGCCGTCCTCGAAGAGCAACGGCCGGAGCGCGTCGCGATCGACCGCGATGTACCGCAGCGGCCGGGTGACGACGGCGGTGAGGAAGACGGTCTGGCCCGACAGGAGGTTCATCTCTCCGAGGAAGCCGGAGTGCGTGTGCCTGATGATCTCGTTCCCGGCGGCGTCGTGGATCGCCACCTCGCCCTCGATGATCGCGATGAACGGGTAGCGCCGGTCACCGACACGGAACAGCACGTCGCCGACGGCTGCCGTGCGTACCTCGCCGAGCCCGGCGAGCGTCTCCAGTTGGGACGCAGACAGCATCGGGCTCGCGGGGGCCGGCACGACTTGAGCGTACCCGCGCCGTTTCGGGTCGGCGCTCGGTCAGGTCATGGTTTCGATGCCGTTTCTCGTGATCTGCACGTGTCTCCTCATTCGGGATCTGGACGCGACGGCTCGACGAGATGCAGGATGCCCTGCTGCCGGGTCCAATACGGTGTGACCGATGCGCTCGGCTCGCAGATGGAAACCCGTGTGTGAGCGTCCCTGACGCGATCGCGGTCGCGGCAGCGGGCTTCGGCGCCGGCACCATCAACACGGTCGTCGGGAGCGGCACGCTTCTGACGTTCCCTGTCCTCATCGCGCTCGGCTATCCGCCTGTTCAGGCGAACGTCTCGAACACGGTCGGGAACGTCGGAGGAGGTCTCTCGGGCACCCACGGGTATCGCGCCGAACTCGAGGGTCAGGGACGGCGTGCGGCCGTGCTGGGACCGGCGTCGGTGGGCGGGGCGCTCGTCGGGGCGGTCCTGCTCCTGACGCTCCCCGCGTCGGCCTTCGCAACGATCGTCCCCTTCTTCATCGGCTCAGCCCTCGTGCTCGTCGTCCTCCAGCCGCGGCTGACGGTGCGACTCGAGGCCCGCAGGCGCGCCCACAGCGTGCACGGCGGTCCGTGGACGATCGCGGGGCTCTTCGCGATCGGGGTCTACGGCGGCTACTTCGGAGCGGCGCAGGGCATCCTGCTCCTGGCCGTTCTCGGTCTCAGCTTCACCGACCACCTGCAGCGGCTGAACGCGCTCAAGAACGCTCTCGCGGCGCTCACGAACCTGGCGGCTGCCGTAATCTTCGCGTTCGTTGCCGATGTCGACTGGGGCGTCGCCCTGCTGATCGCGCTGGGCTCGCTCGTTGGGGGCCACGTGGGTGCGCACCTCGGTAGGCGTCTCCCGCCTGTGGCTCTGCGAGCCCTGATCGTCGTTGTCGGTGCGGCGGCGATCGTGAAGCTGACCTTCTAACGTTTATCGTGCCGTGTGAACGAACAGGCGGCCCGCCGCGCGCTCGAGCCGCAAGGGAAGTCCGAAGCAGTCGCTCAGGGTCGCGTCGGTGAGCGCGTCGGCGAGCGGACCGGCGGTGACGATGCGGCCCTCCCGCAGCAGGAGTGCGTGGCTCGTGCTCGGCGGTAGCTCCTCGATGTGGTGAGTCACCATCAGCGTCGTCAGGCCGGAGCGCTCGGCGACCACCCGGTCGAACGCGTCGAGCAGGAGCTCGCGCCCGCCGACATCGAGTCCGGCCGCCGGCTCGTCAAGGGCGAGCAGGGGTGCATCCACCATCAGGGCGCGGGCGAGCAGGATCCGCGCCCGCTCTCCCTCGGAGCAACTCGTGAACTCCTGCAGGGCAAGCGCTGCGGCGCCTACGTCGTCGAGTGCGCTCAGAGCCCGGTCGACCTGGCCACGTGGCGGCTCCTCGGGAAGGACGATCGTTCCGGTCAACCCCGAAAGCACGATGTCGATCGCTCGCTGCTCGACGTAGAACCGCCGTCCCAGACTGGGCTCGACCAGGCCGATGCGCCCCCGGAGCTCGTGGAGGGCGACGCGCCCGATGCGGGCGCCGAGAACCCACGCTGCTCCCTCGCTGGGGCGCGTCTGCGCCGAGGCAATACGAAGGAGCGTCGTCTTGCCGGCGCCGTTCGGCCCCACGATCGCCCAGTGCGTCCCCGCGTCGGCAACCCAGTCGATGCCGGTGAGGATCGTCTTGCGGTTGCCGTGGTTCGCACGCCAGAGACCCACAGCCTCCAACCGGATCGCCTCGGTGCTCTCGAGATTCACGGCGGCCGACTCTAGTCGTCGGCCCGAGGTCGTCGGGGCCTCCGATGCAACAAACCCGGGGTCTGGCACCGATTTGTTGCAAGAGGTGTCCTCGGCCGGGGGCGCCCTGAACGGCCTCCATTTCACCAGCGACGACCTCGACGCCACGTTCGAGAAGTGCTCGGGCGCCGAGATCGTGCAGGAGCCGACCGATCAGCCGTGGGGAACGCCGAACTTTGCCGTACGCGACCCGTCCGGCAATCTGCTGCGCAGCGACCAGTCACCCGCCGCGTGGTCGTGACTGCGCCTAACTGCTGAAATCTCGCCAGAGGTAGCTAGGCCGTGGCTGTGGGCGGCCGCGAGCGGCCCCATCTCGACCACAGCCAGGCAGCGAAGCCGAGCGCGACGATCGCGAACAACAGCAGGATCCACTCGATCGGCGCGGATGCGCTTGTGTGGAGGACTACCCGGCTAGGGCCTGACGGTCCGAAAGAGCCCGGTGGTGGCGTGGGGAAAAGAGGTCGCGTTGTTCTGGACGCGACGACCGACACCCTGGGCTGTCCGGTCAGGAGCAGCAGCGCTGCAACGATCAGTGCGATCGCCGCAAGGGCGGTGAACGCCACGAGGACGAGCGGCCTGAAGCGGGCGTTCCCTCGGCTGGGCGGCGTAGGGACGATCCCGCGCTCGGCTGCCCAGGAGGCAGCGAACGACCGCGGATCAAAGACACTGCTTCCGAGGTACTCCTCGGCGGAGACGCCTTCGGCCTCGGCTTCTCTGAGGTCGGAGGCCAGGTCTGCCGCCATCTCCTCGGCGAGCGGATCGGCGACACCGAGTCGCCTCCACTCGCTGCGGCACTGCTCGACGAAATCACTCATGAAGCCACCTCGATCTTGACGGGAGCGAGCACTGCATCGACGGCATCGCGGGCAGCTCGCCATTCGGACACTCCCAGCGCAAGTGCCAGCCGGCCCGTGCTCGACGGGCGGTAGTACTTCCGCGGCGGCCCTCCGTTGCTTGCGGCCCGGTAGGTCTCGACCAGACCGTCACGCTCCAGGCGTCCCAGCAACGGATAGATCGAGCCCTCGCCGACGATCGCAAGGCCGCGGTCGCGCAACCGCTTGGTCATCTCGTAGCCGTATGCCGGTCCCTCGTCCATCACTGCCAGCAGGCAAAGGTCGAGCACGCCGCGGAGAAGCTCCGTTCGCCGTTGGGAGCCGATTGCCATGCGCCGCAAGGTAGCAGTCATGAGCCTCCCTCCGCAAGCCTTTCGCCCCCGTCTGCTTCGGGTGATGCCGAAGCTCGACGAACGTCGGATGAGGCCTTCGTGCGTGCGTGCTGTAGGAGCTCCGTCAGTAGAAGTCGACGACCCAGCGATGGCGGCGGAGCGTGGTCAACTGGCTCTCCTCGAGCGCGCCGGCCGAGGCGGCGCGCACGTTTCGCTCGACGTTGCCGGTCGAGCGCATGCCCGGGATGACGACGCTCGTTACCGGGTGGCTGAGGCAGAAGCGGAGCGCAATCTCCGCCAGGCGGTCGACCTCGACGTCGAGGTCACCGGCGATCGCCTGCACGCGCTCCCACACCTCGCGCCTGCGCTCGCCGGCGAAATACCGGTTGCGGAAGTCGCCCTTCGGGAAGGTCGTCTCGGGGCGGACGGAACCGGTCAGCGCGCCCTCGTCGAGCGGCACCCGCACGATCACGCCAACGCGCGCCGCTTCCACGGTGGCGAAGAGGACGTCCTCGGGACTCTGGTCGAAGACGTTGTAGATCACCTGAACGGTGTCAACGAGCCCCGACTCGACGAGCCGGATCGCGTTCTCCGGCTGGTGGTCATTGATCGAGACGCCGAAGAACCGGATCTTCCCGTCGCGCTTGAGCCTCTCGATCCCGTCGAGCCAATCCCCTTGCCCGACCCATTCGTCCGACCAGACATGGAGCTGCTGAACGTCGATTGTCTCGAGACCGAGGTTCAGCAGGCTGCGCTCTGTGCACGAGACGATCCAGTCGGCGGTGAAGGCCTCCTCGGCACGCACGCCGGGCGGGGCCGGCCATTGCATGTTCTTCGGCGGAACTTTGCTGGCGACGTAGATCGTCTCGTCCGACTCGCGGACTGCCGCGCCGACGAGTTGCTCGCTGTGGCCGTCCCCGTATCCGTAGGCGGTGTCGAGGAAATTGACGCCGTACTCGATCGCAAGCCGGAGAGCCCGCAGGGATTCGTCGTCGTCGGCGCCGATCCACCCCGTCCCGCCGATCCCCCAGGCTCCGAAACCGAGCTCGGAGACCTCGAGACCCGTCCTTCCCAGCGTCCGGTAGCGCATCGCCGCCCTCGAGCTCAGAGGATCGTCCGCCAGCTGAATGTCGGCTCGTAGCCGAGAATGCGGCGCGCCTTGTCGATCGCGAGCAGGGTTTCGTTGCCCGAGACGTCCTCCCGGATCGGGACGCTCGGAAAGACCTCGGCCATCAGCTCCCGGCTCGACTGCTTCATCACGGTATCGGCCGCGGCGATCACGAACGCGTCGGCGCCGCGGACGTCGGCGACGAGGGCCCTGCGTACGCTCTCGGTGACGTGGCTCTCGTCGACGTAGCTCCACAGGTTCCACTTCCGGAGGTGCGGATCGCCCCAGAACGAGGGGAACTGCTCGTAGTCGGCCCGGCTCATGATGTTCGAGAAGCGGAGACCGACGAAGGGGACGCCGCTCCAGCGGCTGAACTGACGCGCCATCTCCTCGCCGAGCACCTTCGAGAGCGCGTATGACGACTCGGGGCGCAGCGGGTGCTCCTCGTCGACGGGGACGTAGTCCGGCGGCTCGTCGAAGGGGAGGCCGAGCGTCGTCTCGCTCGACGCCCAGACCACCCGCTGAAGACCGAGGCGCGCGGCTGCCGCGAACACAGTGTGCGTGGAGAGCGCGTTCGTGCGGAAGACGACGTCCGGAGTCGCGTGCACGGGCGACGGAATGGCCGCCAGATGCACGACCGCCTCGATTCCCGGCAGTCGCTCGCCGCCGCTCAATGCCTCGAGCGTCTGTCCGAAGTCGGTCAGGTCGGCGACGAGGAGCGGGGCCGGCGAGACGGGCGAGGACGACTCCGGCGAGGGCACGCGATCGACGTTCAGGACCTCGTGCCCGTGCTCCAGCAGGTCGCGGACGATTGCGCGTCCCGCCTTGCCACTGCCCCCGGTGACGGCGATCCTCATCTCGCAGCGCGGTTGCGGCGCGTCCGGATCGATCTGGCAGCGGAGCGGTTGCGAGGAGCCGGTCCGGTCGACTCCCTGACGACGAGCTCGGCGCCGATCAGGTGCTGTCGTGGCGGCGCGCCCTGCACCGTCAGCTGCTCGATCAGCATCTCCGCGGCCCTCCGACCCGCCTCGAAGGCCGGCCACTCGACCCCGGTGAGCGAGGGCGTCAGCATCTCGGCGAACTGGTCGGCGATCACCGAGACGACGGAGAAGTCGTCCGGGACGTGAAGGTCGACGGCCCGGAGTGCGCCGAGCAGTCCCGTGAACTGCCAGCCGGTCGTGATCGCAGCTGTGCATTCCGGCTCAGAGCGGAGCAGCCGTGCCGCGACCGCGAACGCCTCGCGCGGCGTGTGCGAGCAAGGAATCTGGATGCCGCGGATGCCCAGGTCGGGGGCGCGCCGCTCGAAGGCGTCGCGCGCGATCAGCGCCGACATGTAGCCCGCCTCGAGCAGCTCGGGCGGGAAGTTGAAGAGTGCGACGCAGCTGTGGCCGAGCCGTGCGAGGTGCTCGAGGCTCGTCTCGACCGCGTCCCCGAAGTCCATGTCGACGTAGCTGATCCCGGTCATGTCGTGCGTGCGCCCGATCAGCGTGAACGGGTAGCCGGCCGCCTGAAGGCGCTCGACCCGAGGATCGTGGAGCAGTGTCTCCATCATGATCACGCCGTCGGCGCGTCCCCTGGCGACGAGCTGCGCGATCGTCTCCGGGTCGGTGGCGGCCGTGGAGAGCAAGAGCGCGTAGTCGCTCGCGCTCGTCGCCTGCGTGGCGCCGGCCACGAATGTCTGCTGCACAGGCAGAAGCTGCCACTGCGGCGAAGGAAGGAAGAGGGCGATCGTGTGGGAGGCGCCGCTCGCGAGCGCGCGCGCGGGCCCGTGTGGGCGGTAGTCGAGCTCCTCGACCGCCGCGAGGACGCGCTCGCGCATCTTCTGCGAAACGGATCGCTTGCCGCTCAGGACGTACGAGACAGTGCTCAGGGCGACGCCGGCGCGCTCGGCGATCTCCGCCATCGTGGCCGGCTTCGAATGCGTCGTGCCTCCCGCTTGTGTCACCTCGGCCACGATCTTGACTCCTGCGCTTGTTGCCTGTTAGATTCACGAAGCGCTTCGCGAAGCGCTTCGATCGTGAGTCTAACCGCTCCACATCTCCGAAGGGGCACGTCTTGTCCTCATCCGGCCACTCTAGTCACACCGGCCCCTCCAGGGGCGGTGAAGGGCGGGATGGAGCTTGGCGTCGGGACCGACGAGGTTCGTGCAGGGTGGTTTCGAAGCGCTTCGAATATTTCGACGACCACCTGCCCCTACGGAGCGTCCCGAGCGAGTCGCTACGTCGGAACGGACGAGCTCGCCGAGGACTGCCGCGAACTCGGCGCGGAGCTGCACGTCTCATTCGACATGGGCGTCGAACGCTCGAGGAGGCGCTAGACCGGATCGAGTACTGCACATCGACCGGGACGATACTGCCGGAAGTGAAGAGGTGCTCGAGGCGAAGGACTCGCCGAGGCCCCGCGTGGACACGAAGGGTGCGCTCGAAGCCAGGAGACGGCAATTGGCAACTTTCATAGGCAGCACGACCGGCTTCACGGTGCTCGAGGGCGGCGAGGCCCTCCAGGTAGACGCGTGGGGAGAGAGCGGCGCTCGTGTGCGCTCGACCCTCGGTGCGTCCATAACCGAGACGCCCGGCAGCGCCTTGGGCGAGACCGGAGCCGCCGATGCCGAGGTCGAGATCCTCGATGACCGGGCGCGCCTGCG
>DATIYE010000166.1:0-10035 GCA_035517795.1 Gaiellaceae bacterium | reverse complement strand
CCCCCCCCCCCCCACCCCGGGTGGCCGAGTTGCCTTGTGGAGCGGTGGACGAGCGCGAGGTACCCGAGAATCAGCGGATCGTGATCAGCTTCCAGGTTGCGGAGCCGTTCGGATTGGTCACCGTCAACGTTCCGGTCTTCGCCTTGGCCGGTACGGTCACCGTCAGCTTGACGTTCGAGTTGGCCTTGTACTGCGCCGGAACCCCCTCGAACGTGACCGAGGTCGTCGTCTTCAGGTTCGTTCCGGTGAGGGTCACCGTCCCACCGGGCTTCACCCTGGCGAGCGAGACCCTCGTGATCGTCGGCACGGGCGAGTAGATCGAGATGAAGCCGTCCTTGACGAAGACGGCCTGATCCTTGGGCGACAGGATCTGGTTCTGCCACGCCTGCGCGGCCGCCTGGTTCGAGCTCCTGGCGACGATGCACATCGCGTAGGTGATCTTCGGCTGAGCCCACGCCGGGACGGTGATCAGCGTCAGGTTCTTCGGGTCGATCACGTAGTCGGACAGGTAGACGAACCCGGCGTCGACCTGGCCGAGCGCGACCTTCTGGACGACGTTGGCGTCTGAGGTCTCCTGGCTGACGACGTTCGCCTGGACGGCGCTGTTGAGCCCCATCTGGTTCAGCACCTGCACCGTGTAGCTGCCGACCGGAACCGACGAGGCGGCCTCGTCGACGCTGATCCCCGGCTTGGTCAGGTCGTAGATCGACGTGATACCCGCCGGGTTCGACTTCGGGACGACGACCGCAAGCGTGTTCCGGATGAAGTTGACCGGCTTCAGCACGGTGCCGGCCGCGTACATCGAGGCGCACTGGGTCGTGTTCGCGCCCATGAGGACGTCGGCAGGGGCGCCGTTCGTGATCTGCGTCCCGAGCGTCGTCGTGCTCCCGAACGAGTAGGTGTTGGCCGGGTCGATGTCGTTGAGGGCCTGGGTCATCGACGAACCGGCGAAGATGGTGAGCCCCCCGGCCGCGTGACTCGAGGAGGCCGACGCGCCGCCCGCGCAGAGCCCCAGGCAGAGCGCGACGATCGAGGCGACGGCGAGCGATCGCTTCCGAGTGCCGTGAAGATGCAAGAGATCCCCCTTCGCACGTTCCTGGCTTCGGAACATCGCCATCTGCCTACGAGGTGAAGGCGGCCATTCCCGCGGTTGCCTGCTCGATGGTGAGAGCCGGTGGAAACGAGAGGTTGAACGCCTTTCCACCCATCTGCGTGGTGAAGAACGAGGCGTGCTGAGCCTCGCAGGCAGCGATCTGGGCCAGTCCGGTCTTGTAGGCGTTGGAGGCCATGCCCCCCATCGCGCCGAGATAGCTACCGAGGACGATCGCCTCCAGGCTGTTCGCCGCCTTGACGATCGAGGCCTGGTCGGCGAACGTGCCGGCGGGGTACGCGAACTCGATGTCGCCGGAGACGGCAGGCGTGACGCCGGCGCCGATCAGGATCCCGGCGACCGACTGGTAGTGCTCCTGCTCGTTGAAGTAGGCGCGCTTCAGGTAGCTCATGGTCGACGCGCTCGTGTTCGAGGCCGCGATCGCCTGACCGTAGAAGTCCGAGGCGAGCAGCTCCGCGCCGACGAGGAGCCGGACGTAGGCCAGGTCCTGTACCGAGAGCGGGTCGGCCGAGGCGGCTGCCGCCAGCGTTGCGAACGCGCCGCCCGCAACTGCGAGCCCCGCGCCGCCCCGTGCCCCGCGCTTGAGAAGGTCTGCTCTGGTGATGGAAACGGTCACGGTGCTCGAGCTCCTGTCCGGTGCCGGTGGCCGGTTGGTGACCCGGTTGCGAACGATCTTACCGCTGCAACGCATAGGCAAGCCAACGCATCTACCGCCACCGCTCCAGTCTATAGTCGTAAGACGACTAGTGAGTCTAACTACTAAAGAGGAACGGGACGAACGCGGAGAGGTCGGTCTCTTCCTCGGCCGGTACCTGGTCGTTCAGGCAGGACGCCGTCGCAAGCAGCTGGGTCTCCTGGGTGCGGAGCCAGCTTCGGTACTCGGCCTCGCGCTCGAGCAGCCCGAGCGCCTGGCGGGCGGCGGCGACGGCCTTCGTGCGGGGCAGCAGTCCGAGCGGCAGGGCAGTGCCGGCAGGCGTGACGTCGAAGGTGCCGTCGGCGGTGTCGATCTCACCAGGGCCGGTGAGCGTGAAGACCTCGGTGGGAGCGAGGGTCTCGATCGCCCAGCCGCTCGCGAGGCCTCCGAGCCAGGGAGCCTTCTGCGTGGTGGTCACGAACTCGGCCTGCTGGTCGCGATAGGTCGCGAGGAAGTCGTTGATCGCCGAGAGCGACGGAGCGGGCGCCTTCAGGTGCTCGAGGACGTCGTCGCGCTCGAGCCTGGCGGCGATGATCGCCCGCGCATCGCCGAGCGTGAGCTTCGCGGCCTTGACGGCCGCCCAGTAGGCGGTTCGGCTCCCGCCGAACCCGGCGGAGATCACAGCCCGCTCGGCCGACAGGAGGTCGGGGTAGGCGACCTGCACCTGCGAGGCGAGCGTCAGCTGCTCCAGGAGGGCGCTGGCGGCGTAGCCCGGGTCGCCTGTCAGTGCGGTGTACCTGGCCACGGCGTTGCGTGAGATCGTCCCCGCGCTCGTGAGGCAGCGCGCCCCGGGCGGCACGTCGGGTTGACCTTCCGTGAGCGAGGTGTCGAAGCCGGGTCCGGCGGCGTTCGGGGCGTCGCAGAGCGACTGGTCGCGCGCCCAGAGCCAGACGCAGGCAGCCGCGGCAACGTCGGGATCGGGTGTCGCGTCGGGGTTGAACGTCGCCCAGCCCCACGACCACACTCCGGCGAGCTTGAACTGGGTCGCGACGGCCCTGGCGGCGAGCGCCTCGAGCTTCACGATCTCCAGCCATGCCTGGGCCGGCTCGAGGCCGGCCCGCTGCCCGAGTCCGGGTGAGGTGGTGAGCTGCATCTGGAGCGCGATACGGCTCGCCGGAATGCCGATCTGGGTGAGGTGGCCGACGAGGCTGCGTAGGCTCTGCCGCATCGAGAGGCTCGCGGCGGTGGGGCCGAGCTTGTAGAGGCCGACCGCGTTCGGCGAGGTGAAGTAGACCTGCCGAAGGAGGATCGCCACCTTCGAGACCTGCTGCCACCAGAAGAGGGCGTCGCCGCCCGTGTACGGCGGATTGGGGATCGAGATCAGCGGCGTCGCGCCAAGGTTCGTGAGATCGGTCAGGAACTGCAGGACGTTCGAGCGGTACTGGGCGTTGTTCGACGTCCAGGGCGTCGGAGTCTGAGCGCCTGCGAGCTCGTTCTCGGCGATCATCGGCGTCTGGCAGCCGGTGACCGAGACGGCGTAGTCGAACAGCGACTTGGCGCGCGCGTCGATCAGGGAGGGGTCGGCGGGGTTGCTGGTCGTCCCTACGCGCTTGTTGAAATTGAGGTCGAAGAGGACGGTGGCGGCCCCGGCGTCCCGGAACGCCTGGGGGACGTCGGTGCCCGAGGCGACGGCGATCGTGACGCCGGGCTCGGCGGGGATCGGCGCCCCGTGGCCGCCGAAGTCGACCCACATCGGAGCCTGCGTCGGCACTCCGCATGAGTCGGCGAGAGCCGTCCGGGTGCCGGCACCGGAGGCCGCGAGCACGAGAAGCGCTGCAAATAGCAAGGACCGGACCCGCATCGGCTCCGACCAGGGTAGACGGTTGCTCAGACCGGGCGGCGGCCGACGTGAGCTCTCGTCACCTCGGCAGGGGTGCGACAGCCCGAGAGCTGGAGCGCGAGCGCGATCTCGGCCTGGAGCAGGTCGAGAACCTCACGGGCTCCCTGCTCGCCGTCTACGGCCAGGCCCCAGAGGAGTGCGCGCCCGGCGAGCACCGCACGCGCGCCGACGGCGAGCGCCTTCACGACGTCGGCGCCCCGGCGGATCCCGCCGTCGACCAGGACCTCGATCCGCCCGTCGACCGCCTCGACCACCTCCGGCAAGACGTCGGCCGTCGCCGCGACTCCGTCGAGCTGGCGGCCGCCGTGGTTCGAGACGACGATCGCGGCGGCGCCGTGCTCGCAGGCGAGGCGGGCATCCTCCGCCGTCTGCACACCTTTGAGGACGACCGGCAAGCCCGAGTCGGACGAGAACCGCTCGATGTCGGCCCAGCCGACCGAGGCCGACATCGCGCTGAACGCGGTCAGCGGCGTCAGGGTGGTCTCGCCCGAGAAGACCTCGAGTCCGAGCGGGTGCTCGATCGCAAAGCCGGTGCGGAAGTCGCGCTCGCGCCGGCCGAGCACCGGCGTGTCGACCGTCAGCATGAGCGCGCTGAAGCCGTGCTCCCGCGCCCCGGCCAGAAGCTCACCTCGCAGACCGGCGTCACGCGGAACGTAGAGCTGGAACCAGCGCGTGACCCCGGTTGCCGCGATCTCCTCCCACGAGGCGGTGGCGAGGGTCGAGAGGCACATGATCGTCCCGGCCGACGCAGCCGCGCGCGCCATCGCCGGCTCGCCGTCCGCGTGGGCGGCCCGCTGGAACGCGATCGGCGCGATCACGAGCGGCAGCGCGACCTCGTGTCCGAGGACGGTGGTTGCCGTCGAAGGCGTCGCGACATCGACCAGGACACGGGGGCGGAGCTTCCAGCGGCTCCAGGCCTCGGCGTTGTCGGCGAGGGTGCGCTCGTCGTTCGCGCCACCGGCGAAGTAGGCGTAAGCCCCCGGGTCGAGGCGCTCGGCTGCGAGCCGCTCGTAGTCGGCGACGTTGATCGGCCCCCCGGTCGGCTTCCCGTGCTCCACGTTCTCATACTAGGAGCCGAGTGCGCCGCGTAGTGCGGCGAGCAGGCTCTCGACGGTCGGCTCGCCGGCGCCGTCGAGGACGATTCCCTCGAGCGCCCTCGTGAGCGGGCGCCCCGCCTCGGGGTGGGCCAGGTCGAAGAGCCGCCGCGTCCCGTCCGGGAGCAGTACCCCCACGCTCGCGCTGTCGAAGGCCAGCCCGCCAAAGGCCACGATGTCGGCGAGCGCCGAGCCGTCGCCGCCGAGATAGCGCTCGAGGAGCGCGCCGCTGATCCTTCCGTCGCGGCCGTGAGCGCCGATCTCGAGCTGGATGCGGGCGGGCTTCCCGGCGGCCACCCATCTGTCGGTGTCCCCGAACGTCCGCTTGCCGGCCGCCTCGAGTCGCACGAGCCGGAGCTTCTCGATGCGGTTCTCGGCGACCGCCTGCCGGAGCGCATCGGGCTCGGCGAGCCGGTCGAGCCGGAGCAGGAGCCCGGGTCGAGCCGTCCTGAACCTCGAGACGAGCTCCTGCTCGAAGAGCTCCTTGACGCCCCGGCCGTTCGAGACGTGGACTGCGAGGGCGCCGGCGGTCTGCCCGGCGGGCAGGCGGAACAGGCAGCCCGACCGGATCAGCTGGAGGTCGTCCGGCGTCTGGCGGAGTCGCACGGCACCGGAGGCATCGACGATGTCGGCGGCGATGCCCCTGGAGCCGTGCTCGACGATCGCGAACAGGTCGTCGCCGTCGCGTGCCGTGCTGAGCACCCGGGCGACCGTTCCCCCGTCGGCGCTCGTCGCCGAGAACCCGTCGAGCGCGCCGGCGAGGACGTCGGCGAGATCGGCGAGTGGAAGCGGCGCGGCGCCGCGAGACCTCGGCCTGACCGTGACGGTGTAGAGGGTCGCCCGCTCACTCATCGCGAGCCCTGCGTGACGAGCTGAAGGTCGTGCTCGAGAGCGGGGAGGTCGAAGCCCTCGGGCGAGCGCCCGTTCTCGAGGAAGTCGGCGCCGATCGCGCACCAGGCCTCGTCGCAGTAGCGATCCCAGAACGACCAGGTCAGCCGCTTGAGCGCTCCCCAGGTGACCGAGGTCAGCCCGGCGTCGTCGTAGCCCACCACGTCCACCGCGTGTCCGCCCCAGGAGCCGGGCGCGTCGGGACCGTCGAGCCGGCCGGTCCAGTCCCACACGTCCTGGTCGACGGCCCGAAGCGGCAACTGGACCCCGATCAGGAGACCGCCGAACAGGTAGGCGCCGGTCCGGACGAGGTCGTGATCGCCCCGGGTGACCTGGGCGAAGGCGCCGATGCGGTGCCCGCCGATTCCGGCCGAGCGCCAGAGCCTGAGCACGTCGAGCTCGCGTGCGCCTTCCTCGCCGGTCTCCGGATCGACGACCTTCACCGAGTCGAACGCGGCGAGGACGGCCTGCTCGGAAATCTCGACCGCCCGGCCGGTGGCAGCTCCGCTCCAGGCCTCGATCATGTGGCCCGCCGCTGCGGTCGTGCAGTCGCCGATGCGGTCGTTGCCGTACATCGGCCATGAGGGAACCGCGCCCGAGAGATCGAGTTGCGGCGGCGGCTGGGGCAGGACGCCGCGGTCGACGTAGCGGGCGAGCGAGAGCGTGCGCGGATCGACGCGGGCCGGGAGCTTCCCGAGCTTCACCTGCGCCGCGGACTGGATGGTCACCATGGTGCGCCTCCTCGGGTCGGATGGGCGCCGCAGACGTTGCGCCAGGGTAGTCGCTGCATTGTCTTTTGTCAAACAGCTCAGTGTTGCAAGTTGCGAGGTTGTGATATAGTTCAGATGATTAATGGTTAAGGTTCTGAATGAATCTCTTGCTCTTGCCAACGAGCTCCGTCCGGTGTTGCTCCGGATCTCGAGGCTCGTGCGCCGCGAGAGCCAGGAGCTCGGAGTCACAGCCGGGCAGGCAACCCTGCTCTCGCTGATCGGCGCCCAGCCGGGAATCAGCGCCCGCGAGCTCGCAGATGCCGAGCGCATCTCGGCTCCCGGCATGTCCGCCCATCTCGAGCGCCTCGAGGCGTCGGGGCTGATCGTCCGCGAGCGCGGAAGCGACCGCCGCCGCGTCGGCGTAACGCTCACGGCCGAGGGTGCCCGCGTGCTCCGCTCCGTGCGCCGGAAGCGCACGGCCTGGCTCGCCGAGCGCTTGAACGAGCTCACAGCGGAGGAGCGCGAGGCGATCGAGGCGGCGATCGCGCCGCTCGCGCGGCTGCTCGAACCGGAGCAGTCGTGACCCTCGTCCGCGTCGCCGCGCGGCGGACGTTCGCGAGCCTGCGCCAGCATCGCAACTACCGGCTGTTCTTCATCGGTCAGCTCGCCTCGGTCTGCGGCACCTGGATGCAGAACGTCGCGCTCTACTGGCTGATCCTGAGCCTGACGCACTCGCCGATCGCCGTCGGGATCCTCTCGCTGGCCCGCTTCGGGCCCTTCGCCCTGCTCGGACTGTTCGCCGGCGTGGTCGCCGATCGCTTCGACAACCGGCACACCGTGATCGTGACGCAGTCGGTGCAGATGGTGTTCTCGGGCGTGCTGGCCGCGATCACGATCCTCGGCAACGTCCAGACCTGGCAGGTCTACACGATCGCCGTCTTCACGGGAACGGCCGTCGTCTTCGACCTCCCGGCCCGCCAGAACCTGACCATGCAGCTGGTCGGCCGCGACGAGCTCCCGAACGCGATCGCGCTCAACTCGAGCCTGTTCAACACCGCGCGCATCGTCGGCCCCGCGATCGCCGGGGTCGTTCTCGCCGCGGTCGGTCCGGGCTGGTGCTTCGCCGTCAACAGCGCCAGCTTCCTCGCGGTGCTCGCCGGGCTGCTCCTGATGCGGCCGAGCGAGCTGTACCCGCTGGCCGGCCGCGTGCGCCCCACGCTGTTCCGCGGTGTCGGCGAGGCGCTCGGCTACGTGCGCCGCACCCGCCCGGTGCTCGTGCTCACCCTGATGGCAATCGTCGTGATGTCGCTGTCCTTCAACGTCAACGTCCTGCTGCCCGTGCTCGCGAAGCTCACCCTCGACGCAGGCCCGCAGACCTTCGGCATCGTCACCGCCTGCTTCGGCGCCGGCGCGCTGGTCGGTGCGCTGGTCGCGGCCACCCTCGGGAGAGCGCGCTGGCGGTTCATGCTCGGCTCGGTCGCCGTGTTCGGCATCGCCGAGCTGGCGATCGCCCCGCTCACGAACGTCGTCACGGTCGGCGCGCTGCTCTTCGTCTGCGGCATCTGCTTCACCACCTACACGGCGGCGTCGAACGCGGCCGTCCAGCTCACGACCCCCGACCATCTGCGCGGTCGCGTGCTCGGGGTCTTCTTCTACGCGTGGACGGCGCCGCTCACGCTCGCGAGCCCGCTGATCGGCTGGCTCTGCTCGGTCGGCGGCACCGAGCTCGCGTTCGCCTTCGGCGGGCTGTGCGCGCTCGGGGCGACCGGCGGGGGCGCGCTGGCGATGAGGCACCCGCCGCGCAGGCGCTCGGTCGCCGAGCCGGCACCGGCCTGAGAGCCTAGAGCCGGACCACGAGCTTCGCGCCGGGGCTGCCGGACGCCTGACGCGTCCAGGCCTCGGCGATCGCATCGAGCGGGTACGACTCGGTCTCGACGGCGATGCGGCCGTCGCGCGCATGCTCACAGAGCTGCCGGAAGGCAGGCGCCGCAACCTCCTCGGGCACGTCGAAGAGCGAGTGCCCGATCACCGTCGCCACCTTCCCGCGAACCCAGCCCGACTGCAGGGTCGCCGTGGGGCCGGCCGACTGGCCGAGGTGGACGACACGAACGCCGGCCGGCGCGGCGGCGAGCGCGCGCTCGATCGGCTCGCCCCAGAGCCCGTCGACGATCAACTCCGCCCCGGGCAGGTCGCTGTCGCTCGTGAGGTCGAACACCTCGTCGGCGGACGCCGGCACGAGCTCCGTGCGCCGCGCAGCTCCGATCACCCGGCCCGCCCCGAGCAGCTTCGCCGCCTGGACGGCCACGCTCCCGAGGGTGCCGCTCGCGCCCAGCACCAGCACCGTCTCGCCGGAGCGCACGGGTGCCCGCCAGGAGACCGCGAGCCAGGCAGTGAGCCCGGCGATGCCGCAGCCGAGCGCCGTTCCGTCGTCGACGCCCTCGGGGAGGTCGAACTTCCACAACCGGCTCGCGTCGACGACCTCGGACATGACCTGGCGGCCGCGCACCCAGACCCGGCGCCCCTCGGCCGTCGTGCCGACCCCTTCGGAGCCGACCACGTACGGCGTCGGGGGCGAGCCGCCGTAGAAACGGCCGCTTCCGATCGAGATGTCGATCGGATTCAGGGCCGATGTCGCGATCCGGACGAGATCGGCTCCAGCGGGCGGATCGATCTCGTCGACCTGCGGGACGCCGCCGATCTCGTGCAGCCTGGCCGCGCGCACCGCGTGAGACTAGCCGGCGGCGACCGGGATCCCGCCCGAGCCGGTCGCGCCCAGGAAGGTGGAGACGAGGGCTCCGGTGCGTCCGTCGAAGACGCTCACCTGCGCGCCGCCGCCCGGGCCCTGGCCGGTGACGATCTCGGCCGCTCTGTCGCCGGTGACGTCGCCGCCGGCGACCGAGACCCCGCCGGTGAACAGAGCGCCGTAGGGAGCGAAGGAGAGCAGCCGCTTCCCGGTCGCGCCCGAGAAGGCCCGGGCGACGGCCGCCGTGCCGCTGCCGGTACCGGCGATCACGTCGGCCTTCCCGTCGCCGTTGAGGTCTCCCACGCCGACCGAGACGCCTCCGGTGAAGCTCGCCGAGAACGGCGAGAGCGTCTCCAGTCTCGTTGCTGTGGCGCCGTTGAAGGCCACGACCTGGGCCTTGACGCCGGGCCCGCTCCCGATCACGACGTCGGCCTTGCCGTCACCGTTCAGGTCGCCCGCGGCCACCGTCACACCTCCCTTGAACCCGGGCCCGAAGGGCGTCAGGGTCTCGAGCAGGGCCCGCGTCCTGCCGTCGTAGACCTTGACCTGCGCGGTCGTGCCGGCGCCGCTGCCGACCACGAGGTCGGCGCGGCCGTCGCCGTTGACGTCTCCGAGCGCCACGGAGACGCCGTGCATCGAGGCGGGGAAGGGGTTGTACGTCGCGATCGCCGCGCCGGTCTTGCCGTTCAGGACCTTGACCGTCGAGCCTCCCGCCCCCTCGCCCGCTGCGATGTCGGCGACGCCGTCGTGGTTGACGTCGCCCATCGACAGGGAGATCGGCCCCGTGTAGCTCGCGCCGAACGGCGCGAGCACGCGGCGAAGCGCATGGGTCGCGGCGGTGAAGATCCGGATCCGCCCGGCCGACGAGACCACGATGCGCGGCCCCGTGCCCGCCGGGGGCGCGACCGGGGGCGTGGGGGCCGCCGACAGGCCGGGCGGCGTCCACGGGTGGGGC
>DATIYE010000165.1:0-6712 GCA_035517795.1 Gaiellaceae bacterium | reverse complement strand
GGAAGTTCTCGTACGAGTCGGCGCCTGTCTGCTTGCCGCGCCCCTGGACGACTGCGTCGCCGCTGCCCACCGCCGCGGCCTCCTTGCGCACCTGGACGAGCGAGACGGGATGCGAGGTCGAGAACGAGATCTGCACGCCGCCCCTGAAGTCGATCCCCAGGTTGAGGCCCTTGAAGACGAGGGCGAGCACGCTCAGCCCGACCGCGACGAGCGAGATGATGAAGTAGAGGCGGCGGCGCGAGACGACGTCGATGCGTTGCCAGCGCGGGATCTCCTGTGCCGTGGCACCCATGAAGCGCGGGTCCTGCGCCCAGCGGAAGCCGGCGAGCATGCCGAGGAGAGCGCGAGTCGCGGCGACCGCCGTGAAGAGCGAGACCACGGTGCCGAGCAGCAGCATCAGCGCAAAGCCCTTGACCTCTGCCGTCGCGACCGCGAACAGGATCAGGGCGGTGATGGCCGTGACGACGTTGGCATCGATGATCGTCCGGAAGCCCTTGGCGTATCCGGCCGAGATCGCAGCGCGGACCGACCTCCCGGCTCGCGCCTCTTCCTTGATCCGCTCGAAGATGACCACGTTGGCGTCGGCAGCGACGCCGATCGTGAGGATCAGGCCCGCGAAACCCGGGAGGGTCAGGGTCACGCCGAGGAGCAGGATCGCGCCGTACATGAGCGCCGCGTAGATCGCGAGGCCGATCACGGCGACGAGCCCGAGGAAGCGGTACATGACGAGCAGGAAGACCGCGACGACGATCAGACCCGCGATCGCCGCGTCACGCGCCTGGCGAAGCGAGTCCTTGCCGAGCGTCGCCGAGACGTCGGTGCGCTCGACGGTGACGAACTGCACCGGCAAGGCGCCGGTCTGCAGGACGAGCGCGAGATCGCTCGCCTCCTTCGACGACTGGAGTCCGCTGATCTCCGCACCCGTCCCGCTCGGATCGATGCCGTCGCCGTACTGCTTGTAGTCGATGACCGGGAACGAGTAGAGCTGGTTGTCGAGCACGATCGCGAAGCTCTGCTCCACGCCGAGCTGGGAGCCCCGCTGCGCCTCGTTGCGCGTGATCTGGTGGAAGAGCTTGTTGCCCTTGCCGGTGAACTGCATCGTGACGATCGGCTGGCCGGATGACGGATCGACGTCGGCCTGGGTACCCGAGAGCTTCAGCTCCTTGCCGGTCATCTGCGGGTACGGGCTGTTCGAGTCTCCCGGGTAGACGCCGTGCTTGAAGAGGTAGTAGTAGGTGACGCCGGGAAGCGGAGCCGTGGACACGCCCGGGCACACGGTCGCCGTGGTCGAGTCGCAGGTGATGACGACGGTGCGTCCGGGAGCGGTCATCATCTGGTAGCCGGTCGGAAAGCCCGGGGTTGTCTTGCCGGGCGGGATCACCTTCGTGCTCGTCGTGGCCGGCTTCCCCTTGGTCGCCTTCGTCTTGACGACGACCGTCTTCGGCTTCACGGGCTTCAGCGCGAGCACGGCCGGGTCGCGCTTCAGCTGCGCGATCGTCTGGTCGGGCCCGGCGACCGTCTTCTTCGTCCGCGAGTTGAAGAGGTAGTAGGCCGACGGCGCACCCTGTCCCTTCTGGCCGGTCTGGACCAGAGCGAGCAGGTCGAACAGGACCGGGTGGGCGACAGGATTCGACGACGCGTCGATCGACGGCCCGTACAGGGACGGCGTCAGGTCGTAGAGCTCGAGCTGCGCCGTCTGGCCGATGATCTTCGCCGCCTGGGTGGCATCGTGGACGGCGGGGAGCTCGATCACGATCTGGTTCGTCCCCTGCCTGGTGATGATCGGCTCGGACACGCCGAGCTTGTCGACGCGCGTCCGCATGATGCTGATCGCGTTGTCCATCATCGCCGAGGTCACGGTCTGGCCCTTCGCCGGCTTCGCCTGGAGAACGACCTCCAGACCGCCCTGGAGGTCGAGGCCTTCGCGGACCGGCCGGTGGAAC
Source organism: Gaiellaceae bacterium (assembly GCA_035517795.1). Classification (GTDB taxonomy): domain Bacteria; phylum Actinomycetota; class Thermoleophilia; order Gaiellales; family Gaiellaceae; genus PALSA-600. The sequence continues at coordinate 4,769 of DATIYE010000165.1, read as the reverse complement.
GGTGAGCCGGGCACGCCCAGCAGGGCAACTCCCGCCAGAGCAGCCAAAACGATTGCGAGAAGCGTCAGATGGGAGCGGCGCGAGGCCAAGCAGACACAGGTTAGCTCGTGTTCTGGTCACTCTTGTTGTTTGGAAATTCTTGTGCCACAGCGGCTACCGCCCGCCGGTCGAGGGTGACCACGATGCCGGGGGCGATCTCGACGCGGAGGTCTTGCTCGCCGGCCTCGCGAACGGTCGCGTGGATCCCACCCGCGGTGATGATCTCGTCGCCCTCCTTGATCTCCTCCTGCATGGCCTCGTGAGCGCGGCGGCGGCGCCGATAGGGAAGCGCGAGGAAGAGCCAGCCGACCGCGGCGAGAATGGCGATGACGATTACGGGTCCCATGTCCGTGTGCCGAGCCGAGCGAGCGCGTCCCGCTTGTAGCTCGCGAACGCGCCGCTCACGATCGCCTGGCGGGCTCCGCGAGTGAGCTCGAGCACGAAGCGTAGATTGTGGAGCGAGAGCAGCCGGTGCCCGAGCAGCTCGTCCTGGTTGACGAGATGCCGGATGTAGGCGCGCGAGAACGTCCTGCAGGCAGGGCAATCGCAGCTCTCCTCGAGCGGCTCCGGATCGCGAGCGAAACGTGCATTGCGAAGGTTCAGCCGCCCCTCCCAGGTGAGTGCGCTCCCGGTGCGTGCGGTCCGGGTGGGAAGCACGCAGTCGAACATGTCGACACCCGCCCCGATCACCTCGAGAATCCCCTCGGGATCGCCGATCCCCATGAAGTAGCGCGGCCGGTCGGCCGGCAGGAGCGGCGCGAGCCAGTCCGTGGTCTCGAACATCAGCGCCCGGTCCTCGCCGATCGCAAGGCCTCCGATCGCGTTGCCGTCGAACTCGAGCTCCACGAGCTCCTCCGCAGAGCGCTGCCTGAGCTCGCGGTCGGTGCCTCCCTGGACGATCGCGAACCGCAGCTGACCCTCGCCTCGGTCGGCGTGGCGCTGACGGCGCGCCCATTCGGTCGTGCGGCGCACGGCCTCCCGAAGCTCGAGTCCCGGCACGCCCGGCGGCGGCACCTGGTCGAGACACATCGCGATGTCGCTCCCGAGGTTTGTCTGGATGCGGGCCGCGAGCTCCGGCGTGAACCGCTCCTCCGCGCCGTCATAGACGTTCCTGAACCTGACGCCGTCGTCGTCCACGGCGATGATGGTGTCGCGGAGCGAGAAGACCTGGAACCCACCCGAGTCGGTAAGGATCGGCCGCTTCCAGCCCATGAACCGGTGCAGGCCGCCGAGCTCGGCGATCAGCTCGTCTCCGGGCCGGAAGTGCAGGTGGTAGGAGTTGCCGAGCACGATCTGCGCGCCGAGCGCCTCGAGCTCCTCGGGAGCGAGGGTCTTGACGGTGGCCTTGGTGCCGACGGGCATGAAGGCGGGTGTCTCGATCTGGCCGTGTGCGGTTCGGAGGATCCCGGCACGAGCGGCCCGATCGGCCGCGATGACGGTGAAGACGTCGCTCACCGGTCGAGCATCGCACTTGGCGCACGGTTCCATCCGCGCGATAGTTCGGCCATGGCGACGATCCCGCAGCCGTCCGGGACGGTGACGCTCGTCTTCACGGACGTCGAAGGGTCGACGCAGCTGCTCGGTCAGCTCGGCGCGGAGGCCTACCGCGATGCGCTCGAAGCCCACCGCTCGACGGTCCGGGACGCGTTCGGCTGCCACGGCGGCTACGAGGTCGACTGCGAGGGCGATTCGTTCTTCTTCGCTTTCCCGAGCGCCGCCGGCGCGGCGCGTGCCGTCACCGGGGCACTCGCCGCACTCGAGGACAGCCCGATCCGGATCCGGATCGGGCTCCACACCGGCGAGCCCCTGCTCGACCCGCCCAGGTACGTCGGGCTCGACGTCCACCGGGGGGCGAGGATCATGGCCGCGGCTCACGGGGGCCAGGTGGTGTTGAGCAGGCCCACGCGCGACCTCCTCGACGAATCCTTCGCGATCCGGGATCTCGGCGACCACCGTCTCAAGGACCTGTCGGGACCGCAGCGCCTCTTCCAACTCGGGGACGGAGAGTTCCCGCGCCTGAGGACGCTGCACCGGACGAACTTGCCCGTGCCGGCGACAGCGTTCCTCGGGCGCGAGCGGGAGCTCGCGGACATCGTGGCGCTCATCCGCGATGGCACGCACCTGGTCACGCTCACCGGCCCCGGCGGCACCGGCAAGACCCGCCTCGCCCTTCAGGCCGCCGCCGAGGGCGCGGACGCCTTCCCCGACGGAGTCTGGTGGGTCCCGCTGGCGGCGGCCCGCGACCCTGCGGTCGTACTCCGCCAGACCGCCCGCGTTCTCGACATCGTCGAGCAACCCGACCGAGCGCTGGACGAGGTGCTCGCGGAGATCGTCGGCGGACGCCGGCTCCTAGTCCTGCTCGACAACGTCGAGCATCTGCTTCCGGACGCAGCAAGTCAGATCGCCGCGCTCCGCGACCTCGACGGAGCGAAGGTCCTGGTCACGAGCCGCGAGCGGCTGCAGCTCGCCGGCGAGCACGTCTACCCGGTCCCCCAGCTCGACGAGGCCGACGGCGTCGAGCTGTTCGTGACGCGAGCGCGCGCTCTCACTCCGACCTTCGAGCCGGACGAGCCGACACGGCAACTCTGCGACCGGCTCGACAACCTTCCGCTGGCCCTCGAGCTCGCCGCCTCCCGGATCGCCGTCCTCTCGCCCACGCAGATGCTCGAGCGTCTCTCGGGCCGGCTCGACCTGCTCAAGGCGGGCCGCGACGCCGACCCGCGCCAGCAGACGCTCCGCTCGACGATCGCCTGGTCGTACGACCTGCTCGACCCGGCCGAGCGCGAGCTCTTCACGCGGTTCGCCGTCTTCGCCGGTGGAGCGACCCTCGAGGGGGTCGAGACCGTCTGCGAGGCGGATCTCGAGATGCTCGCCTCGCTCACCGACAAGAGCCTCGTCCGGCGCGACGGCGAGCGCTACTGGATGCTCGAGACGATCCGCGAGTACGCCGCGGAGCAGCTCGACGAGGCCTCGCGAGCCGACCTGGCCGCACGCCACGGCGCGTTCTACGACGACTTCGCTGCCGATGCCGAGCTCGGGCTGCGCGGTCCCGGCGCTGCCGCCTGGCTCGATGCCGTCGAGCGGGAGCTTCCGAACCTTCGGGTCGCGCTGTCGCGGTACCTCGACGAGGGCGTGGGCGAGCCGTCGCTGAGGATGGCAACACGGCTCGGCCGTTACTGGGAGGCGCGGAGCGCCGGAACGGAGGGCCGCAGCTGGCTCGATCGGTCGCTCGCGGCCACCGCTGGACACGGCCACATCCGCATGGAGGGCCTCAGCTGGGACGGGCGGCTCTGCTTCTTCCAGGGCGATCTCGAGCCGGCCCGCCGCAACTTCGCCGAAGGCGCGACCATCGCCGAAGCGCTCGGCGACGATGGTTGGCTGGTGGCGCTACAGGGCATGGTCGCCTGGGTGGCCACGGAGCAGGGCGAGCGCGAGGCGGCGGCCCTCCTCCGCTCCAGCGACCTTGCCTCGAGGATCGACGATCCCTGGCTCCGCTCCGAGGCGCTGTTCCCGATCAGCGTGCTCGAGATCCTCGGAGGCGACATCGAGAATGGCTTGAGAGCGGAACTCGAGCTCCTCGAGCTCAAGCGCGAGCTCGACGACATGATCGGCATTGCAGACACGCTGAACAACATCGGTTGGACCGAGGTCCTGCGCGGCGACCTCGATCAGGCGGTGGCACACCTCGAAGAAACGCTGGCCATCGCCCGCGAGCTCGATGACACGTTCCGGATCGAGCTCGCCCTCGGGAACCTCGGACTCACCGCCGTCTTCCAGGAGCGATACGACGATGCAGCCGTCGTGCTCTGGGAAACGCTCGAGGTTGCGATCAGACGCAGCGATCGCCGCGCCAGCCAGGAGGTCCTTCTCACCCTGGCCGCCGCTCACGCGGGGCTCGGCCACGACGAGCTCGCCGTCCGGCTGGACGCGCTTCGTCGGGCGATGATGGCCGAGTCGTTCATCGCGCTTCCGCCCGTACTTCTCGAGCCTCTCGAGCAGAAAATTCACAGGGCCCGGGACCGGCTCGGTCCCGCCCGGGTACGGGCGATCGAGGCCGAGAGCCGGCCGCCGACGCTCGAATCGGCGGCAGCGCTGCTCGAAGCGGTCAGGTGACGAGCATCGCGTCGCCGAAGGAATAGAAGCGGTAGCCCCTGTCGATCGCGACCCGGTACAGCTCACGGGTCTCCTCGATCCCGGTGAACGCCATCACCAGAGCGAGTAGCGTCGAGCGCGGCAGGTGGAAGTTCGTGAGCAGCGCGTCGACGCTACGGAAGTCGAATCCTGGCGTGATGAAGAGGTCGGTGCGCCCGGAGAGCGGCGCTCCCCCGGCGAGCGTCTCCAGCACTCGCGCGGTCGTCGTCCCCACGGCGAGCACGCGCGAGGCAGCGCGAATTCGCGCCCAGGAGGTCGCCGCCACCTCGTACCTCTCGCCGTGGAGCGTGTGGTCTTCGACCCGCTCGACCGTCAGCGGGCGGAACGTATCGAGGCCGACGTGCAGCGTCACGCGCTCCACGTCGAGCTTCGCAAGCAACTCGGGTGTGAAATGCAGACCGGCCGTCGGCGCCGCCGCCGACCCGGACGCCGTCGCGTAGACGGTCTGGTAGCGCTCCGGGTCGTCGAGCGGCTCGACGATGTACGGCGGCAGCGGCGCCTGCCCCACCGGCTCCCCCTCGAGGCGCAGCCGCCATCGCCCTTCGCCGAGATGCTCGACGAGCTCGACCGGGCCGTAG
>DATIYE010000164.1:0-17893 GCA_035517795.1 Gaiellaceae bacterium | reverse complement strand
CGTCTACTTCCCGCTCGTCGTCCCCGAGGCGCTGATGATCGAGCCGACGGAGACCGAGGCCAAGGAGACGCTCGATGCCTTTGCCGACGCGATGCTCGAGATCGCCCGCGAGGCGGCCGAGAGTCCCGACGAGATCCACTCGGCTCCCCACGGCAGGCCAGTCGGGAGGCTGGACGAAGCCCGTGCCGCCAAAGAGCTCGTTGTCCGGCACCGCTTCGACGATGGCCCTTGATCGGCGGAGCGGCGGGCTGCATCCGATCTTGATCGCGAGCGAGTCGGGAACCGGCAGCGGTCCTCCGTCGTTTTCATCTACAAGCAGGGACAATGCCCTGACGGAGATGGAAGGAGAACGATTGGCAAACGTTTCCAAGACCGAGTCCGAGTGGCGCGCGCAGCTCGATCCGGAGCAGTACCGGATCTTGCGCGACAAGGGAACCGAGGCGCCGTTCAGCGGCGAGTACGACCACGTCTTCGAGCCCGGGACGTACCGCTGCGCGGGCTGCGGCGCAGAGCTGTTCAGCTCCGACGCGAAGTACGACTCGGGCTGCGGGTGGCCCGCGTTCTACGCCCCCGCGAGCGATGAGGCGGTCGACGAGGAGGTCGACACGAGCTACGGGATGGTGCGCACCGAGGTGATGTGCGCCGAATGCGGCGGGCACCTCGGCCACGTCTTCCCCGACGGACCGCATCCGACCGGCCTGCGGTACTGCATCAACTCGGCGGCGCTGAACCTCGAGGAGGAGTGACACCCGGCGGCCCGCACGCTCGAGGGCGTGCGGGCCGCCTGAAGATCAGCGACTAGGCGTGGCAGTTCTTCGCCGCCCAGGCGGAGATGTTCTTCTCGGCCTGCGTCACGGCGGGCGTGTTGATCTGCTGTCCGACAGCCGCAAGCTTCGCGAGCGTCGCCGCGTCGGGCGTGCCGCCGCCGCTCAGGTTCACGCCCTTGAGCGCGTCGGCGACCTTCGCCAGCGCGTTGGCGATCGTCTCGAAGTCCGGCCTGATGTCCGAGGGCGTCTTCGCAGCGAACTGCTGGAACAGCGCGACCTCCTTCTGGACATCGCCGTTCGCACCCTGGAGCGCTTTCGAGAACTCGCTTCCGAGGTCGGCGATCGACTTGCAGTTCGCGGCCGATGCGAGCGCTCCGAGGCCGGCGGCGGCGCTCGTCGTCGTCGGCGCGGTTGCCGTGGTTTCCGTGCTCGTCGAGCCCCCCGCAGTGGTCGTCGCGGCCGCGGCAGTCGTCGTAGTCGTTGTCGTCGAGGTTGTCGTGCTGCTCTTCTTCTTGCCGCAGCCGGCGGCGGCGAGCACGACGACGAGGACGAGCAGGATGGACAGAATCTGGGTGGACTTCCGACGCATGTGCGCGCTCCTTTGGGGTTTGTCTGCCGGAGCTCGAGCGTAACGCGTTTCAGGCGGACGCGCCAGAAGCGACCCTCATGCCCTCCGCCGCCAGCTGCCCGCATGCGGCAGCGATCTCCCGGCCGCGGGTGAGCCTGACCGTCGCCGGAACGCGCCGCCGGTCGAGCACCGCCTTGAACGCCGCGATCGCCGCTCGTGATGAGCCCTCGAAGCGTCCGGTCGGGTTGTACGGGATCAGGTTGACCTTGAACGCCTTCGTCCCGAGCAGGCGAGCGAGCTCCTCGGCTTGCTCGGAGTCGTCGTTCACGCCGGCGAGCATCACGTACTCCACGTAGACGCGGCGGCGGCGCAGCTCGACGTACCGGTGGCACTCGCCGAGCACGTCTGCGAGGGGAAAGCGGGCGTTCACGGGCATCAGCCTGCTCCGGAGGGCCGGGTCGGATGCGTGGAGCGACAGCGCAAGCCTGATCGGCTCGTCGACGTCGTCCACGAAGCGTCGCAGGCCCGGGAGCCAACCGACCGTCGAGATCGTCGTTCGCCGGTGGGTGACGCCGAGGTCGGGCAGGCGCCGCGCCGCCTCGAGTACCGGTTCGAGGTTCATCATCGGCTCGCCCATGCCCATGAACACCGCATGGTCGATCGGCTCCAGGCGGCGGAAGTGGAGGGCCTGGTCGAGGATCTCGCCGGAGGTGAGGTTGCGTCCGAATCTCATCTGCCCCGTCGCACAGAAGGCACAGGTGAGAGGGCAACCCGACTGCGACGAGAGGCAGATCGAGCGCCGGCCGTCCCGATAGCGCATCAGCACCGCCTCGACGAGGTGACCGTCGTGGGTCCGGAAGAGGACCTTCAGCGTCCCGTCACGTGCGAGCGACTCGGTCTCGACCCGGAGGGAGGAGAACGGCACGCGCTCCTCGAGCGTGGTGCGTAGCCCGACAGGGAGGTTCGTCATCTCGGCGTACGAGCCCGCGCCTCGCGCCGCCCATTCCCACACCTGCCGCGCCCGGTAGGCGGGCTCGTCCGCAAGCGCCTCGTCGAGCAGCTCCAGGTTCACCGCTCCACCGTAGCGTCGCCCGCGAGCCAGGCGAGGACCTCGGAGGCGTTCTGGTCAGGTGGGAAGACCGGGTAGAAGACCTTCGCAATCCGTCCGTTCTCGGCGACGATCGCCATCCGCCTGTAGAGCTCGAGCCCGCAGGTCTCGAAGGTGGGCAGTCCGAGCTCGTCGCGGAGCTTCAGCTCGGGGTCTGCGAGCACCGGGAACGGCATCCCGTTCCGCTCCGCGAACTCGATCTGATCGTCGAGCGTCTGCGCCGAGACGCCGGCAACGCGCGCGCCGAGCCTGCCGAACGCGGCAGCGCGGTCCCGGAACGCGCACGACTGGGGCGTGCACCCGCGGGCGCCCGGGATCTCGTTCCAGCCGGGGAGCAGCGGCTCGCCGGGCCGCCCCGAGCGGGGATAGACATAGACCACCCCCAGGCCGGAGCAGAGCTCGGCGAGGTCGACAGGCCCGGCGGAGGACTCGAGGACGACCCGGGGGACGGTCGCGCCGGGGAGGTGGTCGGCGGCGCCGTCGTCCTCGGGAACGGGGAGATCGTCGGGGAGCGCGTACGGGTCAACGCTCATCCGGATCAGGCTAGCCTGAGGCCGTGATCGACCTACGCTCGGATACCCAGACGAAACCGTCGCCGGGGATGCGTGCTGCGATGGCGGCCGCCGAGGTGGGCGACGAGCAGCGCCGGGAGGACCCGACCGTGATCGCGCTCGAGGAGCGCGCCGCAGCGTTCCTCGGGCAAGAAGCCGCCGTATACCTGCCGACCGCGACGATGGCGAACCAGATCGCGCTCGCGATCCTCGGACAGCGCGGCACGGAGCTGATCGTCGAGGAGACGGCGCACATCATGATCTCCGAGCTCGGTGGAGCTGCGGTGCACACCGGTCTGCAGACGCGCGGGCTTCCCGGCCACCGCGGGCGGTTCTCGCCCGAGCAGGTGTCCGCGGCGGTTCGGCCGCCGGATCGGCTCCACACCCCGACGGTGTCTCTCGTCGCGCTCGAGAACACGCACAACGCCTCCGGCGGCGCGGTCTGGCCGCTTCCGGACCTCCGCGCGGTGGTCGAGACGGCGCGCGAGCTCGGGCTTGCCGTTCACCTCGACGGCGCCCGTATCGCCAACGCCTCGGTCGCCACGGGCGTGCCGGCCGCCGAGATGGGCCGGCTCGCGGACACGGTGACGCTCTGCTTCTCCAAGGGACTCGGCTGCCCGCTCGGAGCGGTGATCGCGGGGTCGACCGACCTGATGGCTCGCGCCCGGATCGAGAAGCACCGCTTCGGCGGCGCGATGCGCCAGGCGGGCATCGTCGCAGCGGCGGGGTTGTATGGCCTCGAGCACAATGTCCAACGACTCGCCGACGACCACGCCCGTGCCCGCCGGCTGGCGCTCGGCTGGGCGCAGAGAGGCGTTCCGGTGGATCCGGACCGGGTCGAGACGAACTTCGTCCAGGTCGACGCCGGCTCGCTCGGCTTGACGTCGGCTGAAGCGATCGCCCGGCTCGCCGACGCCGGGGTCGGGCTCAGCGGCACCGTCCATCCGGGGATATTGCGCGCCGTCACCCACCTCGACGTCGGAGACGACGATGTCGATCGCGCACTCGACCTCGTCCCCTCGGCTCTGGGGCTCCTTGCCCGCGCCTGACGAGCTCGCGCCGCGGCTCGAGCGGGTCCTGCGCGAGCGACAGGTCGAAAGGCTGCCGTCCGTCGCGGCCTCCGTCGTCAGAGCGGGCGAGATCGTCTGGTCGGGCGCCGTCGGTCTCGCCGATTGCGAAGCGGAGATCGGGGCTACGGCGCAGATGCAGTACCGGATCGGCTCGATCACGAAGACGTTCACCGCCGTAGCCGTGATGCAGCTGCGTGACGAGGGCAAGCTCGACCTCGACGATCGCCTCGAGCAGCACCTGCCCGTGATCGCGAACGGCTCCCCGACGATCCGGCGCCTGCTCGCCCACCTCTCGGGGCTCCAGCGCGAGCCCGGGGACATGTGGGTCTCCGGACGGGCGCCGACGATCGAGGAGATGCTCGGCGCGATGGGCGAGTACGAGCTCGTGCTTCCGGCGGCACGGGCGCACCACTACTCGAACCTCGCCTACGGCCTCCTGGGCGAGATGGTCGCGGGTCTCTCCGGCGAGAGGTACGAGGAGTACGTCGACCGGCGGATCCTCGCCCCGCTCGGCCTGGAGCGCACCACCTGGCGGGAGCATGAGCCACGTGCAGTCGGCTACCTGGTCGACGAGTTTGCCGGCACGGTGCTACGCGAACCGCACACCGATCTCGGCGGGGTCGCCTCGATGGGTCAGCTCTGGTCGACCGCCGGCGATCTCTGCGCCTGGGGTCTCGTGCTCGCAGAGGGCCGCGAGGGCGTGCTCGACCCGGCCACCGCCGACGAGCTGTGGTCGCCCCAGGCGATGCTGGACCCGGACGACTGGACGGTTGGCCGTGGGCTCGGCATCGAGCTGGTGGCACACGGAGGACGCGTGTTCGGCGGACACGGAGGCGCGATGCCGGGGTTCCTCGCCGGGCTGTACGTGAACCGCGAGACCAGGACCGGCGGCGCGGTCCTGACCAATTCGGGCACTCGTGCGCCGATCAGGGACATCGTGCTCGAGCTCGCCGAGGCCACGCTCGAGCTCTGGCCGCCCGATCTCGAGCCCTGGCGCCCGGAGAGCCCACCTCCGCCCGAGGTGGCGGCGATCCTCGGGCGCTGGTGGTCGGAGGGCGAGGAGTTCGTCTTCTCATGGCGGAACGGAAAGCTCGTTGCATCGATCCCGGGGGCGCCGAAGCGGATCAAGCCGGCTGTCTTCGAGCCCCAGGCCGGCGGCGGCTACAGGGTCGTCTCGGGGCGGGAGCGCGGCGAGCGGCTGCGGGTCGAGAGCGGCGAGCTCATGGTGTGGGGCGGGTACAGGTTCACGCGCCGGCAGGAAGGAACCCCGGCCTGAGTCAGCGGTCGCCGGCGAGCCAGAACGCCGCCACGGCGATCGCGTAGCCTCCGAGCAGCGCGAAACCCTCCCAACGCCTGGCCCTGGCGTCGTTGATGACAGCCGCGACCGCGACCGCCGCGCCGCCCATGGCTGCGATTTCAACCGGCCGGAACGAGAGCGTCAGGCCGTGGCCCACGAGGCCCGAGATCAGCACGATCACCGGTGTCACCAGCACGGCCACCTGTGTCGAGGACGAGACGGCGATCTCGGCTCCGAGCCCGGAGTGGCCGTGCCGGGCGGTCACGATCGCGCCGCCGTGCTCGGCGGCGTTGCCCACGAGCGCGACGATCACGGCCGACACGAAGAACTGCGACAGCCCGAGCTGGTCGACGAACGCCTCGAGCGAGTGCACGAGCACGTGCGAAATGGCAGCCGTGGCCACCGTGGCAACTCCGAGCGCCAGCAAGGCGCGCCGGAGGCTCTGCGATCTTCGAGTCGCCTTGCCCTCCGGCGGTGGGGCGCTCGGCCCGCGCAGGTTGTGGGCTGTGGCAGCAAGGTAGAGGACGAGTAGGGCAGCGGCGACCGGGAGGCTCAGGAGGTAGAGGCTGTGCCGGTCCGGGTCGCCGTGCCAGCCCGGGATCGACGGGATCAGGAACAGCCCGACGGCGAGCATGAGCAACGTGACCTGGAGCATGAGCGAGCGCCGGTCGATTTCCCCCCCGCCGCCGTAGGCGACCGCCGCGCCCAGGACGACGAGCGCCGTGGAGACGACCGAGCCCGTGAGCGAGCCGCGGACGACGTTCGGAAGGCCGTCGCCGATCGCGAACAGCGCGATCAGCAGCTCGGGTGCGTTCCCGAAGCTCGCGTTCATGAAGCCGCCGACGCGCGACCCTGCGTGCTCGGCAACCGATTCGGTTGCTTCGCCGATCAGGAACGCAAGCGGGATGAGCGTCGCGGCGGAGAGCACGAAGAGGACGGCGCCGGTCGCGTGGAACGCGTAGCGGGCCAGCAGGACAACCGGGGTGAGCGCGAGGGACGCCCTGTACAGACTCCGCGCCACCGGGCAAGCCTACGCAGCGACTACCCGCCCGGTGCGGGAAAGTCAAGTCTTGAAGATTCTTCGCTCGGTGCCGACAATCATTGGCATGTCGGCCCAATCTGCGGCGAAATCGCTCCCACTGCACCCGCACGCGGAGATGCAGTGCCGCCGCTGCGACGTCCATTGCGACAAGGTCGTCTATCCCGGTGCCTGCCTCGAGAAGAGCTGCCCGTTCGTCTACTCGTACGAGGCGTGGGGCCAGACGTACGTCGGATGCATGCAGAAGGTCTACGAGGTCGAGATCGATCTCGACATGCTCCGGGCCGCGGAGCGGCGGTCGGCGGGCTTCGGTGCGATCCGGGCCGTGCGTGAGCCCCTGCCGATGTGCAAGACCGAGGTCGAGAGCACCTACGCCTCGCGCTCCGACGAGACCGGTTGCGTCAACCCCGAGTTCGGCGAGCTGCCGGTCGGGGAGCCGACGTTCCGCGTCTTCGCCCAGATAAAGACGGGCTGAGCTCAAGACCCGCCGAGCTCAGGATGAGCTGAGCAGTTCGTTCTCACGGTGCCGTCGCACGGCGCGCACGACGAGCCAGGCGAGTCCGGCCAGGATCAGCAGCGGCGCTCCGAGCGCGAGCACGTAGACCGCGCCGATCCCGACCCAGCGGAAGGCGACGGCGAGCCCGTGGAGTGGTCCGTGCCCGTTGTGGACCGGTGCGGGTGCCGGCTTCGTCGTCAGCTGCAGCGAGAGCGTGGCGTAGCTCGCGGCCTGGATCGTGCTTGCCCGCCCGCGCCTGAGCCTCGCGATCGCGGCCTCGATCGAGGCGATGTGCTTCTCCACGTCGATCGTCTGGAGCTGGCCCCGCCAGTAGGTGAGCCGCTGCTCGAGCCGCGTGATCCTCTGCGCGGTTGCATCGACCTGGGCGGTGATGTCCCGGATCTGGACGTTTTCGCCGACGATCGTCCCCAGCGCCGAGAGCCGAGAGACGGCACGCTGTACGTTCTGCCTGGGAATGCGCAGGACGATCGTGGCAGAGCCCGAGCGCCCCTGGGCATCGACGTTGAGCGATCTGGCGTAGCCGCCGAGCGCACGCGCGATCGCGACGGCCTGCTTCGTGTCGTCGGAAACGGCCTGGGTGTTCGGAACCCGCAGCTGCAGCGAGGCGGAGATCCGCTGCACGCGATTCGGGTTCGGGGCCGGGAGGGTGGTCTCCGCGTTCGCCGTCCCTGTAGTGGCGCTGGTGGGGGCCAGAGCGAACGCCTTCGAGGGCGGCTGTGTGTGGGTCGGCACGGCGTTGTAGGTCGGATGGCTCCGCTGCGAGCCCAGGACGGCGACTCCTGCGACCACGGCCGCGGCCGGGATCGCCACGAAGAGCGCTCGGCGCCAGGTCAGGCGCCGCCCCGTCGGCGGCGTGGCGTCCGCGGCGATGCGGCGGATGTGCTCGCGAAGTTCTGCTGGCGCCATGGGCCGGGTCTCGCGGAGCTGGGTCAGGAGATCAGGCCGCGACATCGAGCGCCTCCTCGAGCTTGGCGAGCGCGCGGTTCAGGCGCGTCGTGCAGTTGGTGGGTGAGATGCCGAGCATCCCGGCCGCAGAGCGTGCGTCGAAGTCGAGCACAATGCGGAGCGCGATCACCTCGCGCTCACCGGCCGTGAGCCTCCGCAGGGCCGCTTCGAGCTCGGGTGAGAGCCCCTCGAGCGGTCGCTCCTCGAACCGCTCCGGCGCCGCCGCGAGCTGCTCGCGTCGCTGCCGTCGCTTCTCGGAGCGGAAGTGGTCGAGCGCGGTCGTCCGCGCGACCTGACACAGCCAGGTGCGTGCCGAACCGCGCTTCGGATCGAAGCGATGCCAGAGCCGGAGCGCGCGCTCGAACGTCTCAGCGGCGAGGTCCTCTGCGAGGAACCGGTCGCCGGTGAACCAGGCGAGGTAGCCGTAGACATCGTCGAGGTGGCTCTCGGCGGCCTGGGCGAAGCTCGTCACACGCTCCATACGCCTCTCAGGGTCGCACGGTCACAAGGCGGCGCTTTCCATTCGGGGTCAGACTGAAGTCTGACCCCGGCTTGCGGTCCAGCGGGCGTGGAGCGCGCGGAGCTTCTTCAGCTCTTTCCTGTCCGGGCCGTCGCCCCGGCCCGGGACCTCCATGTAGGAGCCGAGGTCCTGGAAGGCCGGGTCCGCAAGGAACGCGCCGAGCCCCTCACCGATCTCGCCTTCGAGGATGTTCGCATGGCGGTCGCGGTTCGAGCCGAGCGGCGTTGCGCTGTCGTTGACGTGCAGCGCGCGGAGGCGGTCGAGCCCGATCGACTCGTCGACCTCGGCCACCAGCTCGGCCACCGCCGCCGGGTCCCGGACGTCGTAGCCGGATGCGAACAGGTGGCAGGAGTCGAGGCAGATCCCGAGGCGCGGATGGCGGTCGAGTGCGTCGACCAGTATCGCGAGCTCGCCGATCGAGCGACCGATGGTCCCGCCGGGGCCGGCCGAGTTCTCCATGGCGAGCCAGGTGTCGCCCCCGTAGCCGTCGAGCACGTCGCGGAGCGCCGCCGTCACCCGTTCGAGGGACGCCTCGAACCCGGCGCCGAGGTGCGAGCCGACATGGAAGATGACCGCGTCCGCCTCGATCGCCGTCGCAGCCTCGAGGGTCGCGCGCATCGCGATGACCGACTTGCGGTAGATCTCGTCGTCGGGTGCGGCGAGGTTCACGAGGTAGAGCGCGTGGCAGACGACGCCGCCGATCCCCGCCTCGGCGCGGCGCGCTTTGAAGCGCTCGATCGCTTCGGGCGTGTGAACGGTCGGCTTCCACATGCGCGGGCTCTGGGTGAACACCTGGACGCAGTCGCCCCCGATCGCCTCGATCCGGTCGATTGCGGTGTAGAGCCCGCCTGCGGAGGACATATGGCCGCCGAACTCCATCGCCTACGCATTGGAACACGTCGGAGGTCCGGGCGTGACGCGGTACACCTCGAGGCCGCCGACACGCCGCCCGTGCAGCTGCGGGGCGAGCAGCGGTAGCCATTTCGCTCCCGCCCGGGGGTCGACGAGGATGGCGGCGACACCCGCGCGCCGCGCGGCCGAGACGAGCGCCGAGCCGCCGTCCGGCGGCACGTCGTTCGAGAAGTGCGCGAGGATGGTCCTGCGCTGGGGCAACTTCTCTGGGACGGCGTCGCTGAGCCCGACGTTCGCCAGGTTGAACGCGAACCCGCTCTCTGCCTGCCAGAGGAGCGGGTCGTTGTCGACGGGGAAGGCCAGCACCCTTTCGTCCGGCCGCAGACAGCGGCGGTAGAGACGGTCGGCGAAGAAGGCCGGCCGCAAGGGGCGCTCGTGCCAGTAGCCGAGCCCGAGGTGGGGGAAGAGCGCCGCAACCGCGAGGGCTGTGAGCACGATGCGCAGCCACCGTGAGACCGACGGCGAGGCCGCCCAGAGCGCGACGATCATCGCCCCGACCAGGGATACGAAAAGTGCGAGCCGCTTTGGGATCACGTTGTCGACGAGCGGCAGCCAGCGGATCGCAGCCCACGGAAGCGGAAACAGATGGTGCCCGCGGACGACGAGCGGTGAGCCGAGTGTGGCAATTCCGGCCACGACCAGCGAGACGACGAGAAACCGGCTGCCCGGGCGTCGGAAGCGCGAGACTGCGAAGAGCGCGACGATCGCCAGTAGCGGCAGCCCCAGATACTGCCCGTCCTCGGCCGAGACGAACGGGATGTGGGGGTCGAAATGGGCGGCCAGGCTGCCGCCGATCGCCGTGATGCGCGTCGGAAACGCGTAGGTGACGAGGTCGGCGGGGTTGTTGCCGGTCGGGGTGACGACGCCCTGGTAGCTCGTGAGAGCGTAGTAGAGGAGCGGCCCTGCGACCACGGCGCACGCCGCATAGGCGCCGGCGAGGGGGACGAGTGCCGAGAGGAGCGCCCGCCGGGCGCCCGGAACGGTCCACGCGCCGATCGCGAGCCCGGCCGCCAGAGCGAGCGTCAGGGTGAAGAAGACCTCCGTGCTGAAGGAGAGCTGGAGCACGAGCAGGGGGATGAAGCGCACCGCCAGGCCGCGCCTCCCGATTCGCCCCTCGAGGAACTGGAGCAGGAAGAGCGCCGCGAGCGGAACGAGGAAGACGGAGGTCAGGTGCAGATGTCCCAGCTCGTGCCCGAGCATGTAGCTCGAGAAGCCGAACACGTACCCGCCCGCGAGTGACGGCCAGAACGATCGCGTCAGGTGCAGGCAGAGCAGGAACGCCGTCGTCGCTGCGAACGCCGGCAGGACGACTGCCGCGACGTTGTAGGCGGCCACCGGGCCTGTGGCGAGGGTCACCGGCGCGAGCAGCAGCGCGAGCCCGGGAACCGAGGTCGACCAGGCGAGGTTGTTTCCGCTCGGCGCCCAGATCGCGTGGGTGACGAACGGGTTGTGGCCGTGCAGGATCGCGTGCGGCCACCATTCGAGGTACCAGACGAAGATCTGCGGGTCGCCGCCGAGCCCGACCTCGTCCGAGCCGAACCGTGGCAGCACCGGAATCGCGAAATAGGCAGATGAGACGGCGAGGTACGCGGCACCGGCCCCGAGCGTCTGCCATCCACGAGAGGCGGTTTGCGTCAACACGGTTGATCCTAAGATCCGAGGATGACCGTTCGCGTCCGCATGGCGCCGAGCCCGACGGGATTCCTGCATATCGGAGGTGTGCGGACGTTCCTGTTCAACTGGCTGTTCGCACGGCAGCAGGGCGGCGAATGCCGCCTCCGGATCGAGAACACCGACACGAGCCGCGAGGTCGCCGAGGCGACGCAGCAGATCCAGAGCTCGCTGCGTTGGCTCGGCATCGATTGGGACGGCCCGGTCACCTTCCAGCTCGACCGGATGGACGAGGTGCGCGCCTACGCCGAGCAGCTGGTCGACGAAGGCACGGCCTACCTCGATGAAGGAGCGATCAGGTTCCGGATGCCCGACGAAGGCACGGTGGGCTGGGACGACGCGATCCGCGGCCGAATCGAGTTCGCGAACGAGAACCTCGCCGATCTCGTGATCGTCCGCTCCGACGGCCGGGCGACCTACAACTTCGCCTCACCGGTTGAGGACATGCTCGACGGCATCACCCACGTGATCCGCGGGAACGATCACATCTCGAACACCCCGACGCAGATCAACATCCTGACGGCGCTCCGCGCCGGGCTTCCCGTGTACGCCCACGCCCCGGACGTGAACGGCGACGACGGACGCAAGCTCTCCAAGCGCCACGGCGCGGTGTCGATCGACGCCTTCCGCGAAGACGGCTATCTACCCGAAGCCCTGATGAACTTCCTGGCGCTGCTCGGGTGGAGCTACGACGACAGGACGACCGTGATGCGGCCGCACGAGCTGATCGAGCGGTTCTCGCTCGACCGCGTCGGGCCCAGTCCGGCCACCTTCGACTACAAGAAGCTCGACTGGATGAACGGCGTCTACCTGCGCGAGCTCCCGGCGGACGACTACGCGAAGCGGCTGTTGGATTGGCTCGGCGAGCAGAGGATCAACTGGCCCGCGGAGCGGGTCCGCGAGACCGTTCCGCTCGTGCAGCCGAAGCTCGAGAAGCTCTCCGAGTACCCCGACCGCGTCCGCTTCCTCTTCGAGCCCGTGAGCTCGGTCGGCGCCGATCCCCGCATCTGCGCGGCCGCGGCCGAGGTGCTCGGCGCGGTCGACCCGTGGGTGGCGGCTGCCATCGAGGCGGCCCTACGCGGCTTCGCTGAAACGGAGGGGCTGAAGCCACGCGAGGCGTTCGCCCCGGTGAGGCTTGCGGTGACGGGGACGGACGTCTCTCCCGGGCTGTTCGAGAGCCTCGAGCTGCTCGGGCGCGACGAGTCGCTGTCGCGGCTACGAGCGGCTGCGGATCAAGGCCGGTAGAGCAGCAGCGAGACGCAGACTGCGAGCATCCCGATCACCCACAGGGGCCACGGCCCTGCGGTCGCGCCGATCGCGAATGCCGCCGTGCCGCCGATCGTGAGCGCGGAAGCGGCGACCGGGGCGGCGAGCCTCGGTCGCTGCGATTGGGCCGGCGCTCCCGGCGGGTTCCCGCCGGTCAGGCGCAGGCGGGCGAGGCGGACGCGGAACAGCGCACCACGCCACTCGTGGAGGATCGCGTCGACGCCCTGGCACCCGTGCAGGTCGGCGGCCTCGGCCACCTCCCCGGTTGCGTCGCGCGCGCCGGCGAGGGCCGCTGCAAGCTCGGTGTGAGCGGTCTCGGCCGAGGCCGGCGGCGAGAGTCCGAGGGTCGACTCGCCCGCCGTGTGGAGCCGGTACTGCAGCCCGCGGAGCGCGGCGACCGTCTCGTCCTCGTCGAGCAGGTCAGGCTCGGCGGCGATCGAGTCAAGGCGCGCAAGCGTCTGCGAGAGCTCGCTCCAGAGCTCTCCGACCTGGGTCGCGTAGCGTTCCCCCGCCTGAGTTTCGGGCGCCACGGTCGGCATCTTAGCGCGGTTTCGATCGAGTACGATCGCCGGGCGTGAACGAGGCCGGCGCCTCCATCCTCCTGGTCGAGGACGACGCGGCTCTGCGGCTCGTCTGCCGGGTTAACCTCGAGCTGGAAGGCTTCGAGGTGAGAGAGGCGGCAGGGCTCGACGAGGCGAGGGACGAGGTCGCCTCCGAGCGGCCGTCGCTCGTCTTCCTCGACCTCCACCTCGGCGTGGGCGCGTCCGACGAGCTGCTCGACGAGCTGCGTGCCGAGGGGATCCCGGTGGTGCTCGTAAGCGGCACCGTCGACATGACGACATACGAGGGGCGGGCGACGGCCGTGATGCCGAAGCCGTTCGACCCGGCGGAGCTCGTCACGGCGGCTCACCGCCACGCGCTCGGCTAGCGTAGCCCTGTGGCTGTCGCCGCCGTCCGCACGCCCTCCGAGTTCGAGAGCCGCCTCGGGCGCTACATGTTCGAGCGCTCGGAGGAATCGCGTGCGGTGCGGGTGGGGGAGAAGGAGACCTCCGAGCAGGCCGAGATCGTTCGCCGCTACGCCGATCTGTTCAGCCGCGCGCAACTTGACTCGCTCCGCGCAGCCGAGGCGGAAGCGACGGGCGACGAGCGCGAGCATCTCTACCGGCTGCGGAAGACCTGCGAGGGCGGCCTGATCGCGAATGAGCTGGTCGAGTGGTCCGACGAGCTCGAGAACCGGATGCTGGCCGCGCGGGTGCGGTTCCACGGCGAGGACCTGCCGCTGCGGGCGGCGCAGGCGCAGCTCGCCGTGCTCCCCTCCTACACCGACCGGGAGGAGCTCGGCGATCTCCAGGCCGAGGTGAACGCCTCGTTCAACCAGGACCGGCTCGAGCTGATGACGGCGGGGGAGGAGCTCGAGGCAGAGCTCTCGGGGATCGCCGACCCAGTCGAGCGCAACGAGGAGGAGAAGGGGATCTCGCTGCGCGGGCTCTCGGCGGTGCTCGAGGAGACGAGTGGGCTGCTGACCGTGGCGTTCGTGCCGCTGCGCGACCGGTGGTTCGACCGGCTGCTCGGCCCAGAGCGGGCCGAGCAGCCGACGAGCCACCACATGTCCTACATGCGCCGCCTCTCGCCGCTCGAGGCGACCTACACCAAGGAGCGTGCGACCGAGGTGTGCCTCGCCACCCTCTCCGAGCTCGGCTTCGACCTGACCGCCGCGACGAACATCAAGCTCGACCTCGACGACCGGCCGCAAAAGGCGCCCCGAGCATGCGTGATCGCGAGCGATCCGCCGTCGGTGGTGCACCTGATCACCCGTTCCCAGGGCGGGCTCCACGACTACCAGGCGTTCCTGCACGAGGCGGGCCACGCGCTCCATTACGGCGGCGTCGACCCGTCGCTGCCGATCGCCTTCCGGCGGCTCGCCCGCGACCACGCGCTGACCGAGATCTACTCCTACATCTGCGAGGCGATCTCGAAGGAGCCCGAGTGGCATGCGCGGTACTTCGACCTTTCCGACGACGAGGCGGCGCAGAACGCCGAGGCGACCACCTTCCTCGAGGCGATCCTCTTCCGGCGGTACGAGGCGAAGCTTCGCTACGAGCTCGGCTTCTGGTCGCGCTTCGCCGAACTCGGCGGGACTCCGGAAGGCTACGAGGAGTACCTGACCGCCGCCACCGGCATCGTCTACCGCCGCAGCAACTACCTCTCGGACATGGATGCCGGCTTCTACTCGGCCGACTACCTCCGGGCCTGGGTGCGCTGCGCTCAGCTGCGCCGCCACCTGATCGAGACCGTCGGAGCGGACTGGTGGCGTAACCGGGCCACCGGGGAGCTGCTGCGCGAGCTGTTCCGGGAGGGAACGAAGCCCTCGAGCGAGGAGATCGCGGGCCGGATCGGCTACGACCCGCTCGACACGGCGCCGCTCCGGGACGAGCTCGGGGCCTAGCCGAGTCGCTAGACTGGCGCTGCGTCGCGAGACTGCTCTGCGCAGGGCCCATTCGTCTAGTGGCCTAGGACACCGCCCTCTCACGGCGGCGGCACGGGTTCGAATCCCGTATGGGCCTTTCGGCACCGTGTGGTAGAGCGAATTTGGCTCAACCATGCGGTGTCAGGCGTGCCGGAGATGCCCCTCTGGTGCATGTGGCGTCCACTCGGTGTCCACCCGCCGAGCCAGGGGTCGAGCCGGACAGGCTGTGTTCGAGTAGGGGTCAACGGCCACTCGCGGCCGCTTGCGGCATTCTCGCCTCGAAGGGCTCGGCCGGGCTTTCCGGCTCCGCCGCTCGCAGGCGGTAGCGCCGGACTGGAGCCCACATCTGTGTGACCCCTCAGAAGGACGGGTCGGCTCGGGAGTTGATTCCCGAAATCCTCGGTGAGATCGCGGGCGCCGGCGTTCGGTACCAGGGTAGGCGCACTCGGAGCCTCGGTCGAAGGCGAGCTCGATGCGATCCTCGACGCGGTGCGGTCGATCGAACGGTGTCTGGAGGTCGCGAACGTGCGGCGTGCTTTGGTCGAGGTTCGGCTCCAGATCGAGCCTCATCCTCCGTCTCGACCATCAGCCTGTGCCACACGAACTTGTGAAACCCGTGTGACGATTCGTGAGCCGCCTCGGCGAGGACGTGGATCTTGTCT
This sequence comes from Gaiellaceae bacterium, assembly GCA_035517795.1. Classification (GTDB taxonomy): domain Bacteria; phylum Actinomycetota; class Thermoleophilia; order Gaiellales; family Gaiellaceae; genus PALSA-600. The sequence goes on along the minus strand of DATIYE010000164.1, from coordinate 2,533 downwards.
CGAAGCTCGGCATCGTCACATAGTTGACGACCTTTCGGTCAGTGCCGACGGCGAGGGCGACGGTGAAACGGATCGTGAGTGACGCGCCGCTGCGCCTGCCGGGAAGATCATGCATAGCCGCGGAACTTCCCTTTTGACCGGGACGTTCGTGATCTTCTTCGCAGCGGTCAGCTTTAGCGCAGTGGTCGGGTCGGGGGGTAGGCGACGAACGTCTTCCTCTTGCCGGCAGCCGTGTAGGTGATCACGGCGCGACTGAAGAGCGGCCCCCGCGCCGTCTGCGTCACCCCTGTCAGCACGACACGGCTCTGCGGGAAGAACGTGATCGCGGACTGCGCGCAGGTGGGCGTGCACAGATTCAGGCCGAAGTCGGTAGTTCCCGTGGCCTGCGTGAGCGTCCAAGTCTGCCAGCGCGTTGTTCGGATCTCGCTGTTTGCGTCCGCGCAGGCCAGCACGACGAGCCCGTTTGGCCGCAGCAAGGCCCTGCCGCTACAGCTGAGGAGCCGAGGCAACGGAGAGGAAGCCGACGCGGTACCGGCCGTAACCGCGACGACCACCGCGAACGGTAGGACAACACGGGCCAGCAAGCTCATGACGCCTCCTCGATGCGAAGCGAGCGCCGATTTCGACCGAATGACATGGTACGACCTGGTCGAGCTCAGGGGTCGTGCTGGTTCGGCCGAGCTCGTCCCTCGAGGCGCCGGATCTCGGTCCAGAGGCGAGGGGTCGCCTTGTCGGTGGCGGCCTGGCAACCTCGGTCGATCTCCGCGGCGCCGGCGTCGCCTCCGACGGAGAATCATTCGCGTGATCCTGAGGTGTGACTCGCCGCGCTGATCACGCGCACGACCCAGCCGTCGAAGCGGGCCAGGCCGACGAGATCCGAGAGGGAAAGGGTCGGGACGGCGTGGTCGAGGGTCGACGTAACCGTGAGCCGTACGGACGTCTGTGCCGCGGCGAGGGCGAGCGAGCGTGCTTCGGAGAGCGGGAGATACTTGTCGTGGGGTGCCGACGCGATCTCGACGGGAGCTCTCAGCCGCTCGGCTTCCTTGAGCGGCGAGAGGCGCTCGAGGGCTGCCCGGATGCCGGCCGGCAGGGTCGCGCACAGGGCGTCGAATCGAGGCGGGCTCTCGTTCGCAAGCAGCTCTGCGACCGCGCGTGTGTCGGGGTCGAGCTTCGACCTGTCCACGTGCCGGAAGAGCTCGAGCGGGTTCGGCTCGTCGTCAGTGAGCCGGCGCAGTTCGGACAGGAGCTCGTTCCGCCCCGTGCTCGGCGGCAGCGACGCTACCAGCGAGCGCGCGAACACGAGTGACATGAACGGCTGTCTCGGATAGGGGACGAGCCGGCCCTGGTCGACCACGTGTCCCGTGGTTGCGAGCCGGAGGATGTTCGAGAAATCCAGGTAGGGGGCGATCCCGGCCACGACCGTGACCTGCTCGGCGAGGTCGGGCTGCTCGGCGGTGAGCAGGCCGAGGGAGACGCCGATCGAGACGCCGACCAGCCCCACCCGGCCGTCGCGGGCGTCAGGGCGGTCGGCTGCCGCGCGAACCACGCCGTTCACCGCGGTCAGCGTGCGCTCGGTGATCTCGCCGGTCGCGAGCCCGGGCGGGTCGGGCACGAGCACGAGGAAGCCGAGCCGCGCGAGCGCATCGGTCAGCCGCTCGACGTCGGGGTGAAAGCGGCCCCGTGCCGTGACGCCGTTCAGGAAGACGAGCGCCGGCCAGCAGACGCCGGCTCCGGGGCGTGCCACCGTCGTCGGCACGCCGTCGACGACAGCCGACCGGTCCACATGTGGCTTCCTGGTCACGAGGCGCGCCCCCCGGCCGAGCGAAGGGACGTCGAGGGCCAGACAGAGCAGCTTCGCGGCCCGGATCTGCGCGACGGCAGGGCGCAGGGATCCCCTAGACACTCTCGACCAGCGTCCCGCTCGGGTCGGCCCCGGCGGCCTCGGGCTGCACGCGCTCGAGCACCTCGTCCGGGAGGTGATAGGCGCGGAAGAGCAGGTAGGCGCAGAGCATGATCAGGCCCGCGACCGGACCAAGGAGGCGGACGCCGAGCGTGTGGCCGCGCGTGTCGCCGAGCAGCCGTAGCAGTACGACGATCAGCGGGGCGAGCGCGGTCGCCGTGCGCTCGACGAAGCTCGAGGAGCCGAGGTAGGTCGCTTCGCGGCGCTGCCTCGTCGTCCTGCTGTCGTCGTCGATCACGTCCGCCGTCAGCGGGATCGGGAAGAGGTAGTGCGCGCCGATCGGAGCTCCGATCAGAACTGCGACGATGATCAGCTGCGCCGTCGCCGGGATGCCCGGCAGCAATCCGCCGAGCGCGAGCAAGGGGAAGGTCACCGCGGCGGCGAGCATCGACACTCGGTATGCGTGGCGCTTCGAGGTTCGCCGCGCCAGGCGGGCGAACAACGGCAAGCTGGCAAGGGCGGCGGCGATCGCGACCGCGAGCAATACGGTCGAGCTGAGCCAGCTGTGCTTGCCGACGACGGCGTGCACGTAGAAGGGGATGTCGGTCTGCAGGATTTGGAACGCCAGCGCGA
>DATIYE010000163.1:0-3573 GCA_035517795.1 Gaiellaceae bacterium | reverse complement strand
GCGCCGAATGCCTCCACGGCTCACGCTTTATACTAAATTGGCCTCCGTGTCAGTCTGCGGATCTCGTCGTATGCGCGTCTGGAACGGCGAGGCTATGGTCTCGTGAAGATCACAAATGTCGAGACGATCCGTCTCGACTCGCTTCCGAACATCGCGTACGTTCGCCTCCACACCGACGAGGGGCTCGTCGGTCTAGGCGAGACGTTCTTCGGTGCGCAGGCGGTCACCTCCTGGATTCACGAGACGGCCGCCCCTTACCTGCTCGGCAAGGATCCGCTACAGATCGAGCGCCACTGGCACGGCCTCAACCCGTTCGTCGGCTTCAACAGCTCCGGCGTCGAGAACCGCGGCCGCTCCGCCGTCGACATCGCGCTCTGGGACTTGCTCGGTCAGGTTGCGAATCAACCGATCTATCAGCTTCTCGGCGGCGCAACCCGCGACCGCATCCGGGTCTACAACACCTGCGCCGGGTACGAGTACGTCCGCGCTCTTCCTGACAGAGCCGGCCTGACGACCCGCAACTGGGGCGTCGAGGCTGCCGCCCGCGGCGGCGGGCCCTACGAAGACCTCCAGGCGTTTCTGACCGATGCGGGCGCACTTGCCGAGAGCCTCCTCGAGCAGGGTGTGAGAGCGATGAAGATCTGGCCGTTCGACCTCTGCCTCGGCTCGAGTGGGGGCGAGTACATCGCTAAGGACGACCTCGAGAAGGGTCTCGAGCCGTTTCGGAAGATCCGGGCAGCCGTCGGGGATGCGATGGACATCATGGTCGAGCTCCACAGCCTCTGGAACCTGCCGAGCGCGATCAAGATCGCCGTTGCCCTGCAGGAGCTCGAACCTGCGTGGTTCGAGGATCCGATCAAGATGGACGACTTCGACGCGCTCCGCCGGTTCTCGGAGGCAACGCACATCCCGACCGCGGCGAGCGAGACCCTGGGCACCAGATGGTCGTTTCGCGAGCTCATTCAACGGGGAAACCCGGGCGTCGTGATCTTCGACCCGGCCTGGGTGGGCGGGATCACCGAGAGCAAGGCGATCTGCTCACTCGCCGCCGCGCACAAGCTCCCGGTCGCCCCGCACGACTGCAGCGGCCCGGTCGAGTTCACCACCTCCGTGCATCTCACCGTCAATGCGCCCAACGCGATCTTCCAGGAGATGGTGCGGGCCTTCTACACGAGCTGGTACGAGGAGCTCGTCACCGAGCTGCCGCCCGTGGTCGACGGCTACGTGTATCCGCTCACAGGGCCCGGCCTCGGTACGCGCCTTCGGCCCGAGGTCCTGAAGCGACCGGACGCGCACATCCGGATGTCGGACCTGACGACGCACGATCCGGCTCCTCCGCTTCCCAGCGACGAGGAGCTGCTCTCGGCGAGGCGAGAGCAGGAGTAGGCCGGACGGTGCTCGCCAACATCCCGCGCGTCAAGGAGCAGCTCGACCACTGCGGACTCGACGCCCTCGCGGTCGCGATGCCGGTCAGCGTCGCTTACGCAACGGGTCACGAGTGCTCGTTCGAAACGACGTTCCGCGGCTCGATGCTCTTTCCCGGCGGCGGCCCCGAGCGGTTCTTCCGCTCCTTTGCCGTCCTCTCGGCGAACGGGCAGACCGCCCTCGTCAGCCACGCGGCGCTCGCGGTTACCTCGTACCTCGACTGGAACGGAGCGCTCGAAGTGTACGGCGCCGATGGATTCGACCCGGCCCTCGCCGCGGATGTTCCGGTCGCCCTGCGCGCGCTCGCCGAGCGAATCGCAAGCCGGACGGCTGAGCGCGGCGCCATGGAGGCGCTCGCGTCGGCGATCTCGACTGTCGCGCCGGGCGCGCAGAGGATCGGCGTCGAGCGCGTCGGGCTCTTGCCGCCCGACCTTCCCGCTCTTCGGCAGGCTCTCGCGACAGACGTCGAGCTCCGCGACGCTTCGATGCTCGCCCGGCTGATCCGCATGGTCAAGACCGCCGACGAGGTCGAGCGGCTGACCGTGGCCGCCGAGATCGGCGAGCTCGGCCTGCGCGCGCTGATCGACGCCGCGGAGCCGGGCGTCGACCTCGCGGTGCTCTGCGATCGCTTCCGCGCCCTCGTCGCCGACCGCGGCGCCGAGTACGACCACGTCGCGGTCGGCCCGCGAGGCCTCGGGATCGCACTCGGCCGTCACGTCTTCGAGCCTGGCGAGGTAACGATGCTCGACGTCGGCTGCCGCTTCCGCGGGTGCGTCTCCGACACCGGAGTGACAATCGCGCTCTCACCGGCATCGGGCCGCGTCGAGGAGGAGTACGCAGCATTGCTCGCCTCAGTCGAGGCGGGCCGTGCGCGCCTGCGGCCCGGGGAGCGTGTTGTCGACGTCTACCGCGCCATGCGGGCCGCGGTCGACGGCTCGCCTGCGGCGGCGAGTAAGCCGCAGGGCCACGGGCTCGGGCAGGAGCCGAAGGAGCTGCCCTTCATCGCGCCGGTCGCGGGCGAGCGGCTCGCCGACGAGTGTGTCGACATCGACGCGGACCTCGGTCTCGAGGAGGGCATGGTCATCAACCTCGAGGTTCCGCTGGAAGTTCCGGGGAGTCGCTCGCTCCAGATCGAGCAGTCGTTCCTGATCACCGCCGGCGGCGCCGAGCCTCTGGTTTCCCAGCGACGTGAGCGCGTGGAAGCCTCCGGTTCGTTGGCAGGTTCGCCGGCGGCGAGCTCCTGACGAGGGCCCTCGGATGGCCGAACCGGAGGGAGAGCACAAGCATGAGCTCTCGGCCATCAACCCAAGGAGCGTTGTCGACGAAGTGACCGACTCGTTGCGGCAGGCGATCCAAGCGCGCATCTATCCGCCGGGGACGCACCTCGTCGAGCGTTCGATCGCGAGTACATTCGGCGTCAGCAGCATCGCCGTACGAGAGGCGTTCGTCCGGCTCGCCAACGAGGGCCTGGTCGTCCAGAAGCCCCGGCGCGGGACGTTCGTCGCCTCGCTCTCGGCCGACGCGCTTTGGGATCTGGCGCGGGTGCGGATCGCACTCGAGGAGCTCGTGGTCGGGTTGGCCTCCGAGAACTGGACGCCCGAGTCGACGTCGACCGTCCAGGCGATCGTCGACCAGATGTTCGAGGCTGCCGAGGCTGGTGACGCCGAGCGGTTCTTTTCCCTCGACGCCTGGTTTCACGACACCTTCTGGCGGATCGCGGGGAGCCCGATCCTGCTCGAGATCGCAAGTCTCCTCCGTGGCCGGCTCTCCGGCTTCATCCGCCAGGCGACGCTTCGGAGGTCTCGCCGGCAGCTGCTCGAGGCCGCCGAGACCCATCAGGTGTGGCTCGACGCCGTCGCCGGTGGGAACATCGAGCTGGCGCGGGCCGAGGTCGAGCGCCAGATCACGACGACCTGCAGGCAGATCACAGCATCCCTCGACGACTCGAGCCTGGCCGCATCGACCCAGGGCGCGCTCCCGTGATCCGAGGCCCGAGTCGTGTCGCGCGATCTACCCGCCCCCGCGGCAACTTTTCTCGTTCCCGGGAGTCGAATGTCCAGTTGGAGTACAGACAGCCCGGACCCCCCGTCGGGCTCAAAATGCCAAAGTGTTGACAAACAGGGCCGTCCCCGTTTTATACTCGCCCCC
>DATIYE010000162.1:0-20103 GCA_035517795.1 Gaiellaceae bacterium | reverse complement strand
CCTCGACCTCGCAGCTCTCCCGGTCGGCGGCTTCCACGATCGCAGGCTCGACGATCTCCGGGCCGCGCTCGTCGAGCCGAGGCTCGCCGAGGTGACCGCAGCGCTCATGGTGGTGACCGGGGTCTTCTGGCGCTCGAGGTTCAAGTACGGGCAGCGGGGGTACCGCTTTGCGCTGCTCGAGGCAGGCCACCTCGTCCAGAACGCCGTGCTCGCCGCAGCCGACCTCGACCTCGCAGCTCTCCCGGTCGGCGGCTTCCACGATCGCAGGCTCGACGATCTCGTCGGTGCCGACAGCCTCGGCGAGGCGGCCCTGTACGCGCTCGTCCTTGGCGGGTCGCCGTGAGAGTCGGCGTCTGGCTCAGGCTCGCGCCCGTGCTCGTCGTGGCCGCCGCTCTGCTCGTCACGCTGTCGCCGGTGACGCCCCGCTCACGCATCCCTGCGACCGGTGCGGCTGCGGCGGGGGCAACGGCCGGACTCCTCCTCTACCTCGCCGTCGCGAGGCGGCGACCAGCTGTGAGGCCGGCTCGACGCGGCACGATCGAGGGCTGGGCTCTGCTCGCAGCGGCAGCGGCGGGAGAGGAGATCGTCTGGCGGCGGGTGGTGCTCGGCGAGCTCCTGTGGGCGGGGCCGGTGCCCGCGCTCGCAGCGAGCGCCCTCGGATTCGCCCTCGCCCACCGTGCGAGGCCCGGGCTTCATCTCGGCACCGGGGTCGCGTTCGGCGGCCTCTATCTGCTCACGGGCGCGCTCGCCGCGCCGATTGCAGCGCACTGGACCTACAACGTGTTCCTGCTCGGGCTCGCCGAGCGCACGTGGGCCCGAGCGGGAGTCCCGTGATCGCTGCCGAGCTTCGGGGGGTGACGAAGCGCTTCGGAGCGACCACCGCGCTCGACGGCGTATCGCTCGAGGTCCGGGAGGGTGAGACGCTCGCTCTGCTCGGTGCGAACGGCGCCGGCAAGTCGACCGCGCTCGCGGTACTGCTCGGCTTGCGCGCGCCCGACGCGGGCGAGGCGCGACTCTTCGGCGGCGATCCGCGGCGGCCCTCCTCGAGACGGCGCGTCGGGGTGGCGCTGCAGGAGGCGGCATTCCCCGCGACCCTACGCGTCCGCGAGGTCGTCGAGCTCGTGCGTGCTCACTACGAGCGCCCGGTGATCTCGGCAGCGCTGATCGAGCGCTTCGAGCTTGGACGGCTGGTATCACGCCAGGTCGGAGGCCTCTCCGGCGGTGAGCGCCGCCGGGTGGCGGTCGCCCTCGCGTTCGCCGGAAGCCCGCGCCTCGTCGTGCTCGACGAGCCGACCGCCGGTCTCGATCCCGAGGCGCGACACATGGTCGAGGAGGCGCTCGAGGCGCACGTCCGGAGCGGCGGCGCGCTCCTCCTGACCACCCACCGCCTCGAGGAGGTCGACGCCCTGGCAACGAGAGCCGTGGTGATGGGGGAGGGGCGGGTCATCGGCGAGAGAGCCGGCTCGTGAGGCTCGCGTGGGCACACGCGCGGGCGATGTTGCTCGAGCTCGTCCGGTATCCGGCGTACCTCGTTCCGACCCTGGTCCTGCCGGCGGTCTTCTTCCTCTTCTTCGTCGTTCCGGAATCCAGGGCCGATGCGACCGTGCGGATGGCAACCTTCGCCGGCTTCGCGGTGATCGGCGTGGCGTTCTTCCAGTTCGGCGTCGGCATCGCCGTCGATCGCGCCTCCCCGTGGGAGACGTACCTGAGGACGCTGCCTGTCGGACCCGGGGTGCGGCTTGCCGGTCGGGTCGCGTCCGCCGCGGCGTTCGCCTGTGCGGCGGCAGTACTGCTCGTCCTCATCGCGATCGCGACCACGGGTGCATCGCTGCCGGGCATGCGCTGGGCCGGCCTCGGAGTCGCCCTGTTCTTCGGCGCGATCCCGTTCGCGCTCCTCGGCGTCGCACTCGGCTACTGGGCGCCCGTGAAGGGGGCGCTCCCGATCGCGAACCTCCTCTACCTCGTCCTCGCCTATGCCGGTGGACTCTGGATCCGTCCCTCGAGGTTGCCGCACGCGGTTGACTCCGTCTCGCCGTTCCTCCCGACCCGGGCATTTGCAGACGCTCTCGTCGCCGCGGCGATCGGCAGCCGCGCCGACTGGGCTGCCTGGCTTACGCTCGGGGGGTTCGCCGTGCTCTTCGCGGGCTTCGCGGTCGCCGGGTACCGCCGCGACGAGGGGCGGCGGTTCTCGTGAGGCGTCGATGCACGAACATCCGGCACTCCCGTGTCGTACACTTCGAGCGCCTTGCAGCTCTGGCTCGAGCTCATCGTCGTTCTCGTCCTCCTGAAGATCCCGGTCGCATACGTCGGCTGGGTGCTCTGGTGGGCGATCAAGGCCGAGCCCGAGCTCGGCACCGAAGGAGGCACCGAGGGCGTCAACTGGCGGCCCTGGCGCCGCCCCCCGACGCCTTTGCCGGCGCGGCCCCATCTCGGCGCCGGCCCACGCGCCCGCGAGCGGGCTCGCGACGGGCGGCGGGTTCCTCGCACCGGAGGGATCGGGGCATGAGCCGTCCAGACGAAGGTTGGCCCATGGAAGCTGCCTCGACTGAGCCGACTGAAGCCGAGGTGCCGGTTTGGCCGGCGCCGGAGCGGATACTCATCGGGCGTCCGAAGGTGGCCCAGTGACCGGCCGCGATCGCCTCTCGATCGTCCTGCTCGTGGTCGCGCTGGTCGCGAGCGTCCTCGAGCTCTTCTTCCGGCCGTTCGGGGTCGCGCTGCCCGCACTGATCGTGACGATGGTGGCCGTCACGGTCAGCGACAGGTATCGGAGACTCGGCCTGTACACCACGGCAGCGATCACGATCTGCTTCCTGATCGGCAGCTCGTTCGCGGTCTGGGACTCGCGCCCGCTGTTCTAGAAGCGGCTGGGCCCGCAGGAACCTCGGGGCTGATACAAAACAGGGGATTGCAATGCATGACGTCGACGGCGTGAATGCCGGTTACGCGCGTCTGCTTCTCGACGAGTATCTCGACAACCCCGAGGCTGTTCCCGCCGAGTGGCGCGCCCTGTTCGAAGCTGGTGACTCGGCGGTCGTCCGGGACCTCCCGGGCCTCTCGAGGCTCCTCGAGCGGCTCCCCCGGGACGGCGCCGACGGCGGCAACGGCCACCTCACAGCCGTCACGTCCCTCCCGACCGCGGCGCAGCCACAGACGGTGCCCGCCGCGACGCAGGTTGCAGCGGCGCCCCGGCCCAGCGCCGAGGAGGCTGTCGAGGAGGAACTGCTCGGCGGGGTCGCCGCCGCGATGGCGCTCGTCAAGGCGCACCGTATGCACGGTCATCTCGCAGCGCATCTCGACCCGCTCGGCTCGGAGCCGGTCGGCGACCCGGCGCTCGACCCGCTCCGGCTCGAGCCGACCCTCACGCCCGAGCTCCAGGCGCGCATCCCGGCGTCGCTCCTCCGCGTCCACGTCGGCGGTGAGAGCCTCGCCGAGGCGCTCCCTCATCTCAACGAGACCTACTGCGGCTCGATGGCCTACGAGATCGAGCACATCTCGGAGCATCAGCAGCGCGTGTGGTTGCGCAAGGCGATCGAGTCATGGCGGTTCCGCACGCCCCTGGCCGCCGACGAGAAGCGCCGCCTCTACTCACGTCTCTGCGAGGTCGAGGGGATGGAACGCTACCTGCGCCGCTCCTTCCTCGGCCAGAAGCAGTTCTCGCTGGAGGGCATCGACGTGCTGATCCCGATGCTCGACGAGACGTTCGAGCTTGCGTCGGCCGCCGGCGCCCGCCAGGCGGTGCTCGGCATGGCGCACCGGGGTCGCCTCAACGTCCTCGCCCACACGATCGGGCTGCCCTACGAGCAGATCCTCAGGGAGTTCGAGGGCGAGCGGACGATCGAGGTCGTGGCTGCAGATGCCGAGGGTGGCACGGGCGACGTCAAGTACCACCTCGGCGCCGAAGGGGTCCGCTCAACCGCGAGCGGGACGATCACCGTGACCCTGGCCGCAAATCCGAGCCACCTCGAGGCTGTGAACCCCGTCGTCGAGGGCATGACCCGCGCCGACCAGACCGATCGCACCTCGCCCAACGGCGCCCACGACCCGACCGTGGCGCTCCCGATCCTCCTCCACGGCGACGCCGCGTTCGCCGGCCAGGGGATCGTCGCCGAGACCTTCAACCTGTACGCGCTCGAGGGGTACTCGACAGGCGGCACGCTGCACCTGATCACCAACAACCAGGTCGGCTTTACGACCGACCCGGCGCAGGGCCGGTCGACGAGGTACTCCTCAGACCTGGCGAAGGGCTTTGACACGCCGATCGTGCATGTCAACGCGGATGATCCGGAGGCGGCGATCTCCGCGGTCCGGCTGGCGCTCGCCTACCGCGCCAGATTCGGCCACGACATCGTGATCGACCTCGTCGGCTACCGGCGCTTCGGGCACAACGAGCAGGACGAGCCGGCCTACACGCAGCCGATCATGGCCGCCCAGATCGAGAGGCATCCGACGGTTCGTGAGCTCTACGGCGCCCGTCTCGTCGAGCAGGGGATCCTCAGCGAGGCCGAGGCCACGTCCGAGATCGAGTCGGTCGCAGCTCGCCTCCACGAGGCTCACGACCGGCTCCGGAGCTCTTTCGGCCAGGCGATTCCGGCCAAGTCCCACGACGAGGCCGTTCCCCCGGGCGGTGCCACTGCCGTCGACACGGGGGTTCGCGGCAAGCGGCTGCGCCGGTTCACCGAGCAGCTGATGAACGTGCCCGACGGGTTTACGATTCATCCCAAGCTCGAACGCCAGCTGGAGCGGCGGCTCACCGCGCTCGACGACGGGACAATCGACTGGGGCCACGCCGAGTCGCTCGCGTTCGCCTCTCTCCTCCGCGACGGCATCCCGGTCCGGCTCACGGGGCAGGACACCGAGCGCGGAACGTTCTCGCAGCGCCATCTCGTTCTCCATGACGCGGTCACGGGCGAGATCGAGATCCCGATGCAGCACCTGAAGAGTGCGTGCGCGTCGTTCGAGGTCTACAACTCCCCGCTCTCCGAGTACGCTTGCGTCGGCTTCGAGTACGGCTACTCGACCGCTGCGCCCGAGGCGCTCGTCCTGTGGGAGGCTCAATTCGGCGACTTCGCCAACGGCGCGCAGACCATCGTCGACCAGTTCATCTCGAGCGGCCTCGCCAAGTGGCGCCAGACCTCGCGCCTGACGCTCCTTCTGCCACATGGTTACGAGGGGAACGGGCCGGAGCATTCGAGCGCCCGTCTCGAGCGGTTCCTGCAGCTTGCGGCGCAGGAGAACATCAGGATCGCCAACTGCACGACATCGGCCCAGTACTTCCACCTGCTCCGGCGGCAGGCACTCGACCCGATCGCCCGCCCGCTCGTCGTGATGACGCCCAAGGGCCTGCTGCGGCTGAAGGATGCCTCGTCGAGCCTGGCGGAGCTCACGGACGGCTCGTTCCGCCCGATCCTCGACGCCGCCGTCGACGACAAGGCGACCATCCGCCGCCTCGTCTTCTGCACCGGCAAGATCTACTACGACATCGTCGGTCACGAGGCCGCCCGCGATTCGTTGGAGATCGCCGTCGCGCGCATCGAGCAGCTCTATCCCTTCCCGGTCGAGCCGGCCCGCTCGCTGATCGCGTCCTATCCCGCTCTCGACGAGATCGTGTGGGCTCAGGAGGAGCCGCAGAACATGGGTGCCTGGCGTTCCATTCGCCACCGGCTCGAGGAGGCCGCGGGCGGTGCGGCGGTTCGCTATGTCGGGCGGCCGTGGCGGGCGAGTACAGCCGAGGGATACCCGACCGCGCACTCCCTCGAGCAGGAGCGGATCGCGCTCGCGGTTCTCACCTGATCACCGAGCCCGGCGTCGCTTCAGCTCCCGCGAGAGGAGCCACATGCCGTGCCGCCTCGCGAGCAGAAGCACGCGCCGCTTCTGGCTCGGCGGCAGCCAGCGCCACATGCTCCACACGAGCATCGCCGACTGGGCGGCCTGCGAGCGACTCGCCCTCTTGCGCCTCTTCCTCGCCATCCCGGCATTCTCGCCGCGATGCCGCTATTTGTAAACCACTCGCTTTCCAGGCGTTAGACTGCCTCGAGCATGACGACCGACCAGGAGGAAGGAATGTCCGTCGACACAACGTCGATCTTCGCAACGGTGATCCAGGAGCACCTCGAGCTACGGCGGCGCAACGCCGCTCTGGAACACGAGATGCCGCTCGAGCGATACATGCCGGACGATCCGTTCGAGAATCATCCCCTCTTCAAGACCGAGGAGCAGGCGCGGATCGAGGACACGATGGACGGAATGCAGTCGATCGTCGACGAGCCGACATCGCTCGAATGGCCTGCCGTCGCCGAGGCGTTCCCCGAGGAGCCGACCGTCGCCGACGAGGAGTCCGAGCCGGCCTCGGACGAGGCTCTCTGGTCGCGCTCGCGCGACTTCGACTGGGGCGACTAGCTCCGCGAGAGCCCCGGGCTACGCTGTCGGTGTGCCCGAGCTGACCACGTCGGATCTGTACACGCCGACCGGCGACCAGCCTGGGGCGATCGAGTCCCTCTCCTCCGGACTGCTCGGCGGGGAGCGCTACCAGACGCTGCTCGGGGCGACCGGAACCGGGAAGACGGCGACGATGGCCTGGATCATCGAGAAGGTCGGGCGGCCGGCGCTCGTGATCGCCCACAACAAGACGCTCGCAGCGCAGCTCTGCAACGAGTTCAGGGAGTTCTTCCCCACGAACGCCGTCGAGTACTTCGTCTCCTACTACGACTACTACCAGCCCGAGGCGTACGTCCCCCAGGCCGACCTCTACATCGAGAAGGACAGCTCGCGGAACGACGACATCGACCGGCTCCGCCACGCGGCGACCTCGAGCCTGCTCTCGCGGCGTGACGTCGTGATCGTCGCCTCGGTCTCGTGCATCTACGGCCTCGGCTCTCCGGAGGAGTACGAGCAGCGAGTCGTCTTCCTGAACGTGGGTGCCGAGCAGGACCGAGACCTGGTGCTGCGCAAGCTGGTGGATATCCAGTACGCGCGCAACGACACGATCCTCGGCCGTGGCCGTTTCCGCGTCAAGGGCGACGTGCTGGAGCTGCAGCCCGCCTACTCCGAGACCGCGTACCGGGTTTCGTTCTTCGGGGACGAGATCGAGGCGATCACCCACTTCGACCCGCTCACCGGCGAGGTGCTTTCGCGCCTCGACTCGGTCACCGTGTTCCCGGCGACGCAGTACGTCACCTCGAAGCCGACGGTCGAGCGGGCGGTCGTCGAGCTGCGCGACGAGCTCGCGGGTCAGGTGAAGAAGTTCGAGGCGGAGGGGCGGATGCTCGAGGCGCACCGGATCAGGCAGCGCACCGAGTACGACCTCGAGATGATGCAGGAGCTCGGCTTTTGCAACGGGATCGAGAACTACTCGCGGGTGCTCGACGGCCGCCCGCCCGGCTCGGCCCCGCACACGCTGCTCGACTACTTCCCCTCCGACTACGTCGTCTTCGTCGACGAGTCGCACCAGACGATCCCGCAGATCGGCGGTATGTACGAGGGGGACCGCTCTCGCAAGCAGACGCTCGTCGATTTCGGCTTCAGGCTCCCGTCCGCGCTCGACAACAGGCCGCTTCGCTTCGACGAGTTCCTGGCCAAGGTGCCCCAGCTCGTGATGGTCTCGGCGACCCCCGGCCCCTGGGAGCTCCGACATTCGACTCACGTCGCCGAGCAGCTGATCCGCCCGACCGGGATCGTCGATCCCGAGGTCGAGCTTCGCGGGACCCGGAACCAGATCGACGACCTTCTGAACGAGATCCGCCGCCGCGAGGAGCGCGGCGAGCGCGTGCTCGTCACCACGCTCACGAAGAAGATGGCCGAGGACCTGACCGACTACCTGCTCGAGGCCGGTGTGCGGGCACGCTACCTCCACTCCGAGATCGACACCCTGGAGCGGATCCAGATCATCCGCGACCTCCGACTCGGCGAGTACGACGTCCTTGTCGGCGTGAACCTCCTGCGTGAGGGACTCGACCTTCCGGAGGTCTCGCTCGTGGCGATCCTCGACGCCGACAAGGAAGGCTTCCTACGCGGCCAGACCGCCCTGATCCAGACCATCGGCCGGGCTGCGCGCAACGTGAACGGCAAGGTCCTGATGTACGCCGACAAGCACACCGAGGCGATCCGGTTTGCCCTGGACGAGACGGGGCGCCGTCGCGCGAAGCAGCTCGCCTACAACGAGGAGCACGGGATCACCCCCGCATCCATCTCCAAGGGGGTCTCCGACATCGCCGAGTTTCTGGCGCTCGAGGCGCCGCATGTGCCGTCCAGGTCGCGCCGGTCGCGCAAGGTCGAGGGAATGGACCGGGGAGAGCTCGAGAAGCTCGTCGTCACGCTGGAGGAGGAGATGTTCACCGCCGCCGACGAGCTCCGCTTCGAGTACGCGGCCAAACTCCGCGACGAGATCAAGGAGCTTCGTCGAGAGCTGATGGCGTTCGACGAGGTGGCATCCTAGAGAACCTCCGCGCTCCGGTCGGCGCCCAGGCTCCTTCCCGCCACACGTGGGTCTCAACGGCGATCTCGGTTTCGTCGGCGCGGTGGACGAGGACGCCTTGGGCCTCATTGCGCCGCCGCGGCCTTGGTCGTCCGAGGCCGGGGGCCGTCGCAAGCACGCAGGTGTGTCCGTCGCCGCCGACGACCTCGAACTCCCGCCGCTCGGCGATCGTCGCCTGGTGGACGTGGCCGCCGAGGATCAGTTCGGCGCCGGCGCCGGCGAGCCTGTCGAGCAGCTTGCTTCGTCCCGACACCGGTCGCTTCCGACTCCGCCACGGCGCTCCCGCGAGCTGGTGGTGCAGCGCGACGACCCGCAACACACCGGGCTCCACGGAGCGAAGGCGAGTCTCCGCCCGCTCGAGATCACCGCTCAGTACCCGGCCGCGCTGGTGGCCCCACGGCGTGATCGAGCTGAGGCCCACCACGAGCAGCTCCGGCGAGGAATGGACGTCGTCGGTGCCCCAGTTCCGCTCGAATTCCCTGAGCGGATGCGTGAACCGGCCCGGCGGGAAGAGCGGGATGTCGTGGTTGCCGGGAACGACGAGGAGCGGAACGCCGAGTTCGTGCAGGTAACGCGCGGCGGCTTCGTGCTCGGACGGCCGGCAGCGGTGCGTGAGGTCACCGGTCGCGACCACGAGCGCGGGCCGAGCACTCTCGATGAGCGCGCCGACAGCCTGCTCGAGCACCGGGTCGTCAAGCCCGTTCCGCGCGCCGAAATGGAGGTCGGACACGTGGAGGATGCATGTTGACACCGTCGAAGCAGGCTACAGTGAGCGATATGAAGAACGAGGCCGGGAACGAGATCTTCGACGATCTCTATCTGGGGGTCCGGGCCGGGGGCGCGATGAGGAAGAAACGCCGCGGCGAGCTGCTGACGGCAGAGGAAGCCGAGGCGCTCAGCCACTGGCAGCGCCTGTCGGCCTGGCGCAAAGGCCTCGCGATCGGCGGCTTCACCGCCGGCACTTTCGGACTCGGTTTCACCCTCGGCGGCCTTGTCTTCGGCCGCTGGCGCAAGGCCTGACCCGGCCGCCCGGAGGCGGCCGAGTGTGCGACCGTCGTGCGTGCCGGGTGCTAGGGACGGGTCGCCGTGGCTGCGCGGGCGGAGCCGATCGTGACGTCCTGACACCAGGTGATCGTGTTCACGGCCGGAATGTCCGTCTCCTTCGCCCGAGTCACCAGGACGGCGATGCCGACCGCGCGCGCCTTACCCGGCTTGATCTTGAACCGCCTGAGCGCGGTCTTCGAGACCTTTGTACTCCACTTCTTTCCACCCTTGAAGAACGCCGGTCCCTCGAGAACAGGCACCGTGACCGGCTCGCCGGGCGGCACAGTCATTCCGAGCATCTGGGGTGTCTGGACGATGATGAAGCGGATGAGGGTGTCGCCGACAATCTTCGCGCCCTCGGGGTCGAACGGTCCGCGCACCGTGAGTGAGCCGTCCCTTCCGATCGGTAGTACATCGTCGAAGTTGGTGTTCGGCATGGTGTGCCTCCATGTGTTCGGGGATGTCACGTGGAAGCGGGCGCGGCGACGAGTGACCGGGCGAGCCCGGCGCCGACGACGTTCCCCTTCCTCTGGTAGAGCTCGAGCGCGGCATGTGCGGCCTCGTCGGCTTTCGCCTGCCGGTCCGCGAGCCGGAGTACCTCGGCCAGGTCGAGCAAGGCCTCGCCGTGATGCGAGAGTAGATCGGTCCGGGCGATGAGGTCGACCGCCTCCGCGGCAAGCCCCTCCGCCTCCTGGAACTCGCCCTGCCGGGCCAGGAGCTTCGAGCGGACCCCTCGCCAGATCGTCTGCGAGAGCAGGTCGTCGTGTGCGGCGGTCGCCTCGCTCACTCCGCAGTACAGATCGGCCTCGCCGTAGAGGCCCTGCGCGTACACCGCCTGAGCGAGCATGGCCGCGGTCGTCGAGAGCAGGCTCTTCTCGCCCATGTGCTCCAGCCGCTCGTAGCCCGTGCGGAGGAGATCCGCGGCGACGGCCGGCTCGCCGGCGAGCGTGTGCACGAGAGCCTCGTGGTGGTCGACCGCGGACTGCATCCGGCCGACGTCCGAGAGGATCCGGCTTCCCTCGCGGGTGAGCGCCCGCGCCTCGTCGAACTCGCCGACCATCGCGTGCAGAGCGGCGAGCGGGTTGAGAATGACAGCGACGGAGACCGGATCGCTCTCGACCTCGTCGCGAAATTCGTTGCACATCCGGATCGCCTCGGGCACGGGGGTCGGCCCTTCACACGCGGCCGAGGCGCGCCAGGTGAGGACCTTGAAGAGCGCACGTTGCTCGCCCGCAGCGCGGGCATGAACCGCGGCGCGCTTCCAGGCCTCGTCAGCGGCGGTGCACCGACCCTGGTTCCAGTCCACCCAAGCGCTGAGCGACGAAGCCCGACACTGGCCGAGGTCGTCCCCGTGCTGTTCGCACAGGAGCGATGCTTCCTGCGCCACCCGCTTTGCCTCCTGGAGGTCGCTCGCCTCGAAGTGCGCTCGGACGAACTGCTGCTCGACGCGGGCGCGGGCGTCGAGCAACGGATCGCCGGCTGCGCCCTCGAGGGCTTCGTCGAGGACATCGGCCGCGTCGGCGAACCTGCCGGCCTCGAACAGCGCCTCGCCGAGGTCCGGCAGCAGCTCGATCGCCTCGTCCACCGGGAGCAGAGACCGCGAACGCTCGAGCAGCGATACGGTCGCGGGCAGATCGGTATTGGCGAACGCCGCCAGCCCCGCTCGTCGCAGCATGCGGCCCGCACGGGCGGCGAGCTCGGGGTCGGGCTCGCCGAGCTCATGACGCAGCTCGTAGGCCTGCTCGAGGTGGAAGCCGATCACCGCATCGTCGGCGGAGGTTGTCTGGAGCCGCTCTGCCACGCGCTCGTGGAGCGAGGCGCGCATGCCCTTCGGGATGCTGTCGTAGGTGGCATCGCGGATGAGGGCGTGGTGGAAACGGAAGCCCTCCTCGGGCGATGCTGTGTCGGGATGGACGAGCCGCGCCCGAACGAGTCCAAGCAGGTGAGGATGGACGGACTCGCGCTCCTCCTCGGGCGTGAGGTCGAGCACGGTATCGAGGGTGAAGCTGCGTCCCGCGACCGAGGCGCGCTCGAGCGTCGCCCGCTCGCCGTGTGAGAGGCGGTCGAGCCGCTCGTGGACGACTCCCCGGATCGACCCGGGCATGTCTCCGGGAAGGCTCTGCTCGTCTGCGATCGCCGCGAGCTGCTCGACGAAGAGGGGGTTTCCCTCGGCCGCCCTGGCGATCTGAGGCCGAACTGCAGAGGGGGTCCCCAGGGCCTCGAGCATCGCCTCTGAATCGGCGTCCGACAGCGGCTGGAGCAGCAGGGGCGTGGCCGGCTCCTGGAGCCAGTTCGGGCGCCGCTCCACGAGCTGCGGGCGCGTCAAGCAGAGCAGCAGGACCCCGGCGCTGCCGAGTCTTCCGGCCATGTACTCGATGAAGTCCAGGAAGGTGGGCTCGGCCCAGTGCACGTCGTCGAAGACGGCGACGAGCGGCCGTTCGGCGGCGATCTCCTCGAAGATCCGGCGCGCCGCCGGAAAGACCTCGTGGCTCGAGCTTTCGAGCACGCTTTCGTCGCGCCCCGCGTGCCGCAGCATCTCCCGCAGGGGCCAGAACGTGATGCCCTCGCCGTACGGAGGGCAGCGGCCCACTAGCACCGTCGACTCGCCGTCGATCTCGGAGGTGAATGCCCGGACGAGCCGCGACTTCCCGATTCCCGGCTCGCCGACGATCGTGATCAGGCGAGCACCGCCTCTCGTGGCGACCTCGACGTAGATCGCCCGGAGTCGGTCGAGCTCGTCGACGCGGTCGACGAGCAGGGAGTCGTAGCGCCGAGGAATCGCCGTCGCGATCGGGTCGACGGACGTGAGCCTGTAAGCGGTGACCCCCTGTTTCTTGCCCTTGAGCGAGAGCGGTCCGAGGCGCTCTGCCTCGACCGCGTGCGCGACGAGCGCAAATGTCTCCTCTCCGATCACGATCTCCCCGGGCGCCGCGGCCTGCTCGAGCCGCTTCCCCACCGAGACCGGGTCTCCCGTGACGAAACCCCGCCCGCCGGAGGGATCGCCGGCGAAGACCTCTCCCGTGTTGACGCCTATCCGCACCTCGAGATCCGTTCCGGCGTCCACCTCCTCCGCGGGCTCTCTCAAGGCGAAGGCGGCGCGAACAGCCCGGAGCGCATCGTCCTCACGGACGACGGGGACACCGAAGATCGCCATCACCTCGTCGCCGACGAACTTCTCGACCGTGCCGCCGTACCGCTCGATCACGGCGGCGGCCCGGTCGAAGTGGCGCAGGAGCACGGCGCGGAGCGACTCGGGGTCGAGCCGATCGCCGAGCTCCGTGTACGCGACGACGTCGCAAAAGAGAACCGTGACGACCTTGCGCCCCACGAACGGAGCCTGACCCTCCGGTGCCGGGGGTGCCTGGGCGGAGAGGTGCCGGGCGTGCGGCGCGGAAGGCGTCGCAAGGTCGAGCGAGGGGTCCTGAACCAGGATCGCTCTCTCGAGTTGCTGCAGGGAAGCGCTAGGATCGAGGCCGAGCTCGTCGTGGAGCCTCTTGCGGGCTTCGTGGTACACACGAAGGGCGTCTGCCTGGCGGCCCGTGCGGTAGAGGGCGAGGATGAGCAGGCCGTAGGGGCGCTCCCGCAGGGGATGGTCACGAACCAGAGCCTCGAGCTCGCCGACGACGTCCGCCGCGTGGCCCAGAGCGAGTTCGGCCTCCAGCCGCCGCTCGACCGCAACCATCCGCAGCTCCTCGAGGCGGCCGGCTTCGTTGGTGGCGAACGCCTCGTAACGGAAGTCCGCAAGCGGCGGGCCGCGCCATAGCGCGAGCGACTCGCGGAGCACCCGTGCAGCCTCCTCGGCTCGCCCGTGCGCAAGAAGTTCGCCGCCCTTGTCGAGCAGCTGCTCGAAGCGCGCTGCGTCGAGCTCGGACGGCGCGACCCTGAGTAGGTACCCGGTGGAGCGGGTCTCGAGAATCCCCTGGCCGAGCAGCTTGCGGAGCCGGGAGATGTGCACCTGAACCGCCTTGATCGCGGTCGGAGGTGGATGCTCCCCCCACAGCTCGTCGACCAGGGTCGGTGTCGGAACGAGCTCGTTCGCCTTCAGGAGCAAGATGGCGAGCACGCCCTTCTGCTTCGCTCCTCCGAGCGGAAGCTCGCGCGTGCCTTTCCAGGCGGCGAGGGGGCCCAGAACCCCGAATTGCACGGCTCGAACGTAACACAGTCAAGTGGAGCGTCATCTCTCCGTACGAACGTCCGTTCGCCCGGTAGAATGGTCGTCTCATGGCGGCCGACGAGCTCGTAGTCCACGGCGCCAGGGAGCACAACCTGAAAGACATCACTGTCCGGCTCCCTCGGAATGCGCTGATCTGTATCACCGGGCTCTCGGGCTCCGGCAAGTCGAGCCTCGCCTTCGACACGATCTACGCCGAGGGTCAGCGTCGCTACGTCGAGTCCCTCTCGGCCTACGCGCGGCAGTTCCTGCAGATGATGGAGAAGCCGGACGTCGATTCGATCGACGGGCTCAGTCCCGCGATCTCGATCGACCAGAAGACGACCTCGCGGAATCCACGCTCCACCGTCGGCACCGTCACGGAGATCTACGACTACCTGCGACTCCTCTTCGCCAGAGTCGGGCGGCCGCACTGTCCGATCTGTGGGCGGCCGATTGCCGGCCAGGCCGTCGACTCGATCGTCGAGCAGATCCTCGCACTACCCGAGGGGACGCGGTTCACGGTCAACGCGCCGGTCGTCCGCGACCGGAAGGGCGAGCACCGCGACGTGTTCGAGAGCCTCCGCAACGAGGGCTTCACGCGCGTCAAGGTCGACGGCGAGCAGCACCTGCTCGAGGAGCCGCCGACGCTCGACAAGAAGTTCAAGCACACGATCGAGGTGGTCGTCGACCGGCTGGTGATGAAGGAGGACCTGCGGCTCCGGCTGACCCAGTCGGTCGAGACTGCGGTCGCGCTCGCCGAGGGGCTCGTCGTCGTCGATCTGATCGCAGAGTTTTCCGACGAGGACCGTCGAGCCGGTCTTCGCGAGTCGTATACGTATTCGGAGCGATTCGCCTGTCCGGAGCATGGTGTCTCCCTCCCCGAGCTGCAGCCGCGGATCTTCTCGTTCAACTCGCCGCACGGTGCCTGCCCCCGCTGTACGGGGCTCGGCGCGCAGCAGGAGATCGACCCGGACCTGCTCGTCCCCGACCCGGGTCTCTCGATCGACGAGGGCGCCCTCGTGCCGTGGGCAGTGGGCAGCTCGAGCTTCTACGAGTCGGTGATCCAGGCGATCGCCGACCGGTACGAGATCCCCACCGACCGGCCGTGGCACGAGCTGTCCGAGGAGCAGCAGGGCTACTTCCTGTACGGCACGAACGGCGATCGTATCTACGTCACGTACCGCAACCGGATGGGGCGCCGGCGTGCCTACACGATCGCCTTCGAGGGCATCGTCAGCTCGCTCGAGCGTCGTTATCGCGACACCGACAGCTCGACCCAGCGGGAGCGGATCGAGGAGTACATGTCGTTCCGACCGTGCCCGGTGTGCAAGGGCGCTCGCCTCAAGCCCGAGGTGCTGGCGGTTACGGTCGGAGAGCGGAACATCCATCAGTTCACCCAGCTCTCGGTGGCGGCTGCGCTTCGCTTCCTCGACGGGCTCGAGCTGACTGCGACCGAGGAGCTGATCGGCGCCCGAGTCGTCAAGGAGATCCGGGAGCGGCTCACGTTCCTCGACAACGTGGGCGTCGGCTACCTGGCGCTCGACCGGGCCTCGGCGACGCTTTCGGGTGGCGAAGCGCAGCGGCTCCGGCTTGCGACGCAGATCGGCTCCCAGCTCGTGGGCGTCCTCTACATCCTCGACGAGCCGTCGATCGGGCTCCACCAGCGCGACAACGACCGGCTGATCGGGACGCTCGAGCGGCTCCGCGACCTCGGGAACACCGTCGTCGTGGTCGAGCACGACGAGCAGATGATGCGAAGCGCCGACTGGCTGGTCGACATGGGGCCGGGGGCGGGGGAACACGGCGGCCACGTCGTCGCCGAGGGGCCCGCGTCGAAGGTGCAGCGGACACGCAAGTCGGTCACCGGCCAGTTTCTCTCGGGCACGAGGGAGATCGCGGTTCCGAAGCGGCGGACGGGGGAGAACGGCGTGTTCACCGTACGGGGCGCGTCGCAGCACAACCTGAAGGAGATCGACGTCGAGTTTCCGATCGGCAAATTCGTCGCGGTCACCGGCGTGTCCGGTTCCGGGAAGTCGACGCTCGTCAACGAGATCGTCTACAAGGCCCTCGCGAACAGGCTCCAGAGGGTGCGGGTGAAGCCCGGCGACCACGAGTCGGTCGAGGGGATCGAGGCGTTCGACAAGGTGATCGAGATCGACCAGCGCCCGATCGGCCGCACGCCGCGCTCGAACCCTGCCACCTACACCGACCTCTTCACGCACATCCGCGAGCTCTACTCGCTCACACCCGATGCGAAGGTACGCGGCTACAAGCCGGGCCGGTTCTCGTTCAACGTCAAGGGCGGCCGGTGCGAGACGTGCAAGGGCGACGGCCAGATCAAGATCGAGATGCACTTCCTGCCCGACGTGTACGTGCCGTGCGAGACGTGCAAGGGCCGGCGGTACAACCGCGAGACGCTCGAGGTGCGCTTCAAGGGGAAGACGATCGCCGACGTGCTCGAGATGTCGGTCGAGGAGGCGCTCCGGTTCTTCGCCAAGATCCCGAAGATCCGGCGCCGCCTGCAGACACTGCACGACGTCGGGCTCGACTACATGACGCTCGGCCAGCCCGCGACGACGCTCTCGGGCGGCGAGGCGCAGCGGGTGAAGCTCGCAGCCGAGCTCGGCAAGGTCGCCACCGGCCGGACGCTGTACATCCTCGACGAGCCGACCACCGGCCTCCACTTCGCCGACATCGAGAAGCTGCTGGAGGTGCTCCAGCGCCTCGTGGACACCGGGAACACCGTGCTCGTGATCGAGCACAACCTCGACGTGATCAAGCAGTCCGACTGGATCGTCGATCTGGGTCCCGAAGGAGGCGAGGCCGGCGGCGAGGTCGTCGCGACCGGGACTCCCGAGGAGGTCGCCGAGGTCGAAGGGTCGTACACCGGCCGTTTCCTGCGGCCGCTTCTCGAGCGGCACGCGTTCGCCGCCGCGTAGCCTCGTAGACGATGATGCCTCCGAAGCAGCGCCGCCGTGTCTACATCGGCCTGGCGGCCACCGCCCTGGCGCTCTTCCTCGCCGGCCTGATCTACGGCTACCACGGCCGCCACACGCCGATCTGCAAGGACGGCAAACCGCCACTGCAACAGCAGGACACCGGGCTCGGGCAGATCGCGTATCGCTGCCACAACGGCCAGATCGTCACCGCCGGCTGACGTACGCTCCAAATCGTGGGCGACTGGTGGCTGCGGTGCGTGCTCGTCCTCTCCTCGCCCCGGGCGGTGTTCGTCGCGCTCCGCGACGAGGGCGACGCGGCCGACCGCTCGGAGCCCGTGCTGCTGATCGTCCTCCTCGCCGGGATCGCCTTCGTGCTCTCGACCTCGACCGCCGCGCACCTGATGGATCCCGAGGGCGGCAACTATGACGCGACGCTCGTCGCGGTCTGGGTGTTCCTCGCCGGCAGCCTCTACGGCGGCATCGCCTACTGGCTCCTCGGTGGAGTCCTCCAGGGTGTCTCGGTCGCTCTGGGCTCCCAGGGGTCGTACCGCCGGAGCCGTCACGTGCTCGCCTTCTCGTCGGTTCCGGTGGGGCTGTCGCTCCTGCTCTGGCTCCTCGAGCTCGCGCTCTGGGGCAGCGCGCTGTTCCACCAGGGCGGAGCCGACGCCGGGGCCGGGGGGAAGGTCTTCGACGCGCTGAGCGTGGGGTTCCTCGCCTGGTCGGTCTGCCTGCTCGTGATCGGCGTGCGCTCGGTGCACGGCTGGACCTGGGGCCGAGCGGTCGCCGCCTCGGTGGCGCCGGTCGCGCTCGCTGCGATCGTGCTGGTCGTCTAGCGGCGGGCTTCCAGCGCGGCTTCGAAGAGCGCGAGCTCGTCGTGCGGGATCGAGTAGGCATGCTGCTCCTCGGGGAACGACCCGCTCCGGACGTCGGCGATGTAGGCGGCGATCGCCTCGCTCATCTCGTCTGCGAGCGCCGCGTAGCGCTTGACGAAGCGCGGGGCGGGGCCCGTGTACATGCCGAGCAGGTCGTGCCACACGAGCACCTGGCCGTCGCATTCGGCGCCGGCGCCGATGCCGATCGTGGGGATCTCGAGCGCGGCGGTGATCCGTGCCGCCACCGCGGCTGGGACCGCCTCGAGGACGATCGCGAAGCAGCCTGCGTCCTCGAGCTTGAGGGCGGCGTCGTAGAGCGCGACCGCCGCGTCGGCGGTGCGCCCCTGGGCCCGGAAGCCGCCGAGCTTCGTCGCCGACTGGGGCGTCAGCCCGATGTGACCCATGATCCCGATGTTCGACTCGGCGATCGCCCGCGCCCGGGAGACGATTCGGCCGGCGCCTTCGAGCTTGACGCAGTCGGCACCGCCCTCCTTGAGCATTCTGATCGCGCTCCCGACTGCCTGCTCGTCCGAGATCTCGTAGGTGCCGAACGGGAGGTCGCCGATCACCAGCGGTCGCCGCGCCGTGCGGGTGACGGCGCGCGTGAGGAAGATCATCTCGTCGAGCGTGACCGGAACGGTCGACTCGTGGCCGAGCATCACCATGGCCGCCGAGTCGCCGACGAGGACGAGCTCGACGCCCGCCTCGTCGGCGAGCAGGGCGGCCGGCGCGTCGTAGGCGGTGATCATCGAGATCCGGTCGCCGCGCTGCTTCATCGCGCGCAGCTCCGGGAGGGCGAGCTTCCCGGGGGCTGGGGCGGAAGGCCCGGGGGTTCTGGGCCGTGTGCTCATGCGGGCTCTCCTTCCAGAAGGACGTTGTCGATCAGTCGGGTCGAGCCGATCCGGGCGGCGACGGCGAGCGTCGGCCCGTCGAGATCCGCGACGGCGACGTACTCGGGCTCGACCCCGGCCTCGGCGAGTACCTCGCGCGCGCTCTCGGGATCGCGGGTGGCGAGAGCGCGGGGGATGGCGAGCGCTCGGCGGCGCTCGTCGGCGGACAGGCGGACGTTGCGGGACGAGAGGGCGAGGCCGTCGCCGTCGCGCACGGTCGGAACCACGCGCAGCTCGAGCTCCAGGTTGAGGTCGCGAACGAGCTGGCGGACGACCGCGACCTGCTGAGCGTCCTTCCGGCCGAAGTAGGCGACGTCGGGGCGGACAATGGTGAAGAGCTTGAGGCACGCGGTGGCGACGCCCCGAAAATGCCCCGGGCGTGCCTCGCCCTCGAGTCCGACCGCGGCCCCTTCGGGCTCGATCCACGTGGCGAAGCCCGACGGATAGAACTCCTCCCGCGACGGCGCGAAGACGAGGTCGACGCCGGCTGCGGCGGCGCGGCGCTCATCGGAAGCGAGGTCCGCGGGGTAGGCGGCGAGATCCGCAGGCTCCGAGAACTGCGCCGGGTTCAGGAAGACGCTCGCGACGACGAGGTCGCATTCATCGCGGGCGGCCGCGATCAGTGCGAGGTGCCCGGCGTGGAGGGCGCCCATGGTCGGCACGAGGCCGATCCGCGCGCAGCCCCTCGAGGGTGCGAGCGCGCGCCGCAGCTCGGCGATCGACGTCAGGGTCATCATCACGTTGGCTCCAGTTCCGGGGCGCGGATACCGGGCATCGAAATCGTAGCGCTCCGTCCGATGCGAAGCGCACCATCCCGGCGTCAATGCGTTCCGAAGCACGCTGGTAATCTGGTCCCGATGCCGATCTACGAGTACGTCTGCATGAGCTGCGAGTCGCACTTCGAGGAGCTCGTCCGTCACGACGAGACTCCGGCCTGCCCGGACTGTGGGTCGGTGAAGGCGAAGCGGCAGTTCTCGATGTTCGCGGCACACGGCACCAGCACTCAGCCCAGCTTCGGCGGCGCCTCCGGCGGCGGCTGTTGCGGTGGGAGCTGTGGCTGCGGCGGCCATTGACGGCCTGACGGGCGGTGCCGATCTCGCGGCGCTCCGCGACGGGGTGTCCGGCTGCACCCGCTGCCCGCTGTCGGCGACGAGGACGCAGGTCGTGTTCGGCTCGGGCTCACCGACTGCGGACCTGATGTTCGTCGGCGAGGCGCCCGGGTTCCACGAGGACAAGCAGGGCATCCCGTTCGTGGGAGCGGCGGGGCAGCTGCTGGGGAAGCTTCTGGCGGGGATAGGCCTGACGCGCGACGACGTCTTCGTCGCCAACGTCCTCAAGTGCCGTCCCCCCGGGAATCGCGATCCGCTCCCCGAGGAGATCGCGGCCTGCGAGAGCCACCTCTTCCGCCAGGTCGAGCTGATCCAGCCGAGGGTGATCGCGACGCTCGGGAACTTCGCCACCAAGCTCCTCTCCGGAAAGCCCGACGGGATCACGCGTGTCCACGGCCGCGAACAGGAGATGGTGCTCGGCGGGACTCGAGTGCTGCTCTATCCGATCTTCCATCCGGCGGCCGCGCTCTACACCCCGCGGATGCTCGACGTGCTCAAGGCCGACTTCGAGCGGCTCCCGGAGCTCCTGGGCCGCGAAGCCGTGCCGCCGCCGACGGTAGTGGCGCTGCCCGATCGCCCGGCAGAGTCGCTGGCGGAACAGGCGGCAGTCCAGCTCGGTCTCTTCT
>DATIYE010000161.1:0-3632 GCA_035517795.1 Gaiellaceae bacterium | reverse complement strand
CGCAATCACGGCACCGACCCGCGGACACGGATGACGCTGATGCGGGAACGAATCGAGGCGATGAAGGCGATCTGGACGCAGGAAGAGGCGAGCTACGCTGGCAAGTACGTCCGTTTCGAGCGGATCCTTTCCTTTCCCAAGCCGGCCCAGCGTCCCTACCCGCCGATCCTCGTCGGCGGCTCAAAGGGAGCGATCTTCGATCGAGTGCTGGCATTCGGTGATGCCTGGCTGCCGCAATTCAGACCGGACACGCTCGAGCGTGTCCGAGAGCTTCGGGTACGCGCCGAGCGGGCGATTGACGTCCAGATCATCGGCGTTCCGGCCCAGCCCGTGGCGCTCGAACAGATTCGCGACGCAAACGTGAGCAGGGCCATCCACTGGCTTCCCTCCGGGCCGATGTCGACCGTCGAACGCGACCTCGAGAAGTGGGGATCGGCGATCGCCGCCCTAGATGAGTGATTCCACGGGGTCAGGCGACATAGTCGACAAGTGCGCGGGATGGGCGGCCGAGTTGGTGGTTGAGGGTGACGCAGGCGGCGAGGGTGAGGAAGCGTTGAAGGACGCGTTCTCTGAGCCCTTCGAGGGTGCGGGCGCCGTGGCGTTCGAGGGTGAGGAGGTCTTTGCAGGTCCAGAAGATCGACTCGATTCGTTGCCGGATCGGGGCGAGGTGCGGGCCGTGGCCGGGTTCGTCTTTGCGTCTTGGGCGTACGATCGTGGCGTCGAGATCGCTGACGGATTGGGCGAAGTCGCGGCCGGCGTAGTTCTTGTCGCCGAGCACGGTTTCGCCGCCGTCACGGATGCAGCGTTGGAGCAGGGTGAGCCCGACCTCGCGGTCGTCGCGTTTGGGGGAGGCGAGCGTCAGCGCTCTCGGTGTGCCGTCGAGCGCGAACAGCGCGTGGAGACGAAAGCCCCAGAAGTAGCGGGAGTGGGATGCGCACCAGCCGTAGTCGGCGGCATCTGCGAGCGCGGAGCGCCTGACCGTCTCGCGGCTTCTGGCGCACTCGACCGGGGTCGAGTCGATCAGCAGCAGGTCATCCTTGAAGCCCGGGCTCTGGCTCGCGAACATCCCCATCAGCCACTCGAGCTGGTCGGCGAGCCGGCGGCGGCGTTTGAAGTACGCAGGCTGCGAAGGGATCTGCGGGAACAGATGAGCAAGGCGCTTCCTCGCCACCTTGAGGAACCTGCGATCGCTGGGGATCCCCATGATCGCCTGGGCGACACAGAGCGTGACGACCTCCGCGTCTGTGACCATCCGACGGGCGTTCCCTGGCGAATCGGGCAGGAGATCGTCAGCCGTGCAATAAACGGCGGTGCAGAGAGTGTCGAGGTCGGCGTCCATCGTGGCCTCCTGGTCGACGGTGTATTCAGCACCGCCGACTTCGGCCTCTCTGTACAAAACCCCTCAACGACGGCCGCGGCCGTGGAATCACTCATCTAGGGGTCGAACACGCCTGCTGCGGCGGCCTCGGCCTCCCGCAGCGCGATCGCGCGGTTGACGGCGTTGACGATCGCCCGCAGCGACGCGGTGACGATGCTCGAGTGGAGCCCGACGCCCCAGACCGCATCGTCATCCACGTCGGCCTCGACGTAGGCCGCCGCCATCGCGTCTGCGCTCGCCGACATGGCGTGCTCGTGGTAGTCCCGGAGGCGGACCGAGATCCCGAAGGCCTGCTCGAACGCCTCGACCAGCGCCGCGATCGGCCCGTTGCCGCTGCCGCTCACCTCCCGAGGCTCGCCGTCGACCGTCACCTGGGCGACGATCCGGTCGTCCTCGGCGCTCCAGTGTGCGTAAGAGACGAGGTCGTAGGGGCGCGTGTACGCGAGGTAGTGCTCCCGGAACGCCTCGAGCAGCTCGACGGCGGTCAGCTCGTCCCCGCGGGCGTCGGTGATCGCCTGCACCTTCTGGGCGAAGTCGACCTGGAGCCCCCGCGGCAGCTCGAGATGGTGCTCGGTCTCCATCAGGTAGGCGACGCCGCCTTTCCCCGACTGCGAGTTGACGCGGATGATCGCCTCGTATGTCCGCCCGACGTCCATCGGGTCGACCGCCAGGTAGGGAACGTCCCAGAGCTCCGACTGCGAGCGCTGCTGCGCGTACATGCCCTTCTTGATCGCGTCCTGGTGCGAGCCCGAGAACGCCGTGTAAACGAGCTCGCCGGCGTAGGGATGTCGCGGGTGGACGGGTAGCTCGTTGCACTCCTCGACGATCGCCTTCGCCTCGTCGATCCGGGACAGGTCCATGCCCGGATCGACGCCCTGCGTCAGCAGGTTCAGGGCCAGCGTGACGAGGTCGACGTTGCCGGTCCGCTCGCCGTTTCCGAACAGCGTTCCCTCGACCCGCTCGGCGCCCGCCATCAAGCCCAGCTCCGCCGTCGCGACCGCCGTCCCGCGGTCGTTGTGCGGATGGACGCTGAGGATGATCTGGTCGCGCGAGGAGACGTGCCGCTGGAACCACTCCAGACGGTCGGCATAGACGTTGGGCGGGAACGACTCGACCGTCGTCGGCAGGTTGATGATCATCTGCTCCTCGCTCGTCGGGCCCCACTCGGCGATCACTGCCTCGCAGATCTCGAGCGCATAGTCGAGCTCGGTGCCGTGGAAGCTCTCGGGCGAGTACTGGAACACGATCCTCGTGTCGGTCGCGGCGGCAAGCTCTTTGCAGAGCGCCGCCCCGCGCACGGCGAGCCCGGTGATCCCGTCCTTGTCGAGCCGAAACACGACCCGGCGCTGGGTCGTCGAGGTCGAGTTGTAGAGGTGCACGATCGCCTGCCGGGCGCCCTCGATCGCCTCGTACGTGTGCTCGATCAGCTCCGGCCGTGCCTGCGTCAGCACGGCGACCGTCGTGTCCGCCGGGATCAGGTCGTCCTCGATCAGCGTCCGGACGAAGTCGAAATCGGTCTTCGACGCCGACGGGAACCAGGCGCTCGTCAACCCGATGGACAGCGCCCGCAAGCGACGCTTCTTCGCGCTGCTGCTCGAGCTCGGCTTCAAGGAGATCGAGGTCGGCTTCCCGGCCGCGTCGAAGGCGGACTTCGACTTCGTCCGCGTCCTCGTCGAGGAGGGGCTGATCCCGGACGACGTCACGATCGCAGTGCTGACGCAGGCGCGGCCCGAGCTAATCGAGCGCACCTTCGAGTCGATCGCCGGCGCGAGGAACGCGATCGTCCACCTCTACAACTCGACCTCGGTCACGCAGCGACGGGTCGTCTTCCGGATGGACCGGGCCGGGATCACCGAGCTCGCGGTGCGCGGGACGGCGCTCTGCAAGGAGCTCGCGGCGCAGACGCAGACGGAGATCGTGTTCGAGTACTCGCCCGAGAGCTTCCACGGAACCGAGCTCGACTACGCGCTCGAGATCTGCGAGGCGGTGATGGCGGAGTGGGGCCCGACCGCGGACGAGAAGATGATCGTGAACCTGCCGACGACGGTCGAGGCGTTCCCGCCGAACGTCTACGCCGACCGCCTGGAGTGGTTCCAGCGGCGCGTCTCGGCCCGCGACCACATCATCCTGAGCGTCCACCCGCACAACGACCGCGGGACGGCGGTCGCGACGGCGGAGCTGGGCTTGATGGCGGGCGCCGAGCGGGTCGAGGGAACGCTGTTCGGAAACGGCGAGCGTACCGGCAACGTCGACC
>DATIYE010000160.1:0-17276 GCA_035517795.1 Gaiellaceae bacterium | reverse complement strand
ATCGTGATCCGCGCCGTCACCTCGGACGACGCGATGACGGCAGACTGGGCTCGACTTCCGTACGATCTCGTCGAGCTCGTGTCCTCGAGGATCGTCAACGAGGTCCCTGCCGTGAACCGCGTGGTTCTCGACGTGACCTCTAAGCCGCCTGCGACCATCGAATGGGAATGACGGTCAGGCTCCTGATAGCGACGCTGCTCGCGGCTGCGGCTCTCCCCGTTGCGGGCGCCGCTGCGGCGACGAAGACGATCCGGGTCACATCGGTGACAGTGTCGATGAGCATTCACGACGTCAAGCCGAAGGGCGCGAGCAAGGGGGACACGATCACCTACCGAGACAAGCTCGTGAACGCCGCAGCGCAGTTCGGGCGGAAGAAGGGCGCGGTCGTCGGCTCCGACAGCGGCAAGATGACCTTCACGAGCGCCCACGCGGCTGTCTTCCACGGGAAGGCGATCCTCCCGGGGGGCACGCTCATCCTCTCGGGCGCCGTCTACTCGACCCCGGCTGGACTCGTCGTGCCGGTGATCGGCGGCACCGGCGTCTACGCCGACATGCACGGGACGCTCACGGTCGGAAAGGGCAAGGACAACGTGCCGAATACGTACCGTCTGACGGCCGCAGCGGGCCCGGTCGCCTGACCTCGCCTTGCCCGTGAACAGGGCGGTCGTCGACGCGACCACCTGAACTTCCGTCCGGCGAGTCGGCGCTACGAGCTCGGCTCGACGACGATCAGCGAGTTCCCGTCGGGGTCGCGCACCCAGAACATCGGGGGCACCGGGTCTCCCCACCGGGTGACCTCGGCGTCCACGTCGGCGCCGGCCGACCTGAGCGATGCGTGATCGGCATCGACATCCTTCGTGTCGAGGCAGATGCCGGTCTGGCTGCCACCGGCCTCGGCGCCGTTGGGCGGCGGTGCGAGAGCGATCGTCGTCGGTGTGCCGGCAACCGCCACCTCCACCCACCGGCCGGCGTCCCCCATCGGGACGTCGACCACCTTCTCGAAGCCGAGCGTGTTGACGTAGAAGTCGATCGCCCTGTCGGTGTCGGCCACGGTGACACACACGCGTCCGACCTGGGTCAGGTTCAGCTTGGCCATTTGAGTCTCCTTGCTCATTGGGTTCCGTGACCTTAGACGGCCGCGCCCGCGAGAACTCATCGTTCGCAGTCGCCTCCCGACGGCGGTGCGCTTGTCCGAGGAAGCGCGGGAGAATCTCATCGATGCGCTTGTAACTTGCACCACAAGCATCGTGTTCGACCCGAGTTTCAGCGCACTCGCGTGCGCGACCGTTCCTTCGTCAGAGCGCGAGTGGGGCGTAGCGGGCGCGAACCTCGTCGACGAAGGCCGCCATCGAGTTTGCCAGGTCGGCGTCCTCGATCTCGAGCACGTTCTCGGCGTTTCGCTCCCCCGACCGCGACAGGTTGAACGAGCCGGCGAACACCGTGTCGTCCGCCACGGTCAGCTTGGCGTGCATGAAGTCGTGGACGTCCCCGCCGCCGTAGGGAGTCGACGGCTTGGCGCTGAACTGCCCGGCCGCAATTCGGTCGAGGAGCGGCAGCTTCCAGGCCCGGTGGCTGATCCGCCACTGGTGGGCGACGTCGCGCATCTGGGTCTCGTCGAAGCACCCGGCAACGTCGACCTTGCCGGTCGCGAGCGCGGAGGTGAGGGCGCCGAGGACGGGCGGTGCGGTGAGGATCGGCGAGCAGATGCGAATCCGGCGCCGCGCACGGCCCATCGCCTGGCCGATCCGATGAGAGAGGTCCTCTCCGTGCCCCGGCGTGAACCAGACCCGGACGCCGTCGTGCCACGTCGGAGGTACCCGACCCGTATCGGCGACCTCGTCTGCGAGCAGTAGCTGCTCGAAGTCCCGCTGGAACTCGGTCGCGAGCGCGCGCGACTCGGCGATGACGATCACGTTCTCCTGACGCGACCAGGCATCGTCCGTCCAGTTGGTCGAGCCGGTCCACACCGACTCGCCGTCCCGGATCACGTACTTGTGGTGCATGAGATCCGGAACCCCGGCCACCGGATAGGACTCGAGCGGAAGCGATTCGATCAACGCCTCGTCGGGCGAGGCCGGCGGCGGCACGGGGATCGGTTTCGAGTGATCGACGTTGTAGGCAAGCCGGATCCGGACGCCGCGGCCCGCGGCTCTGCGCAGGGCGTCCCCGACGATCGCCGCGGTCTCCGCCCCGAGGTCGAAGTCGTACTGCGCCAGCTCGAGTGTCCTTTTCGCCCCGTCGAGGAAGCCTGCGATCGCCGACGCGATCTCGTACGGGCGCTGGCCGCCGTCGGTCAGAGTACGGATCGTGATCTCGGGCTTCATCGAGCGGCTGGTGTCGGCCCGCATCGGAGCGACCTTCAACTTCTACCGGGACGGAGATCGGGCTGCCCTTCTGCGCGACCGCCTCGCCGACTACCTCGAGCGCCGAGCGGCGGCCCCGGTCCTGCTCCTCGGCGAGGCGCCCGGCTATCGAGGAACGCGCATCTCGGGGATTCCGTTCACATCCGAGCGTCAGCTGACCGGCTCCGGGCCTGCGGAGGCGACGGCAACCCTCGTCCACCGGACGCTCGCCGACCTCGGCGTCGCACGTGAAGTCCTCCTCTGGAACCTTGTTCCGACGCATCCGGGTGACGCGGGCTCCAACCGCCGGCCGACGCGGGCCGAGATCGAGGCCGGCATCCCGTTCGCGCTCGAGCTCGCATGCGGACGGGAGGTCGTCCCGATCGGCAGGCTCGCGTGGCAGGCGCTCGGCGGGGTCTACGTACGTCATCCGGCTCATGGAGGGGCGCTCGCCTTCCGCAACGGGCTCCGGGCTGCGTTGCTCTGAACCATCCCGATCCTGGTACCATCGAGGCGCGGCGGACGTACGTGTCCGCCCTTCTTACGAGCGAGACCTGTTGATGAAGACCTACAGCGCCAAGCCTGGCGAGATCCAACGCGACTGGTACGTCGTCGACGCCGACGGGCAGACCCTGGGGCGCCTGGCGACCCAGATCGCAGACCGCCTGCGCGGCAAGGGCAAGCCGCAGTTCACTCCCCACGTCGACACGGGCGACTTCGTGATCGTGGTCAACGCGGAGAAGATCGCGGTCACAGGGTCGAAACTCGACGACAAGCTGTACTACCGCCACTCGGGCTATCCGGGCGGCCTGAAGGTGCGTCCGCTGCGAGAGCAGCTGGAGCGTCGCCCGACCGAGGTGATCCGGAAGGCCGTCAAGGGCATGCTCCCCCGCAACAAGCTCGCCCGTCGTCAGCTGACCAAGCTCAAGGTCTACGCAGGCCCGGAGCATCCGCACGCAGCACAGGAGCCAAAGCCCTTCTGATGTCGACGCAGGCTCAGTACCTCGGAACGGGGAAGCGGAAGACGTCGGTCGCGCGGGTGATCCTGCGCCCGGGCGACGGCAAGACCTGGATAAACGGCAAGCAGATCGAGGCGTATTTCCCGCGGCTCGCCCACCGCAAGATGATCATGGCGCCGCTCGAGACGGCGGAGCTCGCCGGGCAGTACGACCTCCGCGTCCGGGTGCACGGCGGCGGCCCCTCGGGGCAGGCCGGCGCGATCCGACACGGCGTCGCCCGAGCGCTCGTCGAGGTGAATCCCGATTTCCGGGTCATGCTCAAGCGACAGGGCTTCCTGACGCGAGACGCCCGCCAGGTCGAGCGCAAGAAGGCCGGCCTGCACAAGGCGCGCAAGGCGCCCCAGTTTTCCAAGCGGTAGCTCTCGAAGCGCTAGCGCTCGCGTGCGCACTAACCTCCGCCCGATGGGCCGGCAGTACTTCGGGACTGACGGTGTTCGAGGGGTCGTCGGCGAGCTGCTGACCGCCGATCTGGTCGAAAGGCTCGGCCGTGCGGCGACGCTCTGGAGCGGCGCTCGCCGGGTCTTCGTCGGACGGGACACCCGCGGCTCCGGGCTCGAGCTCGAGGGTGCGCTCACCGACGGGATCGTCTCGGCCGGGGCAGACGCGGTCCTCGGCGGAGTTCTCCCGAGCGGTGCCGTCGCGATCCGGGCGCTGGACTTCGACCTCGGAGTCGTGATCACCGCCTCGCACAATCCGCCCGAGTACAACGGCGTGAAGCTCTTCAGGCGCGACGGGAAGCTCAGCGACGCAGACGAGGAGGCGATCGAGAAGCTGCTCGACGCGCCGACGGGCCCCGTGCGAGGCACGGTCGAGCACGCTGCCGAGGCGAGAGAGGCCTATGTCGATTACGTGACGACCACGTTCGGCGCGGATCTCTCCGGGCTCGACCTCGTCGTCGATTGCGCCAACGGCGCCTGCTCCGGCCTCGCCGCGAGCGCCTTCGGACGGCTCGGGGCAACGGTGCATTCGATCGGCGACTCGCCGGACGGTACGAACATCAACGAGGGCTGCGGAGCCACCGACACGGCGTTGCTCCAGCGGACCGTGGTCGAGCGCGGCGCTGCGCTCGGGCTCGCCTTCGACGGCGACGGCGACAGGCTGATCGCGGTCGACGAGCGCGGCGAGGTCGTCGACGGCGACGGGATCCTGGCGATCCTCGCGCTCTACCTCGACGAGAAGCTCGTCGTCGTCACGCAGATGACGAACCTCGGCTTCCACGCACTCATGGAGGAGCGGGGGATTCGGGTCGTGACCACCGACGTCGGCGATCGCTACGTGCTCGAGGCGCTCGTGCGAGAGGGAGGCGTTCTCGGAGGCGAGCAGTCGGGCCACATCATCCACCTCGCCGACCACGTCACCGGCGACGGGCTCCCCGCCGCCCTCCTCCTCTGCGCCGCGCTGCGCGGACGCCGGCTCAGCGAGGCGGCGGCCATCTTGCAGCGCTTCGTCCAGTGCAAGAAAGACGTGCGCGTCTCCACGAAGCAGCTCACCTCCGCGGTCGAGGCGGCGATCGATCGCGCCAACGCCGAGCTCGTCGGCGAGGGGCGCGTGCTCGTCCGCCCGTCGGGTACAGAACCGATCATCCGCATTCTCGTCGAGGCCCGCGACGGAGCGTTGGCCGAGAAGGCCTGTGATAAGATCAGTGAGCTTGTCGAGAGCGAGCTCGGCTGATTCGCAACGCAGGAACCAGAGCCTGCGACAGCGACTGGGGCCGGGCTTTTCGCGTCTAGAAAGCCATTTTCCATGTGCGGGATCATCGGATACGTCGGGAGTCGCCCCTCGAAGGACCTGCTGATCGCCGGGCTCGAGCGGCTCGAGTTCCGGGGCTACGACTCTGCCGGGATCGCCTTGCTCGAGGATGACGGGCTGGAGTACGTCCGCGCGGTCGGGAACCTCGCGAACCTGAAGGAGGCGACCGGTGCAAACGGCTCGCGTGCGACCACCGGGGTGGGACACACCCGCTGGGCCACCCACGGCGGCGTGAACGAGGACAACGCGCATCCGCTCACCGGCTGCGAGGACGGCATGCTCGCGATCGTCCTCAACGGGATCGTCGAGAACTACCGCGAGCTGAAGGAGGAGCTCGAGGGGGCCGGTCACGTGTTCACGTCCGAGACCGACGCCGAGGTCGTGGCGCACTTGCTCGAGACCGTGTACGACGGTGACCTGCTCGAGGCCGTTCGCGCGGTCTACGGTCGCCTCGAAGGGCACTTCACGTTCGTCGTCATCCATCACGGCGAGCCGAACCGGCTGGTGGGCGTGCGTCGCGAGACGCCTCTCGTGATCGGTCACGGCGACGGCGAGACATTCCTGGCGTCCAATCTCTCGGCATTCCTGTCCGAGACTCGCCGCGTCTCCTACCCGGGTCATGGCGACATCGTCGAGGTAACGCCGGGCGCCGTCCGCGTGATCCGCGCCGAGGACGGCAGTCCTGTGGAGCTCGAGGAGACGTTGATCGACTGGGATGAGGAGGTGGCCGAGCGAGAGGGGTTCGAGACCTTCATGCTCAAGGAGATCTACGAGCAGCCGGAGGGCTTCGAGGTCACGATCGGCGATCGGGTGCGGCACGGGGTCCTCGTCCAGGACGGGCTCGGGATGGACGCGGATCAGCTGCGGGCGCTCCGGCGGATCGTCATCGTTGCCTGCGGGACCTCCTACCACGCAGGCGTCGTCGGTCGGTATGTGATCGAGGAGTGGGGGCGGGTGCCGGTCGAGCCGGACATCGCGAGCGAGTGGATCTACCGCAACCCGGTGATCGACGAGGACACGCTCGTGATCGGCATCTCGCAGTCCGGCGAGACGCGCGACACGATCCAGGCGATGAGGCTCGCCAGGGAGATGGGCGCGCGGACGGTCGCGATCACGAACCAGATGGGCTCGCAGATCACGCGCGAGGTCGACTCGACTCTGTTCACCCGAACGGGGCTCGAAGTCGGCGTTGCTGCGACGAAGACCTTCTCGGCACAGACCGGCCTCATGTACCTGATCGGGCTCGAGCTCGCCCGCACCCGTGAGACGCTCCCGGCGGACGAGATCGAGTTCATCCTCGACGAGGTCTACCGGCTCCCCGAGAAGATGCGGCGGTTCCTGCGCCGCAGCCATCCGATCGACGAGATCGCCCAGCGCTTCTACCGTGAGCCGTTCTTCCTCTATCTCGGCCGCCATATCGGGCTGCCCGTCGCACTCGAAGGCGCTCTGAAGCTGAAGGAGATCTCCTACATCCCGA
Source organism: Gaiellaceae bacterium (assembly GCA_035517795.1). Lineage (GTDB taxonomy): Bacteria > Actinomycetota > Thermoleophilia > Gaiellales > Gaiellaceae > PALSA-600. The sequence continues at coordinate 10,689 of DATIYE010000160.1, read as the reverse complement.
CCGAGGCGTACTCGGCCGGAGAGATGAAGCACGGCCCGATCTCGCTCCTCGAGACGGGGACGCCGGTGGTCGTCGTCGCGACCCGTATGAACACCGTCTACGACAAGGTCGTGTCGAACATCCAGGAGACGCGTGCCCGGGGCGCCCATGTGATCGCGATCGCGACCGAGGGGAACGAGGAGATCCAGCACCACGCCGACGACGTCATCTACGTGCCGAGGTCGCCGGCGTTCCTGCAGGCCGTGCTCGCCATCCTGCCGCTTCAGCTGCTTGCCTACCGAATCGCCCGCCTTCGCGGCCTGAACGTCGATCAGCCGCGCAACCTGGCAAAAACGGTCACCGTGGAGTGAGGCCTCAGGCGGCGAGCTCGGCGGCGGTCTCCGCCCCGACCTCGAGCGCCGTGGCGACGAACGCGCGCGCGGCCGCCGAGTGGTGGCGGTCCCTGTGGCGGGCGATCCCAACCTGACGGCGGGGAATCCGCGGGCTCAGGTTCGTGATTCGCACCATCTCGTCGTTCGGATCGACCGCGAGCCGGGGAACGACTGCGATGCCGATGCCGGCTCTCGCGAGGCCCTGAACGACGCCGTTCTCGTCGGAGCGGAAGACGACATGAGGCTCTCGTCCGGTGGCGCGGAGCTGGTCGAACACGAGCTCGGTCGCCCGGCAGTTGCGGAATCCGATCAGCGGCTGCTCGGCGATCTCGCGCAACGTCGGGGTGCGGCCGCTCGAGGCGAAGTCGGAGCTCGCCGCGCTCAACAGGACGTAGTCGTCCTGGAGCAGGAGGAGCGTCTCCAGCCCAGGGTTGTCGAGGGGCAGCTGCACGAAAGACAGATCGAGATCGCCGCGCTCGACCAGATCGGCGAGCGCGTTGTCGGAATGCGACTCCTGCAGCTCGACGTCGACCCGGGGCCACGCTCCGGCGAAGCGGCGCATCACCTCGGGCAGGATCCGGGCGCCCACGCTCTGGAAGATCCCGACGCGGAGCGAGCCGGCCTCCCCGGCCGAGAGCGCGGCGAGGTCCGCCTGCGCCGCCTGGAGCCGGGCCACGATCGCCCGCGCGTGCCGCAGCAGCAGCTGTCCGGCCTCGGTCAGCGCAACCGGTCGCGGGCCGCCGGGCCGCTCGACCAGGCGCTCGCCGACGATGCGCTCGAGCGTGGCGATCTGCTGGCTGACGGCGGACTGGGTGTAGCCGAGCTTGATCGCCGCGCGCCCAAACGATCCCTGGGTCTCGAGCGCGTCGAGTGCGGCCAGATGGCGCAGCTCCACTCCGAGCCAGGGCTCCGGCACGCGCGAATTTTCAATCAGGTTCATTGATAGAAAACAGTTCGCATTCGACTTGATCTAATGATAGCTGTTGCCGACAATGTGGGCATGATCGCGTTTCTCCTCTTCGCCGGACTGGTCGCCGTCTGTGTGCTCGCCGGCTTCTTCGGCGCCGACTCACGGCACGACGAGCCCGGCCGTCACCGGACCAACCTCCTCTAGTCGCTCTAGTCGGGACCGGGCTCGCGTCTGAGCTGCTTCAGCTCGGATTGGCGACGTTTATCGTCGAGACGCCGCTCGCGAGACCCGGCCGTCGGCTCGGTCGGCTTTCGCGGCCTCCTCGGCCGGGCCGCATCGGCCACCTGCTCGAGAAGTCGCTCGACTGCGAGCTCGCGGTTTCGAAGCTGTGACCGCTCGTCCTGAGAGACCGACCTCACGAGGGGGCCGAGCCGGTCCAGGACACGGCGCCGCTCGGCCTCGTTGAGCCCGGCGGAGGTCTCGACGTCGAACCTCGCCTCCACTCGCGTCGAGCTCTTCTGGGCGTGCTGGCCTCCCGGCCCGCTCGAGCGGGAGAAGCGGAATCGGAGTTCCGACCGAATAGACTCGGCGTCCATGGCCGCGATTCTGCTCGACGTCGACGGTGTGCTGCACGTCTCCGGCGAGCCGATCTCCGGGGCGGTCGACGCTGTCCGCCGCCTGCGCGCGGGCGGCCACCGGCTCCGCTTCGTGACCAACTCGACGACGACGTCGCGCCGCGAGCTCGCCGAGCGACTGCGGGGGATGGGCTTCGTCCTCGACGACGACGAGCTGCAGACCACGGGGAGCGTCGCAGCCCGGGTGCTCGCCGGCAAGCGCGTGCTGGCGCTGACGATGCCGGGGATCCTCGACGACCTCGACGGACTGCAGCTGATCGGCATGAACGCGGACGCCGTGCTCGTCGGCGGCGCCGACGAGGGCGAGGAGCCGGGGCGGATCTACTCCTACCTCAACCTCAACCGCGCGTTCCTCGAGCTGCTTGCGGGAGCCGATCTCTATTGCCTACACCGGAACCGGTGGTGGCAGACGGCCGAGGGGCCGAGGCTCGACGCCGGCGCGATCGTCGCCGGGCTCGAGTATGCGGCCGGGATCGAGGCGACCGTGCTCGGAAAGCCGAGCTCCGCCTACTTCGCGGCGGCGATCGAGGCACTCGACGCCGACCCGGAGCTGACCTGGATGGTCGGAGACGACATCGAGGGTGACGTCGCCGGTGCGCAGGCTGTCGGCCTGCGGACGGTGCTCGTACGCACCGGGAAGTTCCGCCCCGACGAGCTCGACCACTCGAGCGTCTCACCCGACGGCATCGTTTCCTCGATCGCCCAGGTCCCCGACTGGCTCGAGGAGAACCTGTGACGGCACCCCCGGTTCGCGTGGGAATCGACCTGATCGAGATCGAGCGGGTGCGCCGCGCCCTCGACCGGCACGGCGACGGCTTCCGCGCCCGCTGCTTCACGGCAGTCGAGCGCGAGTATTGCGAATCGAAGGCCAATCCGGCGCAGCACTACGCCGGCCGCTTCGCTGCGAAGGAGGCGGTCGGCAAGGCGCTCGGCTCGGGGGTGTACTTCACCTGGCGTGAGATCGAGATCAGGGGCAGGCCCAAGCCGGGCGTCCACCTGAGCGGGCGAACGGCCGAGTTCGCGGAGCGGGCCGGGGCAGGCCGCATCGAGCTCTCGATGACCCACTCCCGCGAGCTCGCCGCGGCCGTGGCGGTGGTGGTTCCCGCTTGAGCGGTTTGCTTCCCCTGCTGACGGCCGCGGAGACCCGACAGGCCGAGGAGGCTCACGAGGGGCCGCTCGACGAGCTGATGGATCGCGCCGGAACGGCGGTTGCGGACCTCGTCGTGGAGCGGTTCCCGGGTCGGGTCACCGTGGTCTGCGGTCGAGGCAACAACGGCGGCGACGGAAAGATCTGCGCCCGGGTGCTGGGCGAGCGTGGCCGTGAGGTCGTCGTGGTGGACGGCTTCGGCGAGCTCGGGGAGCCGGACGTGATCGTCGATGCCCTGCTCGGAATCGGTCTGGACGACGCGCCGCGCGAGGACGTGGCGCGGATGATCGAGCTGATCAACGGCTCGGGGAAGCCGGTCGTTTCCGTCGACGTCCCGTCGGGGGTCGTCTCCTCGACCGGCGAGGTGCCGGGCGCTGCCGTGCGAGCCGAGGTCACCGTGACCTTCGGAGCGGCCAAGGTCGGGCTCGCGGTTGCGCCCGGCCGCTTCCACTCCGGGAGCGTCCACGTAGCCTCGATCGGCCTCGCTCCCGGCGCTCACGAGCACTCGTTGCTGGACGTCTCGGTGCTCGACCGGGTGCCGCGCAAGGAGGCGACAAGCACGAAGTATCGGTCGGGGTCCGTGCTCGTGGTCGGCGGGTCGCCCGGCCTGACCGGGGCGCCGGCCCTGGCGGCGCTCGCCGCCTTCCGCGCGGATGCCGGCTATGTCACGGTGGCCGTGCCCGAGTCGGCGCTGTCCGTTCTCGAGGGGACGCTGCTCGAGGCCGTCAAGCGCCCGTTGCCCGAGGACACATCGGGCCGCCTGCTGCCGCGGGCCGCCGAAGCGGTGCTCGAGTCGGCCGGCCGTGCCCACGCGGTCGTGCTCGGGCCGGGTCTGGGCCGTAGCGACGGCACCCGCGACCTCGCACGGATCCTGCTCGAGGAGCTCCCTGTGCCGGTCGTCCTCGACGCCGACGGGCTCTGGGAGCTCGAGCCCTTCGAGCGCTCGGCGGCGACGGTGATGACGCCACATTCGGGTGAGCTCGCACGGTTGCTCGAGATGGACACCGAGGAGCTCGACTCCCGACGCCTCGAGTCGGTGCGGCGAGCCGCCTCCCGGTTCGGCTGCACCGTGCTCCTGAAGGGTGCCGACACGATCGTCGCCTCACCGAGAGAGGGCGTGCTGGTCTCTGCTTATGGCGCACCGTCGCTCGCCACCGCCGGGACCGGTGACGTCCTCTCGGGTGTCATCGGCGCGTTCCTCGCAAAGGGGATGGAGCCGCGGATTGCCGCCGGCGCCGCCGCCGTCGCCCACGGGGTCGCCTCCCGGTTCGTCTCGCCGCAGGCAGGACTGATGGCGAGCGACCTGCTGCCGGCGATCCGGCGCGCCCTCGAGGGCGAGGGCCGCGACCTGCCCGCGCTAGGGTGAGGCGCCGCGCGGGCCGACACGTGCGCGGCCGCGTGCGAAGAACCCCGGCACGAGCGCCTGGAGCCAGACCGCCGGAAGGTACCACCGGGGAACGACGATCTCGCGTCGGTCGTGCTCGACCGCCTGGACGATGCGCTCGGCGATGAGCTCCGGTGTGGCGACGAGGCGGTAGGAGGCGCCTCTGAACCGGGTGTGCTGTGGGAAGCCCGGAGTCTCGACGAAGCCCGGGCAGACGGTGTGTACGGCGATGCCGCGCGGGGCGAGCTCGACGGCGACCGAGCGCGAAAAGGCGAGCTGGGCGTGCTTGGAGGCCGAGTACGGCCCGATCGCGATCAGCCCGGAGACGGAGATCACGTTCACGAGGTGGGAGCCTCGGCCGAGCCCGGGTTCGAACGCCCGCAGCGTCCACACGGAGCCGAGGTAATTCGTGGTGATGAGCGCCTCGACCGTCTCCGGGTCGGCGTCGACGAAGTCCGTCCGTCCCGCGATGCCCGCGTTGTTCACGAGGAGGTCGACTCGGAGGTGGCGATCGAGCACGCGCGCGGCCACCTCCTCGACCGACGAGCGGTCGCCGACGTCGCAGGGCTCGTACTCGTCGGCCTCGGTCGCCGGGCTGCGCGAGAGCCCGACGACGTGCCACCCGCGCCCGCTGAGCACCCGGCAGAGCGCTGCCCCGATCCCCGACGAAGCTCCGGTGACCACCGCCACGCGCATGCCGCACGACAGTATCGAAGCGGCGGATAGAGTCGGGCCGTGTCCTTCGATGGGAAGAGGGGGCTCGTACTCGGCGTCGCCAACCGCCGCTCGATTGCCTGGGCGATCGCTCAGCGGCTCGCCGAGGGCGGCGCCAGCCTGGCGTTCACCTATCAGGGCGAGCGGATCGAGGGGAACGTGCGCGAGCTCGCCGGGTCGGTCTCGAGTCCGCTCGTGACCGAATGCGACGTCCGCTCCGACGACGACATTGCCCGCGTGTTCGGCGAGGTGAGTGACGCCTTCGACGGTCAGCTCGACCTGCTCGTCCACTCGGTCGCCTTCGCCGCCGCAGAGGATCTCGAAGGTCGCTTCACCGATACACCGCGCGACCGCTTCTGGATGGCTCTCGACGTCAGCGCCTACTCGCTCGTCGCGTGCGCCCGGGCTGCTGAGCCGCTGATGGCGGCGGCAGGTGGGGGCTCGGTCGTGACGATGACCTACCTCGGAGGGGAGCGCGCCGTGCCGCACTACAACGTGATGGGCGTCGCGAAGGCGACGCTCGACTCGAGCGTCCGCTACCTCGCCTGGGACCTGGGCCCGAAGAACATCCGCGTCAACGCCGTCTCGGCCGGGCCGGTGCGCACCCTTGCTGCCCGCTCGATCGCGGGCTTCCCGACGATGGAGGCGATCGTCGAGGAGCGCTCGCCGCTCCACCGGCACATCGAAGCCGCCGACGTCGCGGGAGCCGCCTCCTACCTGCTCGGCGACGAGGCCCGAAACGTCACCGGCACCACGTTGTACGTGGACGGCGGATACCACGCGATGGGGATGTAGGGTCGGCGCCCACCCGCTGGTTCGGAGCTTCGCAAGGCAGTATTCGAGCCGTCTCCGAGCACCTCTGAAGCGGCTTCGTTGCTCATTCCTCGTGCGTGGTTAGCCACGCAGGACGAGCGGTTGTCAGGGTGATGTCCTCTCGAGTTCCGCGCCGGCTTCCCGATCGCGTCGCTATGTCCTAGCCTCTGCCGATGCTCATCTGTGAGAGTTGCGGGCAGGGGAACCCGCTCGATGCCCGTTTCTGCAACGGCTGTGGGGCGGCGCTCTCCCCGACCGAAGCTCGGGGCGAGGTGCGCAAAACGGTGACGGTGCTGTTCTGCGACCTGACCGGGTCGACGGCGCTGGGAGAACAGACGGATCCAGAAGTCCTGCGGGCGCTGCTCGCGCGCTATTTCGAGCGCATGAAGGCGATCATCGAGTCGCACGGGGGGACGGTGGAGAAGTTCATCGGCGACGCGGTGATGGCGGTGTTCGGCATCCCCGCTGCGCACGAGGACGATGCGCTCCGGGCTTGCCGGGCGGCGGTGGAGATGCGGGACGCGTTGCCGGGGCTCGGGATCGGCGGACGGATCGGGGTGAACACCGGCGAGGTCGTCACGGGCACCTCGGAACGGCTGGCGACAGGGGACGCGGTGAACGTCGCGGCACGGTTCGAGCAGGCCGCCGCGCCGGGCGAGATTCTGATCGGCGAGGCGACCCATGCGCTCGCCTCGCGCGCGGTCGTGGCGGAAGCCGTGGAGCCGTTGACGCTGAAGGGGAAGGCTGCACCGGTGCCTGCGTATCGGCTGCTGTCGGTGCTCGACGTACCGGAGCGCATCCACGCATCCCGGTTCGTCGGGCGCGAGCCGGAGCTCGCGCAGCTCGTCGCGGCCTGGGAGCGCGTGAAGGCGCAGGCGGGTTGCGAGCTGGTCACCGTGACGGGCGACGCCGGCGTCGGGAAGTCGCGACTCGTCGCGGAGGCGCTCGCCCCGGTCGCTGCTCGTGTCCTCCGCGGGCGCTGCCTGCCCTACGGTGACGGGATCACGTACTGGCCCGTGGTCGAGGTCGCGAAGCAGCTCGGGGCGATGCCGTCGGATCCGGTCGCGGCGGCGGCGATCCGCTCGCTCCTCGGCGAGTCGGAGATCGGGACGACGGCGGACGAGATCGCCTGGGCAGTCCGGAAGCTGCTCGAGGAGCACGCGCCGCTCGTCGTCGTCCTCGACGACATCCAGTGGGCCGACGATACGCTCCTCGACCTGATCGAATCGACGGCGCTGCTCGCGGCCGGAGCGCCGATCCTCCTGCTCTGCATGGCGCGTCCGGACCTGTTCGAGCGGCGCCCCGGTTGGCCGGGCGTCCTGCGACTCGAGCCGCTGCCCGCCGAGGACGCGGAAACACTGATCGGCGACCAGGTCTCGGGCGAGCTCCGGGAGCGGATCGCGCACGCTGCGGGCGGGAACCCGCTGTTCATCTCCGAGATGCTGGCGATGGCGGCGGAAGACGACGAGGTCGAGGTTCCGCCGACGCTCAGGGCGCTGCTGACGGCCCGGCTCGACCAGCTCGACGAGCACGACCGGACGGTGCTCGAGCGAGGAGCAGTCGAGGGCGAGATATTCCACCGCGGGGCAGTACAGGCGCTCGTGCCCGAGGAGATGCAGCTGACGACGCGGCTGGCCGGGCTCGTACGCCGGGAGCTGATTCGCCCCGATCGCGCCCAGCTCGCCGGTGACGACGGCTACCGCTTCCGGCACCTGCTGATCCGGGATGCCGCCTACGACGCTCTCCCGAAGTCGGTCCGCGCCGACCTGCATGCCCGCTTCGCCGATTGGCTCGCCGAGCACGGCCGGGCGCTCGTCGAGGTCGACGAGATCGTCGGCTACCACCTCGAGCAGGCGAACCGTTACCTCGCCGAGCTCGGCCGCCCCGACCCGGATCTGTGCGAGCGCGCGGCCGGTCGTCTGGCCGCGGCAGGCCGGCGCGCGAAGGACCGCCTCGACGGCCGGGCCGCCGCGGCGCTTCTCTCACGTGCCGCCGACATTCTGCGCCAGCACCGGCTCGACCTCGCGCTCGAGCTGGAGGCCGCATTGGCGTACGAGCGCGATGGTCGCGCGGGCGTGCAAGCCCTGGACGCGGTCGCCGAGCGTGCCGCGACCTCCGGTGACCAGTCGGGTGCATCGCTTGCTCGTGCCGCGTGGCTGTGCCTGCGTGTGGCCGGCGGAGAGCTCGGCTCGTTCGACGAGCAGGAGGCGCTTTGCCGTGCAGCGCTTCCCTCCGAGGCTGAGCGTGACGACCCCAGGCGGCTCGCCCTCCTGTGGTGGGTCATCGGCGTGACGGCGCAACACCGGATGCACAACGACGAGGCGGTCTCCGCTCTTGCGCAAGCGTTCCGCTACTCCCGCCGCGCCGGCGACTCCCCGTCCGCCATCGCGATGGAGCTCGACTGGTCGCTGATTCTCGGCCCGCGCCCGGCGGATGACGGGCTGCGGATGCTCGACGAGCTCGCGCCCGACAGGCCGCCGGGGGACGGTGACCTCGCACGGGCCGTGCTGCTCGCGATGCTCGGCCGGACCGACGAGGCGTGGCCCCTTGCGGAGGCGCGGGCGGAGCACCTGCGCGAGGTGACCGGCAACACGTGGTGGGCGGTGGACGCGCACCTCGCGGCGATCGCGATCGTCGAAGGCGACCGGCAGCGCGCATGTCGGCACCACGAGACTCTGATCGCTGCCATGCCGCCGGGCAACGATGGTCTCTCGGCCTCGTACAGGTTGCCGCTCGCCCGCGACCTCTGCTACCTCGGTCGTCTCGAGGCTGCGGAGCCGCAGCTCCGGCAGGCGCAGGCGGTTGACTTCGGTCCCGTCGGGCGGGCGCTCGGCCCTTCGGTCGAGGCGCTTATTCTCGGCGCGCGCGGCGAGCTCGAAGAGGCCGAGACCCTCGCCCGTACGGGGCTCGCCGTAGCAGAGACCGAGACGGACAACCCGTTGCTCCAGGGTTGGGGTCACGAGGATCTCGCGACCGTGCTCGTGCATGCCGGCCGGATCGACGAGGCACGCGCGGAGCTCGAGTGCGCCGTGGCGATCTTCGAGCGGAAGCGCTGTCTGCCCTACGCGGAGCGCCTTGTTCGACAGATCGACCTGCTCGGATCGGCGAAGGTCTGACCTGGCGAGCGATCGGCTCTCGAGCCGTCCATTCGCGCGTGGCACAAGTCGTGCCAGTGACTGCTTTTCGTCCGAGTGGGACGGAAGGGCGAGATACAGCTCCGTTACGTGTCCTTCGCGCTTCGCGTGTTGTCGCGGTGGTGCCGCGCATGGCGTTGCCACCTGCCGGCGAGCCGTGAATGTCCTCCCGCGCGGAAGAGAAGAAGAGTTCGCGTCAGTTTGAATTGACAAAAGTCGAATCCGTCAGTTTAGACTGACGGAAGTGAACGAGGTGGGGCCAAGCGAGCTCACGGTGGCGCTCGCGGAGAGCGATCCGACCGTCGGTTTTCGCGCAGTCCTGGGACTGCGCCGCTTGGCCGAGCGAATCGAAAGCCGTCAGGTCGCGCTCGCCCGCGCTCAAGGCTGGTCGTGGCAGCAGATCGGCGACGCGCTGGGAGTCACCCGCCAGTCGGTCCACACCAAGCACGGGAAGCTCTCGTGACGGCCGGCAGTCCGTGGACCGCAGCGGGCTCTGCCTACCATCCGTGGACCACCTATATCGCTGCGCGCGAGGAGGCTAGGCGGCGGGGAGACCGGAAGGTCGGAACCGAGCATCTTCTGCTGGCGCTCCTCTCGGAGCCCGATCTCTCGGGCGTCCTCGACGTGACGATCGAGGAGGCGCGGGCCGCCCTCGACGCGCTCGATCTTGAGGCGTTGGCCGCGATCGGACTCGACGCGCGACTCGATCTGCCGCCGCTGCCGTCGACGCCGCCCGCAGAGCTTCCGCGCAAGCCGACGTTTCGGGCCGTTCTGAAGGGGCGGTTGCCGATGACGCCCACCGCAAAGAAGGCGCTCGAAGCGTCGAGCAAGGGAACGCGACGCGGCCGCGCCCAGCCGGGCACGAGATACGCCGCGAAGAACGTGCTTGCTGCGCTTCTCGAGCTCGAGCGCCCGGACCCGGCCGCCGAGCTCCTGGCCCGGCTCGGTGTCGAGCCGGCCGCGATACGGGAGCGGCTCGCACGTGTCTGATCCGAGCGTGTCGGGGGTCCCGGTTGTTCGTGCCGAGTCGTTGACGAAGCGCTTCGGCAGTGTCGTCGCGGTCGACGATCTTTCGTTTGCACTCGCGCCGGGCACGATCACGGGCTTTCTCGGTCCGAACGGTGCCGGGAAGACGACGACCCTGCGGATGGTGCTCGGGCTGGCTGCGCCCTCGAGAGGACGTGCGCTCGTGTTCGACATGCTCTACGCCGACCTGCCGCAAGCTGCGCTGCGAGTCGGGGCGGTGCTCGAGGCGACCGACTTTCACCCGGGCCGCTCGGGCCGCGACCATCTCCGCACGCTCAGTCGCGCCGCATTGCTACCGGACTCGCGCGTCGATGAGGTCCTGACGCTCGTCGAGCTCAGCGACGCGGCAAGGCGGCGCGTCAAGGGGTACTCGCTCGGCATGCGCCAGCGGCTCGGCCTCGCCGCGGCGCTTCTCGGCGACCCGGAGCTCCTCGTCCTGGACGAGCCCGCCAACGGCCTCGATCCGGAGGGCGTCCGCTGGCTGCGCGACTTCCTGCGCGACTTCGCGCGCAAGGGTCGAACCGTGTTGATCTCGAGCCACGTGCTCGCCGAGGT
>DATIYE010000159.1:0-5674 GCA_035517795.1 Gaiellaceae bacterium | reverse complement strand
CGCTGAGCGGGCTTGGTTCCTCGTCGACCAGCTCGGAATCAAGAGAGCGGTCGCCTCACGCGTCCCTCCCGACCGCCCGGTCCCGCCTGGGCCGGACGACGGTTCCTAGAACGTCCAGAGCTGGACGCGGACCCCGCGTTGGGTCGTGACCACGCCCTCGGGGTGCTCGCCGATCCTACGTGCGACTCTCATCGAGCGCTCGTTGTCCGGATGGATGAGAGAGATGAGGCGGCGGGGCCGGACCTCGCGTAGAGCCCAGTCGCGCGCCGCCGCGGCGGCCTCGGTCGCGTAGCCGAACCCCCAGGCGCCCCGGGCGAGCGTCCAGCCGAGCTCGACCTCGGCGTGCTCTCCGATCTCGGCTCGGATCCCGCTGCGCCAGACCGTTGGATCCCATGCGAGGAGTCCAACTCGTCCGATCGCGACGTCGTCGCTCTTGCGAACGACGATGAAGCGGCCGAAGCCGTCGGCGGTCCACGCGCGTTGCAGCCTGTCGACGAGTTCCACCGCATCGTCCGGAGTTCCGGTCTCTCCGCGCCCGATGTAACGCATGACCTCGGGGTCGACGATCTCCCCGGCCACCGACTGCGCGTCCTCGGCGGTCGGGATCCGCAGCAGGAGCCGGTCGGTCTCGATCAACTCGGGCTCGTTGAATCGGAAGGGCCGACGGCCGTGACGAGCGCATCATCGACCATGGGCTCACCCTACACCGCACGTCGATCGCGAAAATCGAGGCATGGCCGTGGCCGTCACCTCGATCTGCTGGGGGCTCCTGGTCGTGGTCTGGATCGTGGGCGCGATCGTGGGAGCGCGCGGTCGAAACGCTTCTGAGTGCTCGCGAGCCTGTGAGTCCGGGGCGGCCGAGTTGACAAGACCCTCGAGCGTGCGAGATTCTCAACGCAGCGCGTTCTAGCGCGAGTCGCGAGGAGGCAAAGATGAGCGTGTTGGCGATCTGGATGTGGTCGTCCAGGAACGAGGACGTCGACGATGTGCGTGCGGCGCTTGACGAGCTGGTTCAACACTGCGAGACGGAGCATCCGTTGATCAGACGGCTCGGCTGGTTCTCGGCGCCCGCCAAGGATGGCGCGAACGTGGAGTTCCGTTGGCTCGAGGAGTATGAGAGTCGAGAGGTGATGGCGCAGGACGAGTTCACGGACGTCTGCAAGGCCCTGTGGGAGCCAGTCAAGTCACGCGCGGTCGAAGGTTCCTTCGCGGGGAAGGCTTTCGACCAGGGCGGCCTCATCGAGCGCTAGACCTCCGGTAGTCCGTGCAGGACGAGACGAGGCCGGGCTGCGCCAGCCCTCGCGAATCGTCCCGAGCAGACACCGCAGGCAAATCCAACGGCGGTGGACACGTGAACGAAGAAGGTGATCAACCGGATCACGCCGCGCCGAGCAACGCTGTCGAGCGCGGCGGAAGGCGGCTGAGAGTGGACGAGACCGAGCCGCGCGCGTTCGGGCTTCCCCTCAGTTGGTTCCGCACCACCGAGCCGATTGATCTCCGCTGGGTTCGGCATCCCTACCGATGGCTTCGTTGGCGATTCGAGGTCCGGCGACGTGGTCCGTATGCCCCGCGCTTCGAGGACTTTCGGCCCCGATAAGCGGCGGACGGCGGCTGTACGGTGGTAGGGGTATGGAGATCGTCTGGTACACGGCGATGTCGATGGACGGCCGCATCGCCTCGGCCGATCACAGCCTCGCGTTCCTGGACGCGGTCTCGGGCGCCGGATCAAACGATTTTCGGGAATTCATCGCCGGCGTCGACGGCGTGCTGGTGGGAGCCGCGACGCTCCGGTGGCTCGTGGGTCAGGGGCATGGTTGGCCGCACGACGACCTGCCGACGTGGCTGGTGTCGCGTGACAAGGCTCTTGCGGAGTCGGTGCGGCCCACGCGAGCGCCGCTCGTCCGTGTTGCCGGGCGCTTGCCGCCGGCGATCGAGGCGATGGAACAGAGCGGCCTGCGCCGGATCTGGCTGGCCGGCGGTGGGTCTGTTGCCGGCCAACTGCTCGAACTCGACAGGCTCGACGAGGTGATCGTGACTGTCGCCCCGGTTGCGCTCGGCTCTGGCCCGGCGCTGTTCGACGCCGATCGGCTGCCCCGGCGCACGTTCGATCTCGTCGAGTGCCGGTCGATCGGATCGGCCGCACGGCTCAGGTGGTTGCGCCGGTCGGCGCGGCAGCCGGCGGCAGAGGGTCGCTAAAGGGAAGCGCTCCTCGAACACACGTCGATCCCGCCTTGCCGGCGACGCACACGATGGACGTCCATGCGCCGGCACCGTTACGCCTGGGGAGCAGACGCACCCGGCCGGGCCGTCCCGGCAGACGACCCGGCCCGGTGTGAGCATTCGTCAGTCGTCGAGCGAGTCGAGCTCGGGGAGCTCGCCGGCGGGCTCGGCCCCGTTGCCGCCGTCCTCTCCGCCGAAGGGACCCGTGAGGCCGCCTTCGAATGCGAGGCCGCCGATCTCCTCGAGCTCCTGCAGGACGACCGCGTCCTGATAGGCCTCCTGGGCGATCGGCTCGGTCGGCTCGATCTCGATCGAGCGGTAGCGCCGCAGACCAGTCGCCGCCGGGATCAGCTTGCCGATGATCACGTTCTCCTTGAGGCCGAGCAGCCGGTCGATCTTGCCCTCGATCGACGCGTCGGTCAGCACCTTGGTCGTCTCCTGGAAGGAGGCCGCCGAGAGGAACGACTCGGTGGCGAGCGACGCCTTGGTGATCCCGAGGATCAGTGGCTCGAACGTCGCCGGCTCGGCCTTCTCGGCCTTCGCCTTCGCGTTCTCGCGCTCGAGCACCACCCGATCGACGAGCTGACCGGGGAGGAGATCGGTGTCTCCCGCGCTCTCGACCCGCACCTTCTTCAGCATCTGGCGGACGATCAGCTCGATGTGCTTGTCGTGGATCTCGACGCCCTGTGACTTGTAGACCTTCTGCACCTCGGCGACGAGGTACAGCTCGGTCGGCGTCGAGCCCTTGAGGTAAAGCAGGTCGGCCGGGTTGCGCGAGCCCTCGTTCAAGGCGTCGCCAGGCTCGACCACCTGGCCGTTCGTGACGAGCAGCCGAGTGCGCCGCGGCAGCTGGTACTCGACCGGGTCGCCGAGCTCGCCGTCGGGCCCGAGCTCCGTCGGGTGGACGAACAGCTTCGGGCCCCGCTCGGTCTGCTCTACCTCGACGCGTCCTCCGATCTCGGCCAGCGTCGCCGCGCCCTTCGGGTTGCGGGCCTCGAAGATCTCGACCACGCGCGGAAGGCCGTGCGTGATATCCGACCCGGCGACGCCGCCGGTGTGGAACGTCCGCATCGTCAGCTGCGTGCCCGGCTCGCCGATCGACTGCGCAGCGACGATGCCGATCGCGTCGCCGATCTCGCACATCTCGCCCGTCGCGAGGAAGACGCCGTAGCAGGCCTGGCACACGCCGGCCTCGGCGCGGCACTTGAGCACCGAGCGCACCGCCACCGACGCCTCCGATCCGAGCTCGCGCTCGAGCCCCTCGAGGAGCCGGTTGGTGACGATCGCGCCCGCATCGACGAGCGCCGTCTTGCCCGGCTTACCCGTCCCGAGCGGCTTGTACATCGTCTCGGCCACGACCCGGCCGAGCAGCGACTTGTTCAGTCCCTCGCTCGTGCGGATCGGCAGCTCGACCCACTCGTCGGTACCGCAGTCGGCCTCGCGGACGATCACGTCCTGCGACACGTCGACCAGGCGCCGCGTGAGGTAGCCCGAGTCGGCCGTCCGAAGCGCCGTGTCGGCAAGACCCTTGCGAGCTCCGTGCGTCGAGATGAAGTACTCGAGCACCGACAGACCCTCCATGAAGTTGGCCTTGATCGGGCGCTCGATGATCTCGCCCTTCGGATTCGCCATCAGCCCGCGCATGCCGGCGAGCTGGCGGATCTGCTTGAACGAGCCGCGAGCACCGGAGTTGGCCATCATGAACACCGGGTTCAGCTCGTCGAGGTTGTCCTGCATCGCGTCGGCGACCTTGTCGGTCGCGTCCGTCCAGATGTTGACGATGGTCTCGCGCCGCTCGTCCTCGGTGATCAGCCCGCGGTCGTACTGGGCGTGGACGCTCTCCACCTGCTTCTCGTAGTCGGCGAGGATCCGCTCCTTGTCGGGCGGGATGACGATGTCGTTCTTCGAGATCGTCACGCCGGCCTGCGTCGAGTAGCGGAAGCCGAGGGCCTTGATCGTGTCCAGCACCGGTGCGAGCGTGTGCGCCCCGTAGCGGTCGGAGAGCGCGAGCACGAACCGGTCGGTGTCGGGCTTGGTGAGCGTCTGGTTGACGAACTCGAAGCCGTCGACACGTCCCTCGTCGTCACCGATCAGCTCGCCGAGCTGCCGGTACACGGCCGAGTTGAAGAGCACACGGCCGGACGTGGTCAGGTAGAGCTCGCCGCGGAAGCGGAACTCGATCGGATCACCCAGCTTCACGCTCCCGCCCTCGACGGCGAGCTCGACCTCGTCGGCCGAGTCGAACCGCTTCGGCCGCGGGTTGAGCTTGGTCGCGTCAGTCCTCGGGAGGTCGAGCGGCGAGTAGGTGAGCGAGTAGATCCCGAGCACCATGTCCTGCGTCGGCGTCGCAAGCGGGCGCCCCGAGGCCGGCGAGAGGATGTTGTTCGCCGACAGCATCAGGACGCGGGCCTCGGCCTGCGCCTCGGCGCTCAAAGGCAAGTGCACGGCCATCTGGTCGCCGTCGAAGTCCGCGTTGAACGCGTGACAGACGAGCGGATGGACCTGGATCGCCTTGCCCTCGACCAGCACGGGCTCGAACGCCTGGATCCCGAGGCGGTGCAGCGTCGGCGCCCGGTTCAGGAGAACGGGATGCTCGGCGATGACCTCCTCGAGGACGTCCCACACCTCGGGCGTCATCGAGTCGACGTACTTCTTCGCCGCCTTGATGTTCTGCACCGACTTGCGCTCGACAAGCCGGCTCATGATGAACGGCTTGAACAGCTCGAGCGCCATCAGCTTCGGCAGGCCGCACTGGTGCAGCTTCAGGTTCGGCCCGGCGACGATCACCGAGCGGCCCGAGTAGTCGACACGCTTGCCGAGCAGGTTCTGGCGGAAGCGGCCCTGCTTGCCCTTGAGCATGTCGGAGAGCGACTTCAGCGCGCGGTTGCCCGGGCCGGTCACCGCGCGGCCGCGGCGGCCGTTGTCGAACAGCGCGTCGACGGCCTCCTGCAGCATGCGCTTCTCGTTGTTGACGATGATCTCAGGCGCTTGGAGCTCGAGCAGCCTCTTCAGGCGATTGTTCCGATTGATCACGCGCCTGTAGAGGTCGTTGAGATCGCTGGTGGCAAAGCGGCCGCCGTCGAGCTGGACCATGGGCCGCAGCTCCGGCGGGATCACGGGGATCGCCTCCAGCACCATCCACTCGGGCCGGTTCTCCGAGGTGATGAATGCGTTCACGACCTTGAGGCGCTTGATCGCGCGCTGCTGCTTCTGGCCCTTCGACGTGCGGATCGTCTCGCGCAGGGAGCGCGCCTCGGCCTTCAGGTCGAGGTCCTTGAGCAATTCGCGGATCGACTCCGCGCCCATGCCGCCCTGGAAGTAGACGCCGAAGCCGTACGGCGACCCGAAGCGGTCCTTGAGCTCACGGAAGATCTGCTCGTCGTTGACGATCAGCTTCGGCTCGAGCTCGCGGAACAGCTGCCAGGTCTCCTCGAGCCTGCGGACCGAGTCGACG
>DATIYE010000158.1:0-4685 GCA_035517795.1 Gaiellaceae bacterium | reverse complement strand
CCCTGCTTCTTGGCTTCCGAGCTGCACCTCGGCTGACACAGGGGTTGGGACGTCCGGAGGACCGATTAGATAGCGCCGGCGGCGCGGAGCGCTGCGATCCGGTCGGGCGGGTAGCCGAGCAGTCCTCCGAGCACGAAGTCGTTGTGCTCCCCGAGTCGCGGGGACGGGCGCTCGTATCCGGCGCGCGCCGCCGAGAACCGCACCGGGAATCCGCTTCCGTAGAGTTCGTCGACGGCGCCGAGCTCGGGATGCTCGAGGCGCACCGTCTCGCGGCGCCGGAGCGCGCGAGGATCCCGGACCGCCGAGGCCGTGTCGCGTACGACAGCAGCAGGGACCCCACGCTCCTCGAGCGCCGCGATCGTCTCCGCACTCGTGCGGGCGTGCGCCCAGTCTGCGATCAGCGCGTGGAGTTCGGCGGCGTTCCTGACTCGCCTATCGCGGGTTGAGAACCGCTCGTCCGCGGCGAGCTCGGGTGCCCCGAGGGCCTCGAACACGCCGCGTGCGAACGCATCGGTCGGGGCGCAGAGGGCGACGTCGCCGTCGAGCGTCCGGAAGATCCCGAACGGCGCCAGGCGAGGGACGACGTTGCCCGTTCGCATCTCGATCCCGGCACGCTCCATCGTGTCCCACGGCTCGGTGGCGACGAGCGAGGTGAGCGCGCCCAGGAGCCCGACGTCCACGTGCTGGCCCCGGCCGGTGCGCTCGCGCATGAGCAGCGCCGAGACCGCGCCGACCACGGCAAACAGCGGGCCGACGAGGTCGCCGAAGGGCACCGCATTGCGCACGGGCGGGTCTCCGCAGCTGCCGGGGGTGGTCATCAGCCCGCTCAACGCCTGGAAGATGGTGTCCATCCCCTTTCCGGGCTCGCCGGCGCCGAACCCGCTGATCGAGACGTAGACGATCCTCGGATTCACCTCGGAGGCGAAGCCGTACCCGACACCGATCCGGTCGGCGGTACCGGCACTGAAGTTCTCCACCACGAGATCGGCGTTCCGGACGAGGTCGGTGAACACCTCGAGCGCACCGGGCTCCTTGAGATTGAGGGTCATGCTCAGCTTGTTGCGCCCGCGCTCCAGCATCGAGACGGACATGTCGCTCGGATCGTCTCGCTCGAGATGGAGGCCGCCGGAGCCTACGTACGGGGCGTTGTTCCGGGCCGGGTCGCCGCCCGCCGGGTTCTCGACCTTGATCACGGTCGCGCCGAGAGCGCCGAGCAGCTGGGTCGCATACGGCCCGGCGAGAGCGATCGTGAGGTCGACGACCGTGATGCCCTCGAGCGGGCGGGGCAGCTGGGCCTGGGACACGGCGGGGACGTTAGCTCGCCGATCGGTATCAAGAAGCCTGATACTCTCGCGCCCTGGTGCGCGAGTCGTTCCGGTTGAGCGACGGCCTGTCGCTGTCATATTTGCGGTGGGGCGAGGCGAGCGACCCGGACCTGCTGCTCCTCCACGGTGGCGGACTCGATGCGACGGACTGGCGCGAGGTCGCACCCGTCCTGGCCGGAGCCGGATATCGAGTGACAGCGCCGGACCTTCGGGGTTGCGGTGAGAGCGACTGGGATCCCGACGTCCGCTACGGGGTCGAGCAGACGATCCTCGACCTGAGCGAGCTCACCGATCACCTCGATCTCGACACCTTCATCCTGGTCGGCCACTCCCTCGGAGCCGTGACCGCATGCGTCTACGCAGCCAGGAACCCCGGGCGGGTTCGCGCATGCGTGCTGGAAGACGGCGGGCCCGCCGACCACACCCGTCCGGCGTCGCTCGAGAGCCCGACGATCGTCTTCGAGTCGCTCGACCACGCGCGCGCTGCCCTCGCGAGGTCGCTGCCGCGAGGGGTGCCCGACTGGGTGCCCGAGTCGCGCTTCAGAACGGTCGACGACGGGCGCCTGGCCTGGCGGAGCGACATCGCCGGCCGGGTGAGGTGGTCGGCCGAAGGCGGCGAGCCGCTCCTCCCCGAACTCTGGCCCTACGTCGAGGCTCTCAGCTCGCCGACCCTCGTCGTTCGCGGCGGCGAGTCGCCACTGTTCAAGGTCGAATACGCCGAGCGCATGGCTGCCGTAAACCCGATGATTCGGCTCGTGACCATTCCAGACGCCGGCCACCTCGTTCACTGCGAGAAGCCTGCGGAGTTCCTCGACGTCGTGCTTCCGTTCCTCGGCGACCTGTGACCGCCCTCGGCGCGCTCATCTCGGCGTCCGAGAGCGCCCGGGTTCCCGACGCTGGCGTGGTCGGGTGTATCGGAGCCGACGTGCCGAACGAGCTCGTCCTCGCTGCCGGCCTGTATCCACTGGCGTTACGGGACCCGGGCCCGACCTCTCCGCGCGCGGACCAGATCCTCGGGCCGCGAGTGGGCGCACCGGAGCGCGCCATCCTGGCCGGCCTGCTCGAAGGACGGCCGCGAGTCGACTTCGCCCTCATCGCTCACGACTCCGACAGCACCGTTCGGCTCTTCACCGCGCTGCGCGTGCTGGCGGGCCGGGAGCCGCTCCCGACCCTCTGGTTCGTCGACCTGCTCCATCTTCCGACCGAGACGACGGCGCGGTATAACCGGGCGCGCCTCGAGGAGCTGGTCGGGGTGCTGGAACGGTGGTCCGGGGGACGCGTCTCGGACGAGCGTCTTCGAGAGGCGATCTGCGATGCGAACGAGATGCGCCGGCTCCTCGCCCAGGTGGCCGGACTTCGTCGGGCCTCGCCCCCGCTCCTGAGCGGAAGCGAGGCGCTCGCGGCGATCTCCGCCGCCTCGGTCCTTCCGGTGGCCGAGGCGAACCACCTGCTCGGGGCACTGATCCGCGAGTGCACGACCTCGCTCCCACCCACGTCGAGACGGGTGTTCGTGACCGGCAGCGTCCAGATCGACCCCGGCCTCTATCGAACGCTCGAAGCCGCCGGGTTCCACGTCGCCGGCGACGACCACGATCCCGACGGGCGCCTCGTCGCCGAGGACATCGAGCCGCTCGAGGCGATCGCCGCCTACTACCCCTTGCACCGGCACGGGTCGAAGGGCCGGGCCGAGCGCACCGCCCGCGCGGCCGATGACGCGGAGGCCGACGTCGTGCTCGCCTGGATCCGCACCGGCGACGACTCGCTCGCGTGGGGCGTCCCCGCTCTGCGACGCGTCCTCGACCTCCCGCTCGTCGTCCTCGAGCAGCGCGGGGCCGACCCGCTCGACGCCGACGAGCTTGCATTGCTCGTATGAACGAGTTCCGCGGAACGCGCGGGGCGAAGCGCCTCGAGAGCTCGGCTGCCGCGCTCGCCTACCAGCGCGAGTGGTTCGCCGGCCTCCACGCTCGGGTCGCCGCCGGGGAGCCGCTCGCGCTCGTCGATGCCGATGTCCCGCACGAGCTGCTCCGCGCGATGGACATCCCGTACGTCGTCAACCAGTGGTGGGCCTCGATCTGCTCTGCCAAGCAGCGGGCGCCGCACTACCTGGCGCTGCTCCGGGAGCGCGGCTACCCCGACTACGTCGAGCAGTACAGCGCGATCGCCCTCGGATCGACGCTCGAGGACGACCCGGCTCAGGCGCCGTGGGGCGGGCTGCCCGAGCTCGCCGTCATGGTGACCCAGGTCTGGACGGACTCCCACCTCGGCATCGCCGAGGCCTGGGAGCGCGAGCGGGGGGTGCCGTTCTTCGCGCTCGAGAAGGCCGTGGACCCGGAGCTCACCGCGCGGTGGTGGGAGCGGATCGCACACGACTGGGAGCTGGTGGTCGGCACTGCGCGTCTCGATCTGATGTCGGCCGAGCTCGAGCGCCTGGTCTCGTTCCTCGAGTCCGTCACCGGCCATCGGCTGGACGAGACGCGCCTCGAGCGGGTACTCGAGCTGGCCAACGAGCAGCAGGAGTGGAGCCGCAGAACCCGCGACCTCCTGGCCGCGGCGCCGCAAGCGCCGCTGGACATCGTCGACAGCATCCCCGCGGTGATGCTGCCGCAGTGGCACCGCGGAACGGAATGGGCGCGCGATGCCGCCCGCGCCTTCCACCACGAGGTCGAGGAGCTCGTCGACTCGGGCGCCGCCGTCTGCGAGGACGAGCGGATCCGGCTGATGTGGATCGGCCGGGGCCTCTGGTTCAACCTCGGCTTCTACCAGCACTTCCAGGACGCCTACGGAGCGGTGTTCGTCTGGTCGATGTACCTCGCGATCGCAGCCGACGGCTACGTTCGCTACGGCGGCCCGCCGCTGCGGGCGCTCGCCGCCCGATTCGCGGCGTTCACCGACATGCTCGGAATGCCCGGCTGGGCCGATCCCTGGTACCTGAAGGAGGCCCGTGCCCACCGTGTCGACGGCGTCGTCCATCTCGTCAGCGCGGAGGCGAGGAGCAGCTGGTTCGTGACGAGGGCGCTCGAGGAAGCCGGCATCCCCGTGCTCGAGATCGACGCCAACAACGCCGATGCCCGCGACTGGGACGAGGCGGCGTTCGTCGATGCGCTCGCGAGCTTCATCGAAGACGGAGTCGGCAAGTGACCCCGGTGCCCCATTGACACTGCGGCTGCTCTTCCTCGGCGATCTGATCCTCGACGAGCCCGACCCGGACTCGTTCTTCGAGCCGAGCGGGGAGCTTCTGCGCTCCGCCGACCTCGTCGTCGGGCACGTCGAGGTGCCGCACACCTCGCGCGGCGCGCCGAGCAGCGTCGACATTCCGGCACCTCCCGCCGACCCGGCGCATCTCTCCGCCCTGGCGCGGGC
>DATIYE010000157.1:0-7218 GCA_035517795.1 Gaiellaceae bacterium | reverse complement strand
GGCGGCACCTTGCCGCGCACCGCGAGACCGAGGGCGAATCGCGTCTGCTTGATCGCCTCGACGACACCCTGGGTCTTCGGCACGAGCTCCGTCTCGCGCAGCCAGCCCGTGGTGCGCGCCGAGGTGACGAACCACTTCGCGTGCTTCGCCCCCATGTCGCGATCAATGCCCTCCTTGATCGACTCGGCGCCCAGCTTCGCGATCGCATCGCGGGGGTCGACGCCCTTCGGGCAGCGCTCGTTGCAGAAGTAGCACCGGGTGCACTCCCAGATCCCGTGCTCGTGGTTGAGATCGTCGAGACGGCTGTTCTTGGCACCGTCACGAGGATCGCCGACGAAGCGCATCGCCTTCGCGAGCGCCTGCGGGCCGAGGAACTCGGGGCTCGAGTCCATGGCGTTGCACTCGGAAACGCAGCAGCCGCAGTTGATACAGAGCGACTCCTTGCCGATCACGTTCATCCGCTTCTGCGAGATGCGATGCTCACGGCCGGCCGGCGGGACGTTGTAGCCGGGCTGCAGGTACGGGTTGACCGCGCGGAACTTCGCCCAGAACGGCTCCATGTCGACCACGAGGTCCTTGACGATCGGCAGGTTCCCCATCGCCGAGACCACCGGCACTCGGCCCGACTCGACGATCCCCGCCATTCGCGTCTTGCAGGCGAGGACGGCACCGCCGTCCATCCGCATCCCGCACGAGCCGCAGATCATCATCCGGCAGCTCTTGCGGTAGGCAAGCGAGCCGTCTTGGCGGTCCTTGATCAGGTCGAGGACGTCGAGCAGGGTCGCCCACTCGGGCGCATCGACCTCGTACGGAACGAGCGCGCGGTGGCCCGAGGAGTCCGTGCGCCAGATCTCGAGCTTCACGATCATCAGTACGTCCTCGCTGCAGGTTGCCATTTCGTGACCGTAACGGGCTTCCAATCGAGCGACGGCCGGCCGTCCTCCCAGGTGACGAGCGTGTGGCGCAGGAAGCTCTCGTCATCCCGCTCCGGATAGTCGTACGGTCGCGCGTGCGCGCCCCGGCTCTCCTTGCGCGCGAGCCCGGAGACAACCATGCAGTCGGCGAGCTCGAGCAGGAACCCGAGCTCGAGCGCCTGCGTGAGGTCGTTGTTGAAGACCTCGCCCTTGTCCTCGACGAGCACGTGCTCGTAGCGCTCGCGCAGCCCCGCGACGATCTTGCCCTGGTTCTCCATCTGCTCTTCGCGGCGGAAGACACCGAAGTTCTCGTGCATCGTCGAGGCGAGCTCCTCGCGAATCGCCCACGGGCGCTCGCCCTCCCGCCGGTCGAGGATCGTCTTCAGCTCGCCCTCGGCGTCGCGGACGGCGGACTCGGGAACCGCGGCGGCGGAGAACCGGAAGGCACGGTCGGCGGCATCCTGACCCGAGCGGCGGCCGAAGGTGATCGTCTCCATCAGCGCGTTGCCGCCGAGCCGGTTCGCGCCGTGGACAGAGATGCACGCCACCTCGCCCGCGGCATAGAGCCCTTCGAGCGAGGTGCGGCCCCAGACGTCGGTGTCGACGCCGCCCATGTGGTAGTGGGCACCAGGCCGCACCGGAATAGGCTCGTAGATCGGATCGATCCCGGCGAAGACCATCGACAGCTCACGGGTGCCGTGGAGCCGCTCGAGAATCCGCTCCGCGCCGAGATGGCGGAGGTCGAGCATCACGTTCCCCTCGGTGCCCCGCCCCTCGTCGATCTCGGTCTGCTCGGCACGGGAGATGACGTCGCGTGATGCGAGCTCCATCGCGTTCGGTGCGTACCGCTTGAGGAAACGCTCACCGTCGGAGTTGAGCAGGAACGCCCCCTCGCCGCGGCACCCCTCGGTGATCAGCACCCCCGTCGGCGCGAGGGTGGTCGGGTGGAACTGCATCATCTCCATGTCCTTGAGCGCCACCCCGGACCGGAGCGCCATCGCCATCCCGTCGCCCGTGCAGGCATATGCGTTGGTCGTGCCGACGTAGAGCCGGCCGGCGCCTCCCGTCGCGAGGATCGTCGTCTTCGCAGGGATCGCCTCCAGCCCGCCACGCAGCAGGTCCCAGGCGATGACGCCGACGCAGCGGCCGGCGTCCTCGACGAGCTTCCAGGCGAAGAACTCGTCGTAGACACGGATGCCGCGCTTGACCACCTGCTCGTAGAGCACCTGGATCAGGACATGACCCGTGATGTCGGCCGCGTAGGCCGTTCGTGGCGCACCGGCAGCGCCGAACGGCCGCTGGGCGATCCGCCCGTCCTCGGTACGTGAGAACACCGCGCCCCAGTTCTCGAGCTGGAACACGTCGCCGGGCGCCTCGGTGCAGAGGATCTCCACGGCGTCCTGGTCGGCGAGGTAGTCGGACCCCTTGACGGTGTCGAACGAGTGCAGCTCGGCGTTGTCCTCGGAGGCGTTGCCGAGCGCGGCGTTGATGCCGCCCTCCGCCGCCCCGGAGTGGCTGCGGGTGGGGTGGATCTTGGAGAGGAGCGCCACGTCGACCCCGGCGTCGAAAGCCTCGATCGCCGCGCGCATCCCGGCGCAACCGGCGCCGATGACGAGGACGTCGTGCGCCGTTTCCATACGGGTTGACGCTAGCGGAACGCCGTCCCGCGGCGCGTCACTCTCGGAACTCGTCTAGGGTCCGGCCGCGGCGACCTCGGGATCGACGTCGGCGAACTGCGCGAAGTTCTCACGGAAGAGAGTGGCGAGCTCGCCAGCCTTGGCGTCGTAGGCGGCGGGGTCGGACCAGGTCGAGCGCGGATCGAGCAGACCCGGGTCGACCCCTGGGACCGAGGTCGGCACCTCGAAGGCGAAGACCGGGTCGCTGCGCATGTCGGCACCATCGAGCGCTCCCGACAACGCAGCGTGCAGCAGCGCACGTGTGTCGGCGATCGGCATCCGGCGGCCGCCGTGTCCGGCCGGCCCGCCCGTCCAGCCCGTGTTCACGAGCCACACCGCCGGACGGTGGCGCAGGAGCTTCTCGTGCAACAGCCGCGCGTACACGGCAGGGGGTTGGGCCAGGAACGGCCCGCAGAAGCACGGTGAGAAGACCGGGCTCGGCTCGGTCACGCCGATCTCGGTGCCGGCCAGCCGAGCCGTGAAGCCCGAGAGGAAGTGATAGGCGGCCTGGGGCTCGGTGAGTCGGGCCATCGGCGGCATGACGCCGAACGCGTCGGCGGTCAAGAAGACGACGCAGGTCGGATGACCGGCTCGCCTGCCGGGCAGCGAGTTGGAGATCGCCTCGAGGCTGTAGGCACCGCGGGTGTTCTCGGTCTTCTCGTCGCTGTCCAGGTCGAGCCTGCCGGCCTCGTCGACGACGACGTTCTCGAGCAGGGTGCCGAACTGCCTGGTGGTCGCGTAGATCTCGGGCTCGGCCTCGGCGGAGAGGTGGATCATCTTCGCGTAGCAGCCCGCCTCGAAGTTGAAGACGCCGGAGTCTCCCCAGCCGTGCTCGTCGTCGCCGATCAGGTGGCGGGCGCGATCGGCGGAGAGTGTGGTCTTGCCGGTTCCCGAGAGGCCGAAGAAGACTGCAACGGAACCGTCGTCTCCGGCGTTCGCGGAGCAGTGCATCGGGAACACGCCCTCGAGCGGAAGGCGGTCGTTCATCAGGGTGAAGATCGACTTCTTGATCTCTCCGGCGTACAGCGTGCCCCCGATCAGGATCTCGCACCTCGTCGGATGCACGGCGATGAAGGTGCCGGAGCGCGTGCCGTCCACCTCGGGATCGGCCTGGAGTTCCGGCGCGTGGAGGACGACAGCGTCCGGAGCGAAGTGGTCGAGCTGGTCGGGCGCTATGAACATCGTTCCGGAGAACAGCGCGTGGAAGGCGCTGGGGGTGACGATCCGGACAGCCAGGCGGTGCGCCGGGTCGGCACCGGCATGTGCGTCGACGACGTAGAGGTCGCGCGTGCCGAGGTGGGAGACGACCTTCGCGCGCAGGCCCTCGTATCGCCCAGGGTCGAGCGGCCGGTTGCCCGTGCTCCACCAGATCCGATCCTCCGACCCCGGCTCACGGACGACGAACTTGTCGTCCGGCGAGCGCCCCGTGTGCCTCCCGGTGTCGACGACGAGGGCTCCGCCTTCCGACAGCACTCCGGCCCCGGCTCGGACGGCCTCGGTGACGAGGACCGGTGCGGCGACGTTGCGTCGCACCGTCCGCGTGGCGACGATCCCGGAGGACCCGAGGTCGACGGAGCCGCCCATCAGAGCTGCCACGCGCCGTCGCGAAGCACGGGGATCCGGTCGCCGGCCGGGGTGACCCCGGTGACCTCGAGCTCGAGGGAGCCGATCATGAAGTCGATGTGGATCGTGCTCTTGTTCAGGCGGCCGCGGTCCTCCTCGCCGACCGAGAATGCATAGGCGTTGCCGAGTGCGATGTGGCTCGCCGCGTTCTCGTCGAGCAGGGTGTCGTAGAAGATCGTCTCGAGCGGCCCGATCCGCCCTTCGCGGTCGACCAGGGCGAGCTCGCCGATCCTGGCGGCGCCCTCGTCGACCGAGGTATGCGAGCGCAGCGCGCCCGCGTTCTCGTCGCCCTCGATCTCGACCGCCCTTCCGCCCTCGAAGCGAACGTGGAGCCGACGGATGATCGTTCCGTCCTTGAGTACGAGCGGCCGCGTCGAGGTCACGTGGCCTTCGACGCGGTCGGGGTCCGGGGCGGTGAACACCTCCTCTGTCGGCAGGTTGGGAAGGTGCCGGATGCCGCCGACCGTCTCGAAGTCGCCCGCCCGCCAATGGGAGGTGGGAAGCAGGCCGATCTCCAGATCGGTTCCGGGCCCCCGGAGGTGGAGCGCATCGAAGCCTTTCGCGTTCAGTGCCTCCGCCGAGGCGTGCAAGACACCCACCCTGGCGTCCCACGCAGCCCGCGGGTCGGGCTCGTCCAGTCGAAGCACGTGCCAGAGCTCCTCCCAGAGCCGCTCGTAGGCCGCGTCTCTTTCGAGCCCGGGATAGACGAGGGAGGCCCACTCGGGATGCGGGCAGGGGACGATCGACCAGTTCGTCGAGCGGTCGTCGATCACGTTGGCCGATTCTTTGAGCCAAGGAAGCTGGTCGCGGCCAAGGAGCTCCGAATCGAGGCCGTCGAACACGCCCGGGGCGACGACCCCGCCGAGGCTGACCCGTGCGTCGCGGCGCGCGGCAAGCCCGAGCAGCCTCGCCGGTGCCCAATCGGGAACGAAGGAGAGCGTGTCGGGGTCGGCGTGGAGGATGCGTTCGCGCTTCACGAACGGGTCGAAGTAGGTGACGTCGACGAAGATGGCGCCGCGCCGGTAGCCGGCCGAGGCGACTGCGCGCGCGAGCTCCTCCTGGCCGACCGCCGCCGTCACTCCGAGGATCTGACCCGGCTGGACGTTGGCACCGTGAACGGCGAGCTCGCCGAGGGCGTCGAAGCGCGTATCCACGGCAGGCGATCGTACAGCGGCCGCGAAATCGGGGTGATGCGACTCGCGCAGGCCACCGAGCGGTTTCTGGCCTCCCCGGGGCTCTCGGAGGCGACGCGGCGGGCCTATGCGTCCGACCTGCGCGACTTCGCCGGCTGGTACGGCGACGGGGAGCTCGAGCGGATCGACGTCCGGGTGCTCGCCGACTACACGACCGACCTGGGGCGGGCGCGGCCCGGCGGCAGGCTGGCGCCGGCGACCGCGTCGAGGCGCCTCTCGGCGGTACGTGCGCTGCTTCGGTTCAGCCTCGGACCCGGCCATGTCCCCGAGATCCCCTTTGCACCTCGGCATGGCCGGCGGCTGCCGGATGCGCCCGGGACCTCGGAGGTGGAGGAGATCCTCGACAAGGCCGGAGGAGACGGCGACGCCCTGGCCGTGCGAAACCGCGCCCTACTCGAGCTCGTCTACTCGGCCGGCCTGCGCAGCGCCGAGGCGGTCGGGCTCGACCTCGGCGACGTCGACTTCGAGCAGGAGCGCCTGCATGTGCGCCACGGCAAGGGATCGAAGGAGCGGGTCGTTCCACTCGGCGAGGAGGCGGCCCACTGGGTCGCGCGCTACCTCCACGAAGCGCGGCCGCAGCTCGTGCGCAGCGCAGAGGACGCCTTGTTCCTCTCGGCCCGGGGTCGCAGGCTCGACACCTCGACCCTCCGGCGGCTGATGCCGCATCCACACCGTCTGCGCCACGCCTTCGCCACGCACCTGCTCGAAGGAGGCGCCGACCTGCGCACGATCCAGGAGCTGCTCGGTCATGCGTCGCTTTCGACCACCCAGGTCTACAGCCACGTCAGCGCCAAGCGTCTCCGCAAGGTCTACGACCGGGCCCACCCGCGGTCATGAGCAGGGATCCCGAGGTGGAGGCGTTCCTGGCCCTTCTGTCGGCCCGGCGGGCGCCGCGGACGGTCGACGCCTACCGGCGCGACCTCGCCGCGCTCGGCGCTTTCCTCGGCAGCTCGGTGTCCAGGGCATCGGTCGACGACCTCGAGCGGTACACGGCCGAACTGCGTGCTCAGGGCCTCTCCTCTGCGACCCTGGCGCGGCGGGCGGCCGCTGCCCGCACGTTCTTCCGCCACCTGCAGCTGATCGGGGCCCGCACCGACAACCCGGCGGCCGAGATCTCCCTCCCCAGGAGAACGCGGCGCCTGCCGCGCACACTCTCGGCCGGCGAGGCCGAGCGCCTCGTGGAAGCTGCTCACGGCACCACTCCGCGAGCCCTTCGCGACCGGGCACTCGTCGAGCTGCTCTACGGCGCCGGCCTGCGCGTCTCCGAGGCCGTGGGCCTCGAGAAGGGCGGCGTCGACCTCGACGAGCGGGCCGTGCGCGTGCTCGGCAAGGGCGGGAAGGAGCGCGTCGTTCCGGTCGGCCGCCAGGCGGTCGAGGCGCTGCGGCGCTACCTGTCGAGGGGCCGACCTTACCTCGATCGCCGTCACAGGCCCGAGCTCTTCCTGAACGCCAAGGGCGGGGCGCTCACCCGGTCAGGCGCCTTCCTGATCCTGCGCCGGCTCGCCGGAGCCGCCGGGCTTGAGCCCGGCCGCGTGCATCCCCACCTGCTCCGGCACTCGTTCGCCACGCACCTGCTCGAGGGCGGGGCCGACCTGCGGAGCGTCCAGGAGATGCTCGGCCACGCCGACCTCAGCACAACCGAGCTCTACACCCACGTCTCCGATCGCCGCCGTCGCGAGACGTACTTCCAGTCGCACCCGCACGCCCGCCGCAAGGGTGGCTGAGCTCCTACCTCGAGGGGCCGGCCTTGCGCCGCAGCCCCTGAGCCACCTTCCCGGCGGCATCGCGGAGCTCGCGCCCGGCCTCGTCATC
>DATIYE010000156.1:0-17598 GCA_035517795.1 Gaiellaceae bacterium | reverse complement strand
CTTCCTGCTCCGGCGCCGGCCAGGCCGGCGCCTCCGTCCGCGCGCCTGCGACCTGGCCACCCGCGGCATTGTTGGAGCCTCCGTCAAGCCTACGGCTCATGTCTCGCCTTCCTGCTCCGGCGCCGGCCAGGCCGGCGCCTCCGTCCGCGCGCCTGCGACCTGGCCACCCGCGGCATTGTTGGAGCCTCCGTCAAGCCTACGGCTCATGCCTCGCCTTCCGAGACGACGTGGTCGACGGGAAGCCCGGTCTCGGCCTTCAGCCGCTCGAGGAGGTCGCGGCGCAGCCAGCCGGAGCGGGCGCTCGGAAACGTGGAAACGATGATCTCGTCGACGCGCTCGTCGTTGGTCGCCTCCATGGCGGCAGTGAAGGGATCGGGATGCACGACCTGGCCGTGGGCATCGATCCCGTCCGAGCGGAGCTCCGAGAGCGCGCGCCGGAGCCGCCGTGCAGCCTCGGGGCTGGGGACGTCACTCGACTGCGGAGCCACGATCAGGAAGCTCGCGTGCCCCTGCTTCGCCCGCTCCCGGACCTTGTCCAGGAGCGCCTTCGAGATCACCGTCTCGTTGGCGACGACAAGCACGTTGCGTTCGAGCTCGATCGGGTCGTCCTCTCCCGCGACGACATGGCGAACGGGAAGCCCGCCCGCGGCACCGGTGATGTCACCGACGACGTCGCGGCGCAGCCAGCCGGACCGGGCCTCCGGGTGCGTCGACACGACGATCTCGGTCGGCGGCGGCTCGAGCTGGGCGAGCGCGTCCTTCGCAGCCTGGACCGGCCCGGTCTCGACGACGAAACCCTGCGCCGGGATGCCCGACCCGCGCAGCAACGCCAGCGTCTTCTCGAGGCGACGGCCGGCCGACGCGCGGCGGGTGTCCTGGTAGACGACGTAGCCGTGTCGGGGCTCGCTCACGGGCGCGATCACCGTCACGTGGACGTCCGCGTCGGCCGCCGCCCGGCCGCGCAGGTCGTCGAGCACGGCGGAGGAAGCAGCTGTCTCGTTCGCGATCACGAGCACGTGAATCAAGCGCTAGTGGCCGGAGGGGACGGGTTCGGGAGCCGTAGCGCCGCCGAGGATCGCGTGGCGCGCCCCGGGGACGCCGTACTCGTACGGGCCGCCGACGACCTGCGGAACCTCGTCGAAGTTGAAGATCGGCGGGGGCGAGCTCACCTGCCACTCGAGCGTCAGCGAACGCCACGGGTTGGCGTCGGCCGGCTCACCGTAGCGCCAGGAGTGGATCATGTTGTAGAGGAAGACGACGGTCGAGGCGCCGAGGCCGAACGAGGCGATCGAGATGAACAGGTTGAAGTCGGCAAAGCGCGAGGCGTAGTCGGCGACGCGGCGCGGCATCCCCTGGAGCCCGATGTAGTGCATCGGGAAGAACGTCAGGTTGAAGCCGATGAACGTGAGCCAGAAGTGCAGCTTCCCGAGCCGCTCGTTGTACATGCGGCCGGTCATCTTCGGGAACCAGAAGTAGATGCCGGCAAAGACGGTGAAGATCGAGCCGCCGAAGAGCACGTAGTGGATGTGGGCGACGATGAAGTACGTGTCGCTCGCGTGGATGTCGATCGGCACCGAGCCGAGGTAGATGCCCGAGAGCCCGCCGATCGTGAACATGGCGATGAAGCCGACCGCCCACAACATGGGCGTCGTGAAGTGGATTCGCCCGTCCCAGAGCGTTGCCACCCAGGAGAAGATCTTGATCCCGGTGGGCACGGCGATCAGGAGCGTCGTCACCATCATCGGCACGCGCAGCCAGGAGGCCATGCCGGCGACGAACATGTGGTGGGCCCAGACCGAGAAGCCCAGCACCAGGATCGCGAGCAGACTCAGAGCCATCAGCCGGTAGCCGAAGATCGGTTTCCGGCTCATCACCGAGACCACCTCGGAGATGATCCCGAAGCCGGGCAGCATCATGATGTAGACGGCCGGGTGGGAGTAGAACCAGAAGATGTGCTGGTACCCGATCACATATCCGCCGGCGGCGGTCTCGAAGAAGTTCGTGTGCATCACCCGGTCGAAGAGGACGAAGAACTGCGAGCCGGCGATGAACGGCGTCGCGAGCACGACCAGGGTCGAGGTCGAGAAGTTCGCCCAGACGAGCAGCGGCATGCGCCAGAAGGTCATCCCCGGCGCGCGCATGGTGATGATCGTGACGAGGAAGTTGAGAGCGGTGACGATCGAGCTCGCCCCGGCCCACTGGACGCCCATGTTGAAGAAGACCTGGCCGAGCGGCTGGTGCGAGCAGAGCGGCGCGTAGCACGTCCAACCGGCCGAAGGTCCGCCGCCCGGCGTGATCATCCCGACGAGCATGATCACGCCGCCGATCGGGAGGAGCCAGTACGAGAGCGCGTTCAGCCTCGGGAACGCCATGTCGGCGGCGCCGATCATCAGCGGGATCACGAAGTTGCCGAGGCCGGCGAACACCGGGACGACCACGGCGAAGATCATCAGAGCCGCGTGCTCGGAGATGAGCACGTTGAAGGTCTGCGGGTTGAAGTACTGGTCACCCGGCCGGGCGAGCTCGGCGCGGAAGAGCATGGCCAGGAAACCGCCGATGACGAAGAAGGCCATCGTCGTGACCAGGTACTGGATCCCGATCACCTTGTGGTCGGTGTTGGGCCGGAAGTAGTCCTGCCAGCGTCGAGCGCCGTGGCCCGAATGGTCTTCCGGCCTGGT
The DNA here is from genome assembly GCA_035517795.1 of Gaiellaceae bacterium. GTDB lineage: Bacteria > Actinomycetota > Thermoleophilia > Gaiellales > Gaiellaceae > PALSA-600. The sequence goes on along the minus strand of DATIYE010000156.1, from coordinate 14,920 downwards.
CGGCTTGCCCGAGAAGTAGTAGGCCCAGTAGTCGAAGGCGCCGATCCCGATCAGGAGTCCCATCGGGAAGGTGACGGTGGCGACCGTCACGAGCGGGACGCTGTACCAGATCGGGTCCCAGTGGGCCGCCCAGCGGATCAGGCAGACGAGCCCGAGCCCGGCGAACCCGACGAGCGGGGTCGTCCAGAGCGCGCGCAGCCAGCCCGGCGCGGTGAAGCGATGGATCCCGGTCGGGCGCGGCGGCGGTCCGTGATGGCCGTTGCCGGCCTCGGCCGGAGCATGATGGTCGGCGTGGGAGCCGGCCGGGGCGGTCCGTACGTCCTGGGTCATCTCGTTGCTTCCCTGTTCAGTCGGTGTTTTGCATCACTTCGTGTTCTGGGCGAGATACTCGACGAGCAGGTCGAGCTGGTTCCTCGGGATCGTGCTGCCGAACGTCTGCGGCATCACGTTGGGCTGGTAGCCGGGCGCGATATAGGCGTTCGGGTCGACGATCGACTGCTTGATGAAGTCCTGAAGCTGCTGGCCTGCCTTCGCGGCGCTCGCCTTGAGGTTGTCGAGCGAGGGGCCGACCTTACCGGTCGCGGCGGGGATCGGCGTGAAGGTGTGGCACGCAACGCAACCGTATTGCGTGAAGATCGCGGCGCCGGCACTGACGCCGGCACCGCCCGAGGGCTGCGGCGCGGGTTGCGACGTTCCCCGGTACCAGCTGTTCCAGTCGGCCTTCTTCATCACGATCGCCTCGCTGCGCATGAGAGCGTGGCCCAGCCCGCAGAGCTCGGTGCAGATGACCGGGTAGGTGCCGAGCCGGTCGGGGGTGATCACGAGAGAGTTGACCTGCCCCGGAACGGCGTCCTGCTTCTGGCCGAACTGGGGCACCCAGAAGGAGTGGATCACGTCCTTCGCGGTGACCTCGAGCTCGACGCCGCGGTCGATCGGCAGCCGCAGGATCGGGAAGATCTTCCCGTTCGGGTACTGGAAGGTCCAGGTGAACTGCTGTCCGAACACCCTCACCACCAGTGGGTTCGAGCCCGCATGGCTGTTCTGGGCGAGGACGATCGCGCTCACGACCGAGATCGCCGTGACGAGGATCGCCGGCACCACCGTCCAGATGATCTCGATCGTCGTATGTCCGTGGACCGGCGGGCCGTCGGAGAAGTCCATCGGGTCCTTGACCCGGAAGTTGATCACGGCGTAGATCAGGATCGCTGCGACGACGGCGAAGATGAACAGCGAGATGACGGTCGCGAACCAGTAGACGAAGTCGATCCGTCCGGCCTGCCTCGAGGCCGGGGTGGGGAGCCAGGGGACGAAGATCGCAACTGCAGTCGCGATCGCGCCGGCTCCGACGCCGATCAGGATGAGCTGAAGGATGGAGCCGCGACGCACCGAGCGGAACCCTACTCGATTGTCACAACCGCTTCCGAAGAACCGTCGAATGCTGAGCTTTGCTTGTCTCAAACCTCACGTAGTCGGCAGCTGACGTGAGATATTTCGCTGGAAACGGCCCGTTCGGGAGGGGCCGTCCGGGGCGGCCGCGATGATCTTCCCGTTGGACGCGCCCCAGGCCCTCTTGCCCCAGGGCTCGAGCGAGCGGATCGCCGAAGAGGCGCTCGCCGAGGCGATTCGGCGACTCTGCCGGGGAGGGAGCTGGCAGGGACTGGCGCGCGAGCTCGCCTGGCGAGCGGTCACCGGAGGCCATCGCGACCCGAGGTCGGTCGAGGCGCTCGCCGATGCGGCTGAGGCCATGCTCGCCTCTCTGATCGACGAAGCACTGTGGACCGTGGAGCGGGCAGCCATCCACTCGAGGGACGAGTTCCTCGAGCAGAGCCGCGGCGACGATGCCGGGGCGCTCGCCGCAGCGAGGCTCGATGCCGCCGAGGAGGCCGATCGGCTGGTCGATGCCGCGTACGACAGCGTGCTCGACTCGCTGCTGACCCGCTCCCGCCGCGCCGCGTAGCGCCACTTTCTCTGGGTCAGCCGTAGCTTTTCCTGCGTGAGAGTTGTATAAACGCGCAATCGGCTAGGTGGCAACCGACCAGGGAGGACAGGCATGAGCAGCTCCGAGGCTTCAGCGACCGGGCACATCCACCTGACGGAGGACGAGCGGATCCTCCACCGGCTCGGGTACGCCCAGGAGCTCTTCCGCGCTATGAGCGCGTTCCGCAACTTCGCGATCAGCTTCACGATCATCTCCATCCTCGCGGGGTGCCTGACGTCCTTCTACCTCGCCTTCCAGTGGGGCGGGCCGGTGTCGGTGACGTGGGGGTGGATCATCGTCGGCACGTTCACGACGTTCGTCGCCCTCTCGATGGCCGAGATCGCCTCGTCCTATCCGACCGCCGGCGGGCTCTATTTCTGGTCGTCCAAGCTCGGCAACCCGGGCTGGGGCTGGTTCACGGGCTGGTTCAACTGGCTCGGGCTGATCGGCATCATCGGCGCGGTCGCCTACGGGCTCGCGACCTACGCGACTGCGCTCTCCAACCTGCTCTGGGGCTACCCGAACGACCGCCACCACATCTTCTATCTGTTCGCCGCGTTCATCGCCGCCTGCACGCTCCTGAACGTGTTCGACGTGCGCATCACTTCGCTGATCAACGAGATCTCGGCCTGGTGGCACGTCGTGGGCGTGGCGATCATCGTGATCGCGCTGATCGTCGTGCCGAGCCATCACCAGTCGGCCGGCTACGTGTTCGGGCAGACGATCAACAACTCGGGCTTCCACGGCAGCGGCTGGTCGAGCGGCGTCTTCTGGATGGTATTCGCGATCGGCTCGATCGGGATGGCGCAGTACACGCTCACAGGCTACGACGCCTCGGCGCACATGGCCGAGGAGACCCACAAGGCCTCGCGCGGGGCGGCGACGGGGATGCTGTGGTCGGTGGTCGTATCGGTGATCGCGGGATTCATCCTGCTGACCGCCGTCACGTTCGCGATCCCGAACCAGACCGAGGTCCAATCGCATTACGGCGACATCGTCACGTGGATCTGGCAGACCTCGATGAGCACCCACTGGGCGGAGTTCCTGCTGTTCATCATCGTCATCGCCCAGTTCTACTGCCTGACGGCGTGCATCACGTCGGGCTCACGGATGATGTTCGCCTTCTCGCGCGACAGGGCGATGCCGGGCCATCAAGCGTGGCGCACGGTCTCCCGCCACCGCGTGCCCGTGTGGGCCGCGATCGCCGTCGGCTTCTTCGGCTTCCTGCTCCTCGTCCCCACCTGGTGGAACAACCTCGCCGGCTATTACGTCGGGACCTCCGTCGGCACGACCTCCCTCTATATCGCATTCATCCTCCCGGTGATCCTGCGCGTCCGGCAGGGCGACAGGTTCCAGCCGGGCGCGTGGACACTCGGCAACCACCGCAAGTGGATCAACCCGATCGCAATCCTGTGGGTCGTCTTCATCTCCGTCATCTTCATGCTCCCGACGGTTCCGCAGGGCATGCCGTGGCGCACGGGCTTCACCTGGAACGATGTGAACTACGCTCCTCTGACGATCGTCGGCGCGTTCATCCTCTTCGGTGGCTGGTGGGTGTTGTCCGCCAAGAACTGGTTCAAGGGCCCGGTGCGGATGGGCACCGAGGAGGAGCTCGAGCAGCTCGAGGAGAAGCAGGAGGACGCATTCCTGCTCCCCGCCGACACCGAGTTCGAAGGCGCTTGACCCGCTCGGGCGAGGGGTGCCACGGCACCCCTCGCCCTGCGTAGACTCGGCGCCGTGCTGACACTCGAGGAGCTAACCGCCGAGGTCGAGGGCGGTACGATCGACACGGTCGTCTGCGCCTTCACCGACATGCAGGGCCGGCTGATGGGCAAGCGCGAGGAGGCGCACTTCTTTCTGGCGGAGACCGTCGGCCACGGCCTGGAGGGTTGCAACTACCTGCTCGCGCTGGACATGGAGATGGATCCGCAGCCGGGCTATGCGATGGCGAGCTGGGAGCGAGGCTACGGCGACTTCCACCTGCTGCCCGACCTGGCGACGCTGCGCCGGATCCCCTGGCTCGAGGGGACGGCACTCGTGCTCTGCGACGTCGCCTGGGAGGACGGCTCGCCCGTCGTCGCCTCACCCCGGCAGGTACTCGCCGCCCAGGTCGAGCGGGCGCGGGAAGCCGGGCTCGAGCCGATGTTCGGCTCGGAGCTCGAGTTCTACCTCCTCAAGGAGACCTACGCGGAGGCGGCGGAGAAGCACTTCCGCGAGCTCACCCCGTCGGTGCCCTACATCCTCGACTACCACGTGCTCGGCACGAGCTACGACGAGGGCCTGATTCGGCAGATCCGCAACGGAATGCAGGGGGCCGGGATCCCGGTCGAGAGCTCGAAGGGCGAGGCATGGCCGGGACAGCAGGAGATCAATTTCCGCTACGCGGACGCGTTGAGAATGGCCGACAACCACGTGGTCTACAAGAACGGCGCCAAGGAGATCGCCTTCGCAAACGGCTGCTCGATCACCTTCATGGCCAAGCCCGATCACACGTGGATCGGCAACTCGTGCCATATCCACGCGAGCCTCTGGCGCGACGGCGCCAACGCGTTCGCGGGCGAGAGCGAGGTGTTCGGAGGCTTCCTCGCAGGCTGGATCGCCTGCGCTCGCGAGCTGGCGCTCTTCCTCGCGCCGAACGTGAATTCCTACAAGCGCTACGCGGCGGGGAGCTGGGCGCCGACGACGCTCGCGTGGGGGCACGACAACCGCACCTGCGGCTTCAGGATCGTGGGTCACGGCTCTTCCCACCGCGTCGAGACGCGGCTCCCGGGAGGTGACGTCAACCCGTACCTCGCGTTCGCAGCGCTGATCGCCGCCGGCCTGCACGGCATCGAGCGAGGACTCGAGCTGCCGGCGCCGCTCGAGGGCAACGCCTACGGCTCCGACGCCGAGCGCTTCCCCTCGACGCTGCGCGAGGCGATCGCCGCGCTCGAATCCGGAACGGTGGCGCGGGATGCCTTCGGCGACGAGGTCGTCGACCACTACCTGAACTACGGGCGCACCGAGCAGCGGCTGTTCGACCAGGTCGTGACCTGCTGGGAACGCGAGCGGCTGTTCGAGCGCGGGTAGCCGATGAGTCTGATCGTCCGCAATCCCGCCACCGAGGAGCCGATCGCCGAGCTCGAGGAGGCGGGGCTCGAGGCGACCGATGCCGCGATCGCTCGTGCCGGCGACGCGTTTCCGGCCTGGAGCGCCGTCTCACCGGCCGATCGGGCGCGCTTGCTTCGCCGGCTCGCGACCCTCGTCGAGGAGCACGCCGAGGAGCTAGCCCGGATCGAGTCCGCGAACGTCGGCAAGCCGATCTCGGGCGCGCGCGGCGAGGTCGGGATGGTCGCGCAGGTGCTGCATTTCTATGCGGGCGCGGTCGACAAGCACCACGGCGAGACGATCCCCGTCGGAGGCGGGATCGCGACGACCTTCCGCGAGCCGCTCGGCGTCGTCGGGCTGATCGTCCCCTGGAACTTTCCGCTCAACATCGCCTCGTGGAAGCTGGGCCCGGCGCTCGCGTGCGGCAACACGGTGGTGCTCAAGCCGGCAGCGCTGACCCCGCTCTCGGCCCTCCGCCTCGCCGAGCTGGTACTCGAGGCCGGGATCCCCGAGGGTGTCGTCAACGTCCTCGTCGGCCCGGGATCGGTGGTCGGCTCGAGGCTTGCCCGTCACCCGGATGTGGCGAAGGTCGGCTTCACCGGCTCGACCGAGGTCGGCAGGGAGGTGATGCGCGACGCCGCCGGCACGATCAAGCGCGTCACGCTCGAGCTCGGCGGCAAATCCGCGAACGTCGTTTTCGCGGATGCCGACCTCGAGCGCGCCGCAGCCGCAGCCCCCTACGCCGTCTTCGACAACGCCGGCCAGGACTGCTGCGCCCGCTCGCGCATCCTGATCCAGAATGCCGTCTACGACGACTTTCTGGACTTGCTGGCCTCGGCGACAGCCAAGGTGAAGGTCGGAGACCCTTCGCTCGAAGAAACCGAGATGGGCCCGCTGATCAGCGCCGAGCATCGTGCGACGGTCGCGTCGTATCTCGAAGGGGTCGCCAGCCGTTTCCGGGGCTCAGTGCCTGAAACAGCCGGATTCTGGTACCCGTGCACGCTCGTCGAGGCGTCCAACGACGACCGGATCGCGCGCGAGGAGATCTTCGGACCGGTGGCGGCCGTGATCCCGTTCGAAGACGAGGCCGAAGCGATCCGGATCGCAAACGACACGCCGTACGGCCTGTCGGGCTCGATCTGGACCCGCGACGGCGCTCGGGCGATCCGCGTCGCACGAGCCGTCGAGACCGGTGTGCTCTCAGTCAACTCGAACAGCTCGGTCCGGCCGTCGACTCCCTTTGGCGGCTTCAAGCAGTCGGGCTTCGGACGCGAGCTCGGCATGCAGGCGATGGAGGGCTACTCGGAGGTCAAGAGCGTGTTCTTCTCGACGGAGGGGTGAGCGATATGGGACGTCTCGACGGAAAGGTCTGTGTCATCACCGGCGCCGGCGGCGGGATGGGCCGCGAGGCGGCGATCGTCTTCACGGCCGAGGGGGCGAAGGTCTGCGCCGCGGACGTGGCGATCGCGGCGGCCGAGGATACGGTCACGCTCTGCACGGGAGAGGCCTTCGCGTTCCCGGTCGACGTCGCCGACGAAGAGCAGGTGGCGGCGATGATGGCTGCGACCGCCGAACGGTTCGGCGGCATCGACGTCCTCTACAACAACGCCGGCATCTCGCCCGACGACGACGCCTCGATCCTCGACACCACCGTCGAGGCGTGGCAGCGCGTCCAGGACGTGAACACCAAGGGCGTGTTCCTCTGTTGCAAGCACGGCATCCCCTACCTGCGGGAGCGTGGCGGCGGCTCGGTCATCAACGTCGCCTCGTTCGTCGCCATTCTCGGCGCGGCGACATCGCAGATCTCCTACACCGCCTCGAAGGGAGCCGTGCTCGCGCTGAGCCGGGAGCTCGCAGTCCAGTTCGCACGCGAGGGGATCCGCGTCAACTCGCTCTGCCCGGGCCCGGTCGAGACGCCGCTCCTGCTCAACATCTTCGGGGACAACCCCGAGGCGCTCGAACGTCGCAGGATCCACTGGCCGACCGGCCGGCTCGGCAAGCCGCGCGAGATCGTGAACGGGGCGCTCTTCCTGGCGAGCGACGAGTCCTCGTACGTGACCGGCTCGACCTTCCTCGTCGACGGCGGCCTGACGGCCTCCTACGTCACGCCGGAATAGCGGATGAAGAACCGCGCCCGCGTGGTCGTGATCGGCGGCGGCGTCGGGGGCTGCTCGATCCTGTACTGGCTGACGCGGCTCGGCTGGGACGACGTCGTACTGGTCGAGCGCGCCGAGCTGACGAGCGGCTCGACCTTCCATTCGGCCGGACTCGTGGGCCAGCTGCGAGGTTCGCTCAGCCTGACGAGGATGATGATGAGCTCGGTCGAGCTCTACCGCACCCTCGGCGACGAGGTCGGCCTCGAGACCGGGTGGCGCGAGGTCGGATCGCTCCGGCTTGCCTCGACCGAGGAGCGTATGGAGGAGCTCGCGCGCCAGTCGGGATGGGCGAAGACCTTCGGCCTCCCGCTCGAGCTGATCTCGGCCGCCGAGGCGCAGGAGCTCTTCCCACCGATGACGACCGAGGGCGTGCACGGCGCCGCCTTCCTGCCCACCGACGGCTATATCGACCCCTCGCAGCTCACCTTCGCCCTCGCCGAAGGGGCGCGCCGGGGCGGCGCGGAGATCTACCAGGGGACACGCGTGACGGCGATCCCGGTCGAGCGAGGCCAGGTCCGTGGCGTCGTCACCGAGCAGGGCGAGATCGAGGCCGAGGTGGTCGTGAACGCAGGTGGGATGTTTTCGAAGGAGATCGGGGCGCTCGCAGGCGTGAACGTCCCGATCGTGCCGATGGCCCACGAGTACCTGATCACCAGGCCCTCGGGGCTACCAACGGACATGCCGACAATGCGCGACCCGTCACTCCTCGTCTACTTCCGGCCCGAGTCCGGCGGGTTGATCATGGGCGGCTACGAGCGCCATCCGGCCCCGTGGTCGCTCGACGGGATCCCGGCGGACTTCAACGGCAAGCTGCTAGCCGAGGACTGGCCGCGGTTCGAGGAGCTGATGGACGGCGCGCTCGTGCGTGTGCCGTCGATCGCCGAGATGGAGGTGATCAAGCTCATCAACGGGCCCGAGGCGTTCACCCCGGACGGCGAGTTCATCCTCGGCCCAACCGAGGTTCGCGGCCTCTGGACGGCCGCCGGGTTCTGCGCTCATGGGCTCGCGGGGGCCGGCGGGCTAGGGCAACTCGTGGCCGAGTGGATCGTCGAGGGTGTGCCCTCACTCGACGTCTGGCACATGGACTCGCGCCGCTTCGGTCGGGCATACCGCTCGCCTGCCTACACCCTCGCCCGCACGCTCGAGGTGTACGAGACCTACTACGACGTCAAGTACCCGGGGCACGAACGGAAGGCGGGCAGGCCGCTGCGGCTCTCGCCCGCGTACGGCCGGTTGGTCGAGCTCGGCGCGGCGTTCGGCGAGAAGTCGGGCTGGGAGCGGGCCAACTGGTTCGAGCCGAACGGGGCTCAGGGCGACCCGTCGCTTCGTCCGCGAGGCTGGGCGGGGCGGCTGTGGTCGCCGGCAATCGGCGCCGAGCACCTGGCCTGCCGCGAGACGGCTGCGCTCTTCGACGAGACGTCGTTCGCGAAGATCGAGCTCTCGGGTGAGGGCGCGGCCCGGCTGCTCGAGCACCTGTGCGCGAACCGCGTGGCACGCGACGTCGGCGCGATCACCTACACCTCGATGCTGAACGCTCGGGGCGGGATCGAGTGCGACTTCACCGTCACCCGGCTCGCCGAGGAGCGGTTCCGGATCGTGACCGGTACGGCTTTCGGCCAGCACGATCTCGCCTGGATCCGTGAGCACGCGCCCGCCGGGGTGACGGTCGAGGACGTGACCTCGGCCTACGCCTGCTTCGGCCTCTGGGGCCCGAGGGCCCGCGACATCCTGCAGCCGCTCACCTCGACACCGCTCGAGTTCCCCTACATGCGGGCCCGCGAGCTCGCTGTCGGCTCTGTCCCCTGCCTGGCCCTTCGCGTCACCTACGTCGGCGAGCTCGGCTGGGAGCTCTACTGCCCGAGCGAGTTCGGACTCGCGCTCTGGGACGCGATCTGGGAGCCGGGCCGCGAGCTGGGGCTCGTCGCGGGCGGTTACCGCGCGATCGACTCGCTGCGGCTCGAGAAGGGCTACCGGGTATGGGGCGCCGACATCACGCCCGACGACACCCCGTTCGAGGCGGGGCTCGGCTTCTCGGTCAAGCTCGACAAGGGCGGCTTCGTCGGCCGCGAGGCCCTGCTCGAAGCGCAGGAGCCGGAGCGGCGGCTCTGCTGCCTGGTGCTCGATGACGCGCGTGCGGTCGCGCTGGGGTCCGAGCCGGTGCGGATCGACGGGGCGCTCGTGGGCCGGGTGACAAGCGGTGGGTACGGCTACTCGGTCGAGCGGTCGATCGCCTACGGGTACCTGCCGACAGGCCTTGCCGAGCCGGGCAGGCCCGTCGAGGTCGAGATCTTCGGCGACTGGATCGCCGGCGAGGTCTGGGCCGAGCCGCTGTTCGATCCGGCAGGGGAGCGGATCCGCGCGTGATCGAGGCGGCGATCGCGCGGGTCTGGCCCGACGGAGTCGAGTCCGTGGAGCCGCTCGGCGGCGGGATCACGAACCACAACTTCAAGGTGCGCGCCGGCGGCGAGGACTTCGTGCTCCGGATCGGAGGCAAGGACACCGCTTTGCTCGGCATCGAACGCTCGGTCGAGTACCGGGCCTCGCTGGCGGCCGCGAAGCTCCGCATCGGCCCCGAGGTGATCGCGTTCGTCGAGCCCGAGGGGTATCTCGTGACCCGGTTCGTCGAGGGCGAGAGCGGGAAGGTGACGGTGCCGGAGGCGGCGGGGCTGCTCCGGCGGCTGCACGACGGTCGAGCCATCCCCGGCCGGTTCGACTCCTTCCGGGTGGTCGAGGCCTACGCTGCTACGGCCGCCGCGAACGGCGTTTCGCCCACCGCCGGCTACACATGGGCGAAATCGATCGCCGACCGGATCGAGCACCGGCGTGGCGGCTTCGAGCTCTGTCCCTGCCACAACGACCTGCTGGCGGCGAACTTCGTCGGCGGGGAGCGGGTGTGGATCGTCGACTGGGAGTATGCGGGGATGGGCGACCCGGCCTTCGACCTGGCGAACTTCGCCGTGAACAACGGCCTCGACGAGGCCGGGGACGCCGAGCTCCTCGCGGCGTACGGCGGTGGCGACCCGGAGGTGCACGTGCTGATGCGCTTCATGTCGGACTTCCGGGAGGCGATGTGGGGTGTCGTCCAGACGGCGGTCTCCGAGCTCGACTTCGACTTCGAGGCCTACGCGGACGTCCACTTCGAGCGGCTCGAGAAAACGGCGGCGGAGCCCCGGTTCGCGTCAATCCTGGGCTGACTCGATCAGCTCGAGCGCCTGCTCGGGGCTCAGCGCCCGCCCATCGCTCGTCAGGGCTTCGACCGTGGCCGGGTCGAGCTCCGACCGTGCGCGGTCGAGGAACGGCCTGGTGCGCGCACCGAGCGCGCCCGCGGATGAGTATCCCGACGCGGATCGTGATGGGCCCACCGTCGAGAGCCGCGGTCGCCTCCTCGACGGCGGCGACGGCCTCTACTGCCGACGCGAAGGCGTAGAAGAACGCATCGCCTTCGTAGTCGACCTCGTAGCCGCGGTGACGCCCGAAGGCCTCTCGAACCGCAACGCGGTGTCCGGCCAGAGCCTCCCGGTAGCGCGCAGGGCCCAGAGTCGAGAGCAGGCGCGTCGAGCCCTCGATGTCCGTGAAGACGAGGGTGACGGTGCCGGTGGGCTGAGCGACCATGACCGCCTCGGGACTCTAGGAGGTTCGCTCGACGCAGAGCCGCCAGAGCCCCGCGCGGCTTCCTGCGCCTGCCGGGCCGCGTGTCCGGTCCGGCCCGTGCTTTGTGCGTGTGAAGCTCCCGACGGCACTCGCCTCGAAGACGGCACCGGACGCCTGGTTATCGTGGGCCCGTGCCGCAGAGGACCACGTTCCCCTGGGGAAGGCCGAGACGGGAATGGCTCGTCCTCGCGCTCGTCGCACTCGCGGCTCTCACCCCCCTCTACGGGCTCAACGCCCAGGACAACTCGAGGCTCTGCCTCAGCCAGGCGCTCCTCCACGGCCGGCTCTACGACGACGGCTGCTTCCAGCTCGACTATGCGAGCTACGGCGGGCACGACTACAGCGACAAGGCGCCGGGCCTGTCGATCATCGAGCTTCCCGTCGCCGAGGCGGTCGGCCTACCCGACATGGGCACCCTCGTGAGTCACAACTCGCCCTGGCAGCTTTGGATCGTGCGCGTGCTCTCGTCCGGGCTCATGTTCCTCGCCTGCGCCTTCCTGCTCGGGCGGGTCAGCGAGGGGCTCGCGCCGGGATACGGGTCGGTGGTGCTCGTGACATTCGCACTCGGAACCCTGATCGCGGCGTTCGCGGCGATGAACTTCGACCAGGTTCCCGCCGCGCTGCTCGGCTTCGGAGCCTTCCTGCTCGCCTGGCGCCGCCGACCGCTCCTGGCCGGGCTGGCGGCCGGTGCGGGGGTCGTCTTCGAGTACCAGGTGGGCCTGATCGTCGCGGTGGTCGCGGTCTACCTCGTTGTCGGTGAGGGCCGGCTGCGCAGGCTCGCCCGGTATGCGCTCGGCGTCATCCCCGGGGCGCTGCTCCTGGGCGTCTACGACTGGCTCGCCTTCGGCGCGCCCTGGCGCCTGTCGTACCGCTACGTGTCCAACCAGTTCCAGTCCGAGCAGGCGAGCGGCTTCTTCGGAATCGGCGTGCCGCACCTCTACGCAAGCTACGAGGTGTTTGCGGGCAGCGGCGGGTTGCTCGCGGTCTCGCCGGTGCTGGCCGCCGCGGCGTGGGGCCTCGTGCTTCTGGGGAGGGAGCACCGCCGCGAGGCGATCGCCTGCGCGGTGGTGACCGTGCTGTTCGTCATCGCCAACGCGGGCTACTTCCTGCCCTACGGCGGCTCGCCGGGGCCCCGGTTCCTGATCCCGGCGCTCCCGTTCCTCGCCCTCGGCCTCGCGCCGGCCTTCGCCTGGCGGCCGTTGCTCACCGGGGCGCTCGCGCTGCTTTCCATCGTGACGATGAGCCTGCGCCTGCTCGTCTGGGGAAGCGATTACACGCTTCGGGGAGGAGTCTGGGGCGAGCTGGCGCGGGTCCCCGTCGACCTCGGATCGTCGAGGTTCGCGCAGGATCTCGTCGACAACGTTCTTGGCTGGGTCGTGCCGGGCCGCGGCTGGGGAGCGCTGGTGGTGGTCACGCTCGCGGTCATCGCCTTCGCCGTCGCGTGGGGCGGAGCACCCCGGAGGCCGCAGGTCCGGAGCCGGGAGGTCAGCCGGGGAGCGAGGGTGCTCGTGGTGGCGGGTGTCTGCCTGATCGCAGCGGCCGAGGCGAGCACCGTGCTCGGCTACCCCTACGGCTCACCCCCGAACGACCTCTCGGTGTCGATCGACAGCTCGGCGGCGGCGGCGTTCCCCGACCAGGAGGTCGACTTCACGGTCTGGTCGTCGAACGCCTCGGGCTACCAGGGCTACGGGAAGGTCTTCCTCACGATCTCGCTCCCGCCGGGGATGAAGCTGCTCGGACGCCCGGCCTACGAGCGGGGCAGCGGTTGCAAGGGGAAGACGACGCTCGTCTGCTTCCTCGACAGCCTCTCGCCGAAGACGAGCACCCCGGTCCGGCTGGGCGTGAAGATCACCCGGTTCGGAGATCAGACGCTGAGGGCGTCGCTGTCGGCGGAGGGGGCCTCGTCGGTGCCGCGAGCGTCGTTCACCGTCGGCACGGAGTAGCCACCCCCGCACCGTCCCGGCGATTCGGTGCCCGGCACTCTCATGCCCTGCCTCTGTTCCTGCGCCGCCTCGAGCCGGAGCTGTGCCCCCGCCGAGGTGAGCCGGGAACGTGAATGCCTGACGCCGCGAAAGCTGCTGCGTGTCCGAGCCTTCCGGCCAGCCTGCTCACGTCGAGGCGCTGCTCCGGCAAGACCAGCGTGACACCGGTTCCGGTCCGACCCGCACGACCCGTCCTGCCGACACGATGGACGTAGTCGTCGTCGGTGTGGGGCGGATCGAAGTTGATGACGTGCGTGATCTCGTCGACGTCAAGGCCTCGCGCCGCGACGTCGGTCGCGATCAGCGTCGAGACGCGACCCGTCTCGAACTCCCACAACGAGCGCTCGCGCGCGTTCTGGGACATGTTCCCGTGCATGACGGCAGTGTGGAGGCCGTGATCGCGCTTGAGCTTGCGCGCGAGCTTGTCGGCTCCGTGTTTTGTGCGAACGAAGACCAGCGCCAGCCGCCGCTCCCGCCCGAGCTGCTCCACCAGCCGCTCCAGCTTGTCCTCGCTGGTCACGGGAACGAACTCGTGCCCGACGTCGCCCGCACCGGCTTCGATCTGCGCACTGGTGCTGTACCGAGAGGCGGTCACCGTGTAGCTGCGGGCAAGGTCGGCCACAGGCCCCTCGAGCGTCGCGGAGAAGAGCATCGTCTGCCGGTTCTGCGGGATCCGCCTGAGGATGCTGTCGACCTGAGGGCGGAAGCCCATGTCGAGCATCCGATCGGCTTCGTCGAGAACGAGCACACGAACCGAGGCGAGCGAGACGAGCCGCCGCTCGAGGAGGTCGTGGAGCCTCCCCGGGGTCGCGACGAGGAGGTGAGCTCCATGCGCCTTCCTCGCCTGCCCGCCGACGGGTGTTCCGCCGTAGACGGCGGAGATGCGCAGGCCGCGTGACGCGGCGAGCGGCTGCAGGTCGGCGACGATCTGGGAGGCGAGCTCCCGGGTCGGGACGAGCACGAGCGCGCTCGGGCGGCCGGCGGCGGCGGCCGTCCGCTCGATCATCGGGATTCCGAAGGCGAGCGTCTTTCCGGAGCCCGTGGGCGCTGCAGCAAGCACGTCCAGGCCGGCGAGGGCGTCGGGCAAGACGAGGGCCTGGATCGCAAAAGGTGACTGAATGCCGAGGCGGCCCAGCGCCTCGAGGACGGGCGCGCTCACGCCGAGCGCGTCAAACGACTGAGACAATGTGTTCCTTCCTTGTCGAGAAGCGTTCGAGATGCAAGAGCCTCGAAACGCCTGTGAGCAGGAGGAACGAGAAGCTGAATCTCCCGGCCGCCGAAAAGCGACCGTAAGAGCACGGTAGCAGCTCGCGATCAGGACGGTCAGTAGCTGTGCTGGGCGTGGACTCGTCCGGTATCGACGGCCTCGACGAGGGTCTTGTAGTCGCGGTCGTTCTGCTCGGCGTAGGCCTCGGAGAAGGTAAGGATCGCTCGGTCGAAGACATCGCCGTTGCCGAGGTAGGAGGCGATGGCGACGCGATCACCCGAGCGCGCGTGCGCATGGCAAAGCGTCACCGCACAGAGTTGCCCGTAGACCGACAGCGCGCGCGGATCCATCACCTCGACTGCGATCGAGCCCTTCCAATCGCGGAGTTGGCGAACGTAGTAGTCACGGATGTCGCCGTCGATGCTGTGTGTGTCCCTGAGCCAGCCGAGGAAGATGTCGCTCGATGCTTGCATGATCCGCTGCCCGGCGACCACGCGCTCTCCCGAGTTGCGGTACTCGCTCGGGCCGGCGAACTCCTCCATGACCGACGGCTGTGCTTGTTTGATCTGTAGGAAGAGTGGGTCTTTCCCGTCTCGGCCGAGCAGCAGCGCGATCGCGGCACGCGTTCCGACACTTCCCACGCCCACAACCTTGCGGGCGAAATCGACGAGCCGGAACTGTGCCAGCAGTACTCGTCGCTCATGCTGGAGCGTGAGGCTGTACTCGCGCAAGAGCCGCTCCAGGTTCGCCTTGATGCGATCGCGCTCCTGAGCGTCCTCGTAGTCGTCGAGCCGAACGATCAGCGGCGGCTCCGAAACGATGTGCCGCTCACCCTCGACCTCCCGCGAGAGCTTGGAGA
>DATIYE010000155.1:0-13783 GCA_035517795.1 Gaiellaceae bacterium | reverse complement strand
GGCCGGCGCCGTCTCGGCCGCGGCCGAGCAAACCGGAGCCGCCCGCCGGCATCGAGTCCCTGCCTAGAAGCAGCGGACGCCTCGAGCGACGAAGCCAGCTGCGGGTTGCCGCAGCCGTTCGGCGTCCTCACCGCCGGCTAGGCAGCAGGTGTCAGACACCGGTGTAGACCTGTGACGTGAGTGAGACGAAACTGAAACGGCGGCAGCCATCGCGGGCCTGGGACGCGAAGCACCGCTAGGCTGGTCGGAACGCCTCGATCGCCGACGGCGAGCGGGTTCTAGCCGCCCGTACGCCGCTCGTTGCGGGGTATTGACCGTTGGCGCGGATCGGCCCGATTCGCTTCTCGGCAAGGGGTGGTTCACGGCCGCTGGTCGGCGGACATGGCCGTCAGGGCATGCCCGGTGGAGGTGGCTCACGACTGCACCTTGACCGAGCGTCGTGTCAGACACCGGAAGTTCGGCCAGGGATACGCCGAGGCCGGGCTCGTGGGCCCGGCCTCGGCGGCACTGCGTCGGAGGGAACGCTAGCGGTGCTTGAGGAACGAAAGCGTCACGTACTTCCTGACCGACTTCTGCAGCGAGCTCATCTGCGCAGTCGTCGGCTTCGTGCCGTTGACGAAGTTGGTGAGCCGTGTGGTCAGCTTGCTCAGGATCGCGGTCTCCTGATCCTGGGTGATGTTGCCAGCGCTCACCGCCTTGTCCAGGCTGCTCTGAACCGGAGCCTCGAGGGCGGTCACGAGTTGCTGCACCGTCTGGCTCCCGGTGAGGAGGCTCGCAAGAGTCTTGCCCGACTTGAGATCCGACTGGAGGTCGGACACGCTGATGCCGAGGTAGTTCGACGCCAGCTGGAGCAGCCCGCCGGACTGGGCGCCGCTCGGCGGAACCGGCGGCCCGTTGTCGACCAGATCGGTCACCTGGTTCGTGAGCTGCTTCTCGAGTGCGGTCTCCTGGTCGGAGGTGAGCCAACCGGCCGCCACCGCGGCGTCGAGATTCGTCGTCTCGCCCTTGACGATGCAGTTGATCAGGTCGGTCGCCTTCGAGCCACCGCCGGCGACGTCAGAGAGGGACTTGCCCCCCTTGAGCGCGGTCTCGAGATCGGTCAGCTTCATGTTGAGGCAGTTCGCGGCCTGCGTGAGCACGTCACCGCTGAGCAGCGACGCCGAACCTCCGCCCCGCATGCCAGGCCCCATCAATCCGGGTCGGCCCAGCCCGAACCCGCCGAACCCGGGGCCGCCGAAGGTGATCCCGCCACCCATCAGGCCTCCGGGTCCGAAGCCGCCCGCTCGGAACCCGTTCACGCTCGTGCGCGGCCCGAACCGGCCGTTGACGTGGGCTCCAAACGCCGCGCTCACAACGGCGGCCGCGACAACTGCCACCGTCGCCGAGACCGTCACGCGAAACAGAGTGCGCCGCATGTTCACCACCTTTCGAGTCGTCCGGTGCCTGAGTTGACCTTCCGAGCGTAAGGAAACTGCTTAAGAGCGACCTTAGAGAACGATAAGAGCGCTCAGGCGTAGCCCAGCTCGAGCAACAGCTCGCCCGCCTCGCGCTCGACCTCGGCGAGCTGCTCCGGAGCGAGATCGCGCCTGAAGCGGCCGATCGAGTTGTCGTGAACGCGGCCGAGGCTCGCCACGAACTGGGCCGGGGCAAGGCCGAGATGATCGGCGAGGCGCTCCGCCTCCGTCGCCGGGTCGCCGGCCAGCGACTCGTACCGGACCTCGAGCACTCGCGGATCCTCGACGGACCGTGCGGCACCGACATAGCTGCGCCAGGCCCAGGCGGCCCGGGCGGCGTCGCTGGCGGCTTCGAACTCCGCTGTCTGCGCGGGATCGACCCAGAAGCGGGCGGCGCCACCGTAGGCCTGCTTCGCGTCGTCGGCGCCTTCACGCCCGGCTCTCAACCAACCGCGCTCGAGCAGGGAGCAGGCGACGTCGCGCCCATCCCTCACGAGATGCACGGCGCGCGCTCGCGGATACGCGTCGAGCGCCGCGGCGAGGACGAACGCCGTCTCAGGTGTCTGCTCGACGCCGCGCCAGCCCGGAACCAGCGCCAGCAGCCGCACCCGCTCGAGTACGCGATGGATGCTCTTGGCCGCCTCGGCCCGGGGCTGTTGGACGAGCTCCGGAATCGCAGCCTTGAGCGGCGTCACTTCCGTGAGGTCGACGAATCCAGGGGCCTCGCCGATCACGCCTGCCAGGAACGTCGTGCCCGAGCGCGGCGATCCCACCACAAACACCAGCCGGTCGTCCATCCCGCGCAAGCGGTCGCCTAGGAGCCCGTGCAATCCCCGGGCCCTGAGCACCCGCCGGGCCGATGCTGCATAGAGACCGGCGGGGCGGAGCGCGCGGCCGACGGCGCCGGCCGCGTCCATCACGAAGCCCGGCGGCGGCTCGCCGGCCGCGGATCGACCAGCGCGCGCCCGACCTGCTCGAGGATCGTCTCGAGGAGGCGGAAGGAGGCGAGCACGTGCTCGCGGGCTAGGGCGCGCGCGCCCTCGGGGCTTCGCGCCGCAAGAGCGCCACGGATCGCTTCGTGCTGACGCTCGTTCGCGAGGTAGAGCTCGTCGATCGACTCGTCCCCGGGTGCCCAGACCGCGGGGCCCGAGAACGTGCGCCGGGCGCTCTTTGCGACCTGCTCGATGTAGGGCAGGTCGGCGACCCGGTAGATGACATCGTGGAAGCCGTGGTTCGCCTGCATCCACTCGACCGTCAGCGAGCGGCGGTCGGCGCCGGGCTCACGCGCACGGAGGGCTCTCGTCAGGCGCGAGAACCGCTTCTCCGCCTGCTCGAGCTCGTCGAGGTCGGCCGCCGTGATCCGTTCAGCCGCAATACCCGTGACCAGGCTCTCGAGCTCGGCGCGCAGCAAGAACGCCTCCCACATCTCTGACCGTGACAGCGTGCGGACGCGGAACCCGCGGTTCGCCTCGAACGACACCAGCCCGAGCGCGGCCAGGCGGCGGAGAGCCTCGCGCACAGGCGTCCGGCTGACCGCGTACTGCGCCGAGACCTGCTCCTGCCTGAGAACCGACCCGGGTGCGAGCTCGCCGGAGACGATAGCTTCCTCGAGCGCGAGTGCGATCTCGTCGGCCTTGGTCCCGTCCACGCCTCCAGTCTAGGAGGTGGCGTCAGCTGCTGTCAGAACGGGCGGCGCTCGGCGCGAACCCACGTGTAGCCGCAGGTGCAGCGGACGCGCACGGAGGCAGCCGAATCGACGAGCTCGATCGACGAGAGATTCGTGCCGCTGCAGCCGCATGCGGGACAGGCGATTCGTCCGCACGAAGTTGCCTCGCCGTCGTGTGTAACCGTGCAGCCGAAGTCCTCGCACGGCTCGAAGCCGAACGCCGGCGCGGCCCCGGTGACCTTCACGTGGCGAGGCATGGGCGGCGCCAGCGGCGTGGTGCCGGATGTGAGATCGATTGTTGTCGACATGGGCGCTGTCCTCGTTTCGGTGACTCTTGTTACGGTGACTCTCGCTACACCGGTATCGCTGGATCCAAAGACGATCGGTTCTGGATCCAATACCGTGGTTTCGACACCGTGTACAGCGAAACTTAGCACATCAACGGATCCGAAGCTCGGATATTGGATCCAGAAGCGTGAGGTCGTACCCGTCAAGCGTCACCCGAGACGGTGCTGGGACGGCGCTAGGCTGGCGCCATGCCCGAGCTTCCCGAAGTCGAGGCCTGGCGGCGCGCGCTCGATCCCGACGTGCGACGAAGCCCGATCGAGCGGGCCGGCCCCGCTCACATCGCGACGCTGAAGACGTTCGACCCGCCCCTCGACTCGCTGCGGGCTGAGACGCTCGCAGGCGTCCGCCGCCGGGCGAAGCGCCTCCTCTTCCCGACCGACGACGGCAAGCTCGTGCTGATGGTGCACCTGATGAGCGCCGGCCGGATTCGGTATCTCCGTCCCGGTGAGAAGGGCCCGAAGACACCGGTGTTCCGGCTCGGCTTCGCCGACGGCGGCGAGCTCGTGCTCACCGAGGCGGGCAGGAAGAAGCGCGCCGGGGTCTGGCTGCTGCGACCCGATGAACTCGAGGCGGAGCTCGCGTACCTCGGGCCGGAGGCGGATACCCTCACAACCGAGACGCTCGGCCCGATCCTCGCCGCGGAGGCGCGCCGCCTGCACTCCCTTCTCCGCGACCAGCGCGCGATCGCCGGGATCGGCCGCGCCTGGGCGAACGAGATCCTCAACGTCGCACGTCTCTCTCCCTACGCGCTGTCGACCCAGCTTTCGGAGGACGAGACCGGGCGCCTCGCGCAAGCCATCCGGGGCGAGCTCGCACGAGGGCTCGAGCTGAGGATGCGGGGCGCCTCGAACGAGGCGGTCTACCGCGTCCACAACCGTCTCGGCGAGCCGTGCCCGAACTGCCGGACTCCCCTGGCGCGCGTCGACTTCGAGGAGCACACGATCTACTACTGCCCAACGTGCCAGACCGGAGGCCGTGTGCTCAAAGACCGGCGCATGTCGAGACTCCTCAGGTGACGGTCGAGCAGGCGCACGAGGCAACGGAGGAGCTGCTCGAGGCGGTTCACCGACTGCTGCCGCAACTGAGCGAAGCCCGTACGCCGCCGACGCTGCCCCAGCTCGCGGAGACGGTCGCGACGCAGACAGTGCTCGTCGCACGGGACGACGATGACGGCGGGATCGTGGGCACCGCGACGCTCGTCATGTATCGGGTCTCGTCCGGTCTCAAGGCGCGGATCGAGGACGTGATCGTCGACTCGTCGGCACGTGGCCAGGGCGTCGGAGAGGCTCTCGTCCGCGAGGGGATGGCGCGGGCGAACACCGCGCGCGTGCTCATGCTGGAGCTCACCTCGATGCCCTATCGCGAGTCGGCGAACCGTCTCTACAAGCGGCTCGGCTTCGTGCGTAAGCCGACCAACGTCTACGTCTGGTGGCCTCGCTAGCTTCTCGCGGCGTGATCCGGACTCAGCCTCATCGCGGCGGGTGGCTCGAGGTCGTCTGCGGCCCGATGTTCTCGGGGAAGAGCGAGGAGCTGATCCGCCGCCTGCGACGCGCCGAGATCGCCGGGCAGAAGGCGCTGATCGTCAAGCCTGCCGTGGACGACCGCTACGACCTCGGGCACGTGATCTCCCATGCCGGCGCGAAGATGCGTGCGGTGACCGCCGAGTCGAGCGCCGAGGTTCTTCGCCTCGCGGCAGGTTGCGACGCGGTGGGGATCGACGAGGTGCAGTTCTTCGACGGCGGGATCATCGAGACGGTCGCGGCGCTCGTCGGCCGCGGGGCCCGCGTGGTCGCCGCCGGCCTCGCGCAGGACTTCCGCGGCGAGCCGTTCGGCGCGATGCCAACGCTTCTCTGCGTGGCCGAATTCGTCGACAAGCTGGAGGCCGTCTGCCATCGATGTGGCGGCCCGGCGACCCTCACCCAGCGGCTGCTGGACGGGCGGCCGGCGCCCTTCGGCGGTGCCACGGTGCAGATCGGCGCACTCGACTCCTACGAGGCGCGCTGCCGGGCCTGCTACGAGCCGGGCTTGGACGCGCTGGGCGCAGCCCAGCCCGCGGCCTAGAGGCGAACGCGGAGCGTCTCGCCGTCGACCTCGACGCCGCCGCCGAGGTCCGTGATCACGAACATGGCGACGAGCGCTCCGAGGTCGTGCGGTGCCGAGCCGTCGAGCACCGGCGCCGCTCCACCCGTCAGCGGCGAGAGGGCCAGCTTGCGCCCGGCCACAGCCCATTCGACCGAGTCCGCCTCGCCGAAGCGCAGCGCCGCCACCGCGAGCGCGGTGAGGGCGCGCCCGACCACGTCCGGATCCGTCTCGATCGTGGTTCCCTCTCCGTGTGCGGAGATCCGGCCGTCGCCGCTCGAAGATGCGAGCCCGAGCGTGTCGGCCTCGAGCAGCTCCGGCGAATAGTGCCCGGCGGCGATCCGCGCGGCCAGGCCGAGCTGGGCGACGAGCCGGGTCATATCGGTCGCAGCCTCGTCGATCATCTCCACGTACCGGACGTCCCGCCCGCCCAGATCGCCGGCCCGAAGCATCGTCTTCGCGAACCCGTTGACCGTTGCGAGCGGCGTCCGGAGGTCGTGGCACGCGAGCTCGACCAGCTCTGCGAACCCCGGCTGGAACATCAGGAGAGGGCTGCCGGCCGCCGCCAGGTGAACCTGTGCTCGGTGCCGGCCCGGAGCCGGCGCAGGTTCCCGCGGTGGAGCCAGATGATCGCCGCGGCGGCAAGCGTCGTGAAGACGATCACCTCGACCGGATAACCGAACGCCGCGGCGGCCAGCGGGAGCGCGATCGCCGACACGATCGAGGCCACCGACGTGTAGCGGGAGAGCGCGAAGGTCGCCAGCCAGACGGCCGCGATCGCGAGCGCGGCCCAGGGCGCGACCGCGATCACGACGCCGCCCGCGGTCGCGACCATCTTGCCGCCCTTCTGGAAGCGCAGGAACGGCGGCCGCGCGTGTCCCGCCATGGCCGCAGCACCGGCGAGGATCCCGCAGAGCGACGAGACAGCATGGACGCCGACGAACGCAGGGACGAACCCCTTCAGGGTGTCGAGGAAGACGACGGCGAGGCCGAGCCGGCGCCCATAGGCGCGCCAGACGTTCGAGGCGCCGATCGCGCCGCTTCCCCGGCGGCGGACATCCTCGCCGCGGAAGAGGCGAACGAGCCAGTAGCCCCATGGACACGAGCCGAGCAGATAGCCGGCGGCGACAATCCCGGCGAACGTCATCGGCACTCGAAGGTGTACACCAGCAACCGGTTCAACTCCTGGGCGACGCCTGGGACGGCGAGGAGCATATCCTCCCGGGGAAGGCGACCAGCAAAGGAGAGACATGCCATTCGAGCTACCCGCGCTCCCGTATGACTACGACGCACTCGAGCCCACGATCGACGCGAAGACGATGGAGATCCACCACGGCAAGCACCATCAGGCCTACGTGACGAACCTGAACGCGGCGCTCGAGGGCACGGACTGGGCCGACCGCCCGCTCGACGACGTGATCACCAACCTCGACTCGATTCCCGAGGAAAAGCGTGCGGCGGTGCGGAACAACGGCGGCGGGCACTGGAACCACTCGCTCTTCTGGACGATCATGCAGCCCCGCGGCGGTGGAGATCCTTCGGGGGCACTCGAAGCTGCGATCGTCGACGCGTTCGGCGACCCGGATCAGCTGAAGGCGCAGCTCAACGACGCGGGCGTGAAGCGGTTCGGCTCCGGCTGGACGTGGCTCGTGGTCGACAGCGGCTCGCTGGCTGTGGTCTCCACGCCGAACCAGGACAATCCGCTGATGGACGGTAAGACTCCGATCCTGGGGATCGACGTCTGGGAGCACGCCTACTACCTCAAGTACCAGAACCGGCGTCCCGACTATCTGGCGGCGTGGTGGGACGTCGTGAACTGGGACGAGGTCGGCCGGAGGTTCCAGGCCGCAGCCGGATAGCCGTCAGGCGCCTGCGGCGGAAAACCGACTGAGCGCCGGAAGCCGAAGGTACGAGCGATGGCGGTCGCTCTGGGTACCCCTAGGATTGCGCTCGTGTGCTCGGATGGGGAGCTCATCCGGCGGACGGGCGAGGGCGACCGTGCTGCGTTCGACAAGCTGTACCGCCGCTACTCGCGGCCCGTGTTCGGACTGGCTCTGAGGCGGCTCGGCGACCGCGGCCGCGCGGAGGACGCAGTGCAGGAGACCTTCGTCTCGATCTGGCGCTCCGCCGCCACGTACAGGCCCGAACGGGGGCCCGGAGCTCCGTGGCTCTACGGTGTGGCGCGGAACGCGATCGTCGACCGCAGCCGGGTCCGGAACGAGCCGCCGGCCGAGGCGCCGGACGAGGCGTCGAACGAGATCGGCCCCGACGAGCGCGCCCAGCAATCGTGGACGCAGTGGCAAGTCCACAGCGCGCTCGAGCGCCTTCCGCAGCGTGAGCGCGAGGTGATCGCGCTGGCGTACTGGAGCGGCCTCTCGCAGAGCGAAGTCGCCGCGCAGCTCGGAATTCCGCTTGGTACCGTGAAGACGCGGACGCGTAGCGCACTGATGCATCTTGCCGAGATCCTGGAGGGTGAGCTCTGGTGACCGCCGACTTCGACCAGCTGGTCGACCTCACGGGCATGAGCCCGGAGGACCGCGCGCGTCTTGCGCGAGTGCACGAGCTGCTCGTCGCGGCCGGTCCGCCCCCCGAGCTTCCATCCGTTCTCGACCGCCCGCCGGCCGATGTCGGCGAGGCAAAGGTGATTGCTTTCCCGGGGCGCCGCCGGGCGGCGGCGGCGATTCTCGTCGCGGCTGCCTGCTTCGGCGGCGGTTATCTCCTGGCGAACCAGACGAGACCGGCGAGCTCGCCCCACGCCGTTCGCGTAGTCCGGCTCCAGGGCGAGCAGAACTCGCTCGCCTCGCTGCGCGTCGGCGCGTCGGACACGAACGGAAACTGGCCCATGCAGCTAACGGTCAGCGGCCTCCCGCCGCTCACCTCCAGGAACGCCCACTACATCCTCATGGTCACCCAGGCCGGCAAGCCGACCTGGGTCTGCGGCATGTTCAGGGTCGGGAAGAACGGTTCGACGACGGTCGCCTTCGACGTCCCCTATCGCATCACCGACTCGACCCAGTGGGCCGTGACCAAGATGACTCCGGGAACGCAGTTCCCCGGTCACGTCGTCATGACCACGGCCTAGGCTGCGTCTGCGATCGCGTCGTCAGCCGCGAGCCGGCGCAGGGCGTCGGCTTCGATCTGACGGACGCGCTCGCGGGTGATGCCGAGTTGCTTGCCGATCTGCTCGAGCGAGTTCGGGCCGTCGCCGACGAGACCGAACCGGAGCGAGATCACGTCGCGCTGCCGGTCGGGCAGCTTCGCGACCGCCCGCCGGACGGCGTCGCCGCGGATCGTGGCGTCGACCTCGTCCTCGGTCGTCGGGCCCCCGGCGGCGAAAAGGTCGCCGAAACTCGTGTCGCCGTCCGAACCGATCGGGGCGTCGGTCGATGCGACCGCACGGGCGGCCTCGCGGACCTCACGCACCTGGGCAAGCGGCAGCTTGGCGTGCTTGGCGATCTCCTCGTCACTCGGCGCCCGACCGAGCTTCGCGGACAGCTCGCGCTCGGTGCGCGTCACCTTCTGCTCGCGCTCGACGACATGGACCGGGATCCGGATGGTGCGCGCCTTGTTGGCAACGCCCCTCTGCACCGCCTGGCGGATCCACCAGGTCGCATAGGTCGAGAACTTGAATCCCTTGCGCCAGTCGAACTTCTCGGTGGCGCGAATGAGGCCGATGACACCCTCCTGGATCAGGTCGCCGAGCGTGATCCCCTGCGTCTGGTACCGGCGCGCGATCGAAACCACGAGCCGCAGGTTGCAGGTGATCATCCGTTCCTTCGCGGCCCGGTCGCCGCGCTCGATCCGCTTCGCGAGCTCGACCTCCTCGGCGGCCGTGAGCAACGGATAGCGGCCCGCCTCGTTCAGGAAGAGCTGCAGCGAGTCGGTGGTCAGCGGCGCTTCGGCCGTGAGATCGAGCTCGAAGTCGTCGTCCTCGTCCGAGGCGAGGACCTCGTCGATCTCGTCCAGGATGTAGGACGGTGCGTCCACATCCGCGACGACGGCGCCGTACCGGCTCTGCCCGTCGAGCAGTTCCTCGGCAGCCTCTTCGTCGTGCATCGTAAGCGTGTCTTCGGTCATGTGCTCCTCTATTCGTCAGTTCACGGGCGCGCGGTTTTTCCCTGTCTCCAGCGCGACCCGCCCTTCACATGGTTAAACGACGCCACCGGGGCCATATTCCGGTCCCCGGGGGCAAGTCTTAGGAGCTTCTTAGGATCCGAGGCCCGCTGGTTCTCAGGGTGCGACGCGGCCGCCCTCGACGAACGAGGCGTACGTGACGGGCATCTTCGCGGCGAAGAACGTCTCGACGGCCTCGGCGTAGCGCCTGATCTCGAGCTGCGCGAACTGAGAGTTGCGGAGCGAGATGAAGTTCATCAGCGAGCGCGCGTTCACGGTCCAGTAGAACTGTGTGTAGGCGCCGACCGGAAGCACCGAGCGGGCGAGCTCGCGGGCAACACCCGCGTCGACCAGCTCCCGGTAGGCGGTGAAGGCGGCGTCGTAGACCTCCTGCAGGCGTTCGCGGGTCCGCTCGGCGAGCTCCGGTTCCACCGGCTCGAACGAATACGCGCCGGGCTTTCCCACCTGCGCGCGGACGTCCTCGGCCTCCGGGATATAGAAGTCCTCCGATGCTTTGGCGTATCTCAGGCTGAATTCATTAAAACTCCCGACCCGATGTCGAAACCATTCCCGCGCCACGAAGATCGGGCAGCGGATGTGAAAGCGGAAGGCGTTGTGCTCGAAGGGAGATCCGTGGCGATCGCGCATCAGGAAGCGGATCAGCGCCTCGTCCGACTCGTCCATCTCGAGCTTGCGCCGCGCAAACGAGACGCGGGCACCGTTGACGACCGACAGGTCGTCGGCCATCGCCTCGTCCAGCCGGACAAAGCCGTGGTCGAGCAGCTCGATCGTGTTCTCCTGGGCCATATCGCGAGTGGCTGCCACGGGCGAGCTACCGTAATCCCCGCCCCGGACGTACCGTACTCTCCATGGCCATCCGCGTCGGCACCTCGGGCTGGTCGTATCCGACCTGGCGGCCCGGCTTCTACCCGCAGGGTCTCCAGCCCGCCGGGTTCCTCGCCTACTATGCGAGCCGGTTCGACACGGTCGAGCTGAACACGACCGCATACCGCCTGCCGGCGACGGAGCAGTTCCAACGCTGGGGCGAGGCCGTCCCGCACGGCTTCCGCTTCGCGCCCAAGCTCGCCGTCGCTCGCCCGGAACGGATCGCCTCGTACCTCGAGCGGGTGGCAGGACTGGGCGACCGGCTCGGGCCGATCCGCGTCGTCGTCCAGAACGCGAGGGACGACGCTCTCCTCGCCGAGATCCGGGAGGCGGCCGACGGCGTCGACCTCGCCTTCGACTTCCGGCACGAGTCGTGGGCGGGCGCCGAAGGGATCGTCGCTGTCAACGACCTCGACGCCGAGCCCTTCCGCTTCGTCCGCCTGCGCGAGCCGCCGTACTCCGAGCACGACCTCGTCGAGCTCGCCGGGCGCTTGCGCCCTCCCGGGTACGTCTTCTTCAAGCACGAGGACAAGCCGACGGCGCCCGCCTACGCCGCGCGCCTGCTCGAGCTGCTCAGCGGTGCTGAGCGGCCGCCTGGATGACCGGTGTGGAGGCCGGGCGGGGCGGCGGCTTCGAGTCGACGAGCACCGCGGCAGCGAGCAGGACGGCGATGCCCACCATGCTCTCTCCCGCGAGGCTACGCCCGACCCGCGACAGCGTCCCGGAGCCGGCTGCGTCGAGCCGGGATCGAACGAAGAAGCGATGGAAGCCGCCCCAGGCGAACGCGAGCGCAACGAGCGAGATCTTCACGAGCAAGACCTCGCCGTAGCTCTGCGTCCAGAGGTCACGCAAGTGCGGCACGCGAACGAGCGCCAGGTACGTGCCTGCCGCGAGTACAAGGGCGACGAGCACCGTCGCCAGCTTCGAGAAGCGGACGAACGCGTCGCGGCGCAGCGCCGGGGCGACCGGCCAGATCGCCACCGCCAGCGCCACGAGTCCGCCGAGCCAGAGCGAGGCCGCCGAGATGTGAACCCAATCGGCCAGCTCGGTCGTCTTCGACGAGCCGGCGTCGACCGCGTCGTGCCCGGAGACCGAGAGTCCCGAGAGCAGGGCAATCGAAAGCACGAGCGCCGGAGCGTTCAGCAGCGGCCGCTCGAGTAGCCAGGCGAGGTAGACGAGCGCGGCGACCAGTGCGAAGCCGAGAGTCATGTAGATGAAGGCCTGGCCGAACCGTGTCCCGTCGGCGATCGGCGTCAGGTCGCCGTAGATGTACTTCGAGAAGGGCAGCTGAAGCACGTCCTCGCAGCGCAGGCAGAAGGCGAGGATGCCGACCTCGATCGCTCCGATCACGCCGATCAGTGACAGCGCGAACAACCGCTTCTCGACCTCGGACGGGACGCTCCGGCGGCCGAGGCAGAGGAGCCGGAAACCGAGCGAGCCGATCAGCAACGCAAACGACAGGAAGTACAGCCAGCGGACGACGTGCTCGGTACGGGTCGGGCCGCTCGCGCCGTAGGCCTCCGTGGGCGGCGGCGCCTTCACCTTCACCCCGAACGTCCACACACCCGAGACCACGTGGCCGTCGGCCGAGAGGACGTGCCAGCGCACGGTGTAGGCCCCCTTTGGAAGCCGCTTGCGAAGCGGCGCGACGACGCTGAGTCCGCTCGACACGGCAGACCCGGCAAACGTCTTCCCCTGCGCGTTGTAGACCTGGACGGACGGGAACTTGACGAACTGGTCGAACCCGAGGCGGATCTCCTTCGGCGACCCGGCGAGCTCGGTGCCGAATCCCGGCGAGGCGGACTTGAGCGTCGCGTGCGCCCACGCGACCGCCGGCGCGAGGAGCGCGAGCACGCAGACCCAGACGGCGAGTCGCTTCATCGATGCGGCGGCCCCGCGAGCGGCGAGAGATGGCCGAACACCGCCGCGACGTCACGGTCGCAGAAGAGCATGATCGAGAGCGCGATCACGCAGACCCCGAACCCGTAGCGGAAAAACGACGACCGCGGCCGGAACACGAGCCCCAGCGGAAAGATCGCCGACGCGACGAGCGTCCATCCCATCAGATGGTGCAGGAACGCCGACCGGGCAAAGAACCACGGGTTCTGCTCGTGCACGAGGAACGCCACGCCTGACACGGCGAGCCCGATCGGAGCCGCGAGCCTCCACCAGCGGCTCGTCAGCTTTCCCTTCGCGAGCCCGAGCTCGGCCGCACCCATCACCATCAGCGACTGGGCCCAGGTGCTGTGCGCGACCATGTGGATCGCCGAGTTGGTGTAGAAGGTCATCACCGGCCACATGAGGATCCCGAGGCCGAACGCGATCGACGGCCACAGGTACACGCGCCAGCGGCGCTTCCGCCAGACCTCCTGACCGGCGATCGCCTGCGCGACCATGATCAGGCCGAGCACGAGCACACCGCTCGCGAACAGCCAGTGGACGAACTCAGCGCGCGGCTCCATGCTCTTCCTCGAGATCGGCGATCAGCGGCCGGGCGACCGCGAGCGAGAAGAACACCCCGGCCGCCGCAACGAGCAGTGGCGGCTCGACCACGAGCCACCAGAAGCCCTGATGATGCGGATGGAGCAGCGTCAACCGGTACGGCTGGATGACGGCCCAGATCAGGCCCGCGACGACCGTGAGCGGCCCGAGCAGCCCAATCGCACGTGCGCGTAGGCTGCGATAGGCCACGCCGGCCGGGACATGGGTTTCGAGCTGTGTTTCCACCTTCTCCCCTTCGAGACGTCGACAGCAGACGACGGCCCGCGGTGGACGCCGCGGGTCAGGCGGGGAGTGGAGGCGGTCTCGACTCGAAGACGACGCCGAAGAGGTGTCGCGGAGCGAGGTCGTCGCAGGGCCTGTTGCGCCGCTGGACGGAGCTCTCGCCGCGAATCACATGACAGACGCGGGCGAAGGTGGCGGCGGCATAGCGCTCCACCTCGACGAGCCAGTTGCGCACCGCGCCCCACGCGACCGCGAGCAGCACGGCGAGCACGGCGAACACGGGGAGCGCGTAGGTGTGGAGCCACGGGCCGAGAAGCGGCCAGCGGCCCTCGGAGAGGCGCTCGGCGTCGTTCTGCACGAGGAACCAGAGCGCGGTGGCTCCGAACGACGCCAGCCAGAGTCGAGGCGTCAACGTCAGGCGCAGGCGCGGCGGCCGGAAGCGACGCTGTCCGACCGCCCGGAGCAGCGACTCGCCGGCCGTGGCCGTCGCATGCGCACGCACGAGACGCCACGC
>DATIYE010000154.1:0-19570 GCA_035517795.1 Gaiellaceae bacterium | reverse complement strand
TGGAAGGTCACGACGCGCTGGAGCGGTTGATCGCTGCCGAGCAGGACGAGCGTCGGCGGCTCGCGCTCTTCCTGCACGACGGGCCCGTGCAGCAGCTCTCCGGGATCGCGCTGATGCTCGACGGTGCCCTCCACTCGCTCTCCGGCGAGCGGCCGGATGAGGCCCGGGAGATCATCGACGCAGCTCTCGCCCAGCAGCGGGCGACGATCCGTGACCTCCGCGATCTCTCCTTCGCTCTCGAACCTGTCGTGCTGCGCGACCACGGGCTCGGACCCGCCCTGCGCGCACTCGCGGACCTGGCGGCAAGCTCGCATGGGCTCGTCTTCGACGTCGAGGTCGCCGACGAGGCGGAGATCGGCGCCACCGGTGGGATCGCGCTCTACACGATCCTCCGAGAACTGGTCGAGCAGGCTGTCCGGCGTGGCCCTCCCGCCCACATCCGGGTCGACGTCTCCCCCACCCCGGACGGCGGCCTCGTGGCCTCGGTCGCCGACGATGCGGATCCCGAGCGGCGCAAGCGGTCCTTCGAGGCAATCGAGGAGCGCGTCCACGAGCTGCACGGAACGCTCGAGGTCGACGGCGGCCGCGGTGGCACCGAGATCCGGGTCACGCTCCCCGCGCACACCGCC
This sequence comes from Gaiellaceae bacterium, assembly GCA_035517795.1. Taxonomy (GTDB): domain Bacteria; phylum Actinomycetota; class Thermoleophilia; order Gaiellales; family Gaiellaceae; genus PALSA-600. The sequence continues at coordinate 18,941 of DATIYE010000154.1, read as the reverse complement.
CGGCGCTGACACGGTTGGCCGGACTACCATCGATGCAGGTGGACGGAAACGGCAACCCGGCACGCGGGTATCTCCTCTTCGCCTGGTCACCGGACGGCTACAAGCTGCGCGAGCGAGACGGAGAGCCTCCGCAGATCGGCGCGGAGCTCGTTGACGACGGCCTCGAGCTGCTGGTGACGAAGGTCGGCCCGTCTCCGCTTCCGGGCGACTCGCGCCGCTGTGCCTACACCACCGGCGCCCGCTGAACCGGTCGTCCGGCGTCCTGCTGCACGTGACCTCGCTTCCGAGCGGCAAGCTCGGTGCAGAGGCCGAGCTCTTCGTCGACTGGCTCGCCGCAGCCGGCCAGAGCTGGTGGCAGATCCTCCCGCTGAACCCGCCCGACCGCCACGGCTCGCCGTACACGTGCGGCTCGGCCTTCGCTGCGTGGCCGGGGCTGCTCGGCAGCCCAAGGGCCGCCGTCCCGCAGTCCGAGATTGCCGAGCTCCGCGAGCGCGACGCCTACTGGGCTCCGGCCTGGGAGCGGCACGCCGGTCGCGGAGCGCTCGCAGACCAGGTGCGGTTCGAGCGCGAGTGGGCGGCGCTAAGGGCGTTCGCCGCAACGCGTGGCGTCCGCATCCTCGGCGACCTGCCGATCTACGTCGCGGCACATAGCGCAGACACCCGCGACCACCCGGAGCTCTTCGACGAGTCGGAGGAGAGCGGCGCACCACCCGACTACTTCAACCCGAGAGGCCAGACCTGGCGCAACCCACTGTATTGCTGGCCGGCCCACCGGGCCGAAGGCTTTCGGTGGTGGGTCGAGCGCTTCCGCCGCGCTTTCGCGCTGGCCGACCTGACGCGAGTCGACCACTTCAGAGGCTTCGTCTCCGCCTGGGCCGTGCCCCGTGGTTCCGACTCGGGTGAGCATGGGCGCTGGCGGCGGGGCCCGGGCGCCGAGCTCTTCGGAACGGTCGAGCATGAGCTCGGGTCACTCCCGATCGTCGTCGAGGACCTCGGCCGGATCACGCCGCCCGTTGTCGAGCTGCGCGATTCGCTGGGCCTGCCCGGGATGCGCGTCCTGCAATTTGGCTTCACGGGCGGCCGGGCGAATCCCAACGCCCCCTCGAACTACCCCGAGCACTGCGTCGCCTACACCGGCACGCACGACCACGACCCGCTCGCGGCCTGGTGGCAATCGGCACCCGAAGCGCTCCGACGCCGGGCCTCCGCTGCGCTGAAGGCCGCTGGAATCGACGAGCCGGAACCGGCCTGGTCGTTCATCAGGCTCGCGTTCTCGACGCGGGCGGATCTGGCGATCGTGCAAATGCAGGACGTTCTCGGGCTCGGACGGGAGGCGAGGCTGAACACACCCGGCACCACAAGGGGCAACTGGCGCTGGCGACTCGAGCCGGGTCAGCTCACCGACCGTCTGGCCGAGCGCCTGCGTGAGGCGACCGTCAGTTCCGGACGTTGAATTCGACGGCGTAGGCTTCGACGAGCGGGTTGATCGCTTCCATGCCAGCGGGAAAGGCGTAGTTGATCTTCACAAAGGGCTCCCACTTCTCCGGAAGCGCGTCCTCCGGGAAGATCGCCTCGACCGGGCATTCGGGCTCGCAGGCGCCGCAGTCGATGCACTCCTCGGGGTCGATCACGAGCATGCGGGCCGCCTCGTGGATGCAGTCGACCGGGCATACGTCGACGCACGAGCGGTCCTTGATGTCGATGCAGGGCTCCGCGATCACGTACGTCATTCGCGATTCACTCTACCGGGGTGAGTAGCCCGCCAATCACCTCATCCGACCGCTCGAAGAGCGCAGACTTGACGATTACGCGGTCGAATCCGGCGGCGTTCGCACGCTGCAATCCGACCGTGTCGGTGTGGTTCGTGAATCCGAGCAGCGGCACGTCGGGGAAGCTGTCGGCGACGTCGTCCGCGTCCACCCGCGAGACGTCGGCGATCACGAGATCCGGCGGGTCGATCCCGTCCGCAGTCGAGAACCGGTGCTCAGGGAGCAGCGCTTCGAGCTTCCCGCGAAGAAAGAGATCGACGCCGACGAGCAAGATCCTCGCCATGCCCACCCGATGCTAACAGCCGCCCAGATGGGTAGTTCCGCGGGATCGTCTCTCTCGGAGCGCGAGATCGTGCGCTACCCATCCGGCGCGTCACGACGTATTCAGGCCGACCCTGGCGAAGAGCTGGTCGAGGGCGATTCTGAGCCACCAGTCCTTGTTGAAGAAGAGCAGCAGACCGAGGGCGATCAGGGTCGCGCCCGAGGCGATTCGCAGCACCTGGTAGTGCGAGCGGACCCACCGGAACCACCGCATCGCGTGGGCGAAGGCGACCCCGGCGAGCACGAAGGCCGCGCCAAGGCCGAGCGAGTAGGCAAGCAAGAGCACGACGCCCCGTGCGACGCCGCCTGTCGAGCTCGCCAGAACGAGGATCGAGGCGAGCACGGTACCGATACACGGAGCGGCGACGACCGCAAATGCGCCCCCCAGCAGCACAGCCGATCCGGTTCGCCTCGCCCTGAGAGCGAGCCCCGGCGCCATCGCCCGCTCCGGCAAGGGGAGAAGGCCGACGAAGGCGAGACCGAGAACGACGAGCACGAAGCCGGCGATCTCGGTCTGCGTCGTCTTGTCGACGGTACTCGCGATCGCGGCGGCGGCTGCTCCGAGAAGCACGAACACGGCCGTGAAGCCGCCGATGAAGGGGATGCTGGCCGTGACGACGCGTCGCCCCGACCCGCGCTCACCGAGGTGCTCGACCTCGACCGCCGACACGGCCGAGAGATAACCCGGAACAAGGGGCAGCACGCACGGCGTCACCACCGACACCAGACCGGCGAGAAAGGCGACCGGAAGCTTCTCGACCATCGGCTTCGTCAGGTGTCGAAGCGCGCGAGCTCCTGGTCGACCCGCTGTTCGAGGGCCGGCGGGAGCGGCGGTGACTCGGCCGTCCCGTCCGCACCGCCGGAGTCGTCGCGATTCGACAGCCAGGCACGGGCACCGATGCCGACCGCCGCGGCGCCGAGGACGATCGCAGCGAACGGAAGCAGCCAGGCGAACAGGTCGAAGCCACTCGATTTCGGCACCGCGAGCACCTGCGGCCCGAGCTCTGCGACGAAGTAGCTCTCGATCCTGTCCTTGCTCCAGCCGGCGGCAATGAACTTGCGGATGTAGGCCTTCATCTGCGTCGCGAGAGGCGAGCTCGACTCATCGAGCGGTTCGTGGCAGGTCGTGCAGACCAGATCCGCCTCCATCTGGGCCTGGGTCGGATGCGCGTTGCTGCCACCCGACCCGAACACGAACGCCAGGCCGAACACGAGCGCCAGGATCGCCAGCACTGCCACGAACGGCTTCACAGCACCTGTCTCACTGCCGGAGCGCTGTCCGGATCCCGAGATCGAGCAGCGCCGGCGTCGCGGCGCCGATGATATGGCCGACCTGCCCCGTCTTGTTCACAGGCAGAGGGATCACGCGCCCCCTACCGTCGATGAAGAAGGTCTCGGGATAGCCGGTGACCCCGTAGTGGCCGATCAGCGGCCCGTCGTCGGCGATCACCGGGTACGTGATGTCGAAGCGCTTCATGAACTTGGTGGCCGGTCCGCTCAGGTCCTGCTCGTCGACCCCGACGAAGACCACGTTCTTGCCCGCCCACCGCTTCGAGACGGCCGAGACGACGGGCGCCTCGTGGGTGCACGGCGGGCAGTAGGACTGCCAGAAGTTGAGGACCACGACCTTGCCCCGCAGTCCTGCAAGGCTGATCCTCCCCGGCGCACCCACGCGCGGCCGGTTGAACGGATAGGCCTTGACGATGTGGGAGCTGTCGACCTCGCGTGCGATCTTTCCGGCCTGGTTGTGCGTCGTCTTCCAGATCAGCAGCCCGAGCAGCACGACGACCACGGCCGCCGAGAAGATCTGGGCGGCACGGTGCCACATCAGACGATGAACACCGTCGTGCCGATCCTGACGTGGCTGAACAGCCACTCCGAGTCGACGACCTGCATGCGGATGCAGCCGTGGGAGGCGTTCCAGCCGATCGAGCTCGGCTCGTCGGTGCCGTGGATCCCGATCCCGGGCGCCGAGAGACCCATCCAGCGCGTGCCGAGCGGGTTATCGGGCCCCGGCGGCACCGGACTCAGCCCCGCAGCCCACGCATCCTGCGTCGGCGGATACCACCACGGGTCGACCCACTTGACGACGATGTGGAACCTACCGGCCGGGGTCGGGTAGATCGACTGCCCCGTCGCGACAGGGAAGACCCGCCACACCTGATTGTCGGCCTTGAAGAGCGTCAGGTGGTTGGTCTCGCGGTTGATCAGGACCGTCGGGCCGAGGCTCTGGGCCGTCACCCTGGCCGGAACGGTGCGCGCGTGCACGGGAAGCGGCAGCCGGACGTTCGCGCTCAGCGCCCTCACGACCCGCTCGACGAGCCCGGATCGGTCGAGAGTTGTGCCGTCGACCTCGGGCAAGATCCTCGGCTTGCCGGCGACCAGCCGGAGCTGCGCGTCATGGGCTGCTCGGTCGACCCGACGCGACAGCGCCGCGACCGCCGCACGCACCGCTGCCCCGCGAACCGCCACGACCAGACGGATGTTCGTTCCTGCGCTCGCGGCGCTTGCGCGACCGACGGCGGGCTCGATGTATGCCCGAGCGAGTCGCGCCGGATGGAGGTCGACCTGCTTGCCGTCGAGCAGCACGGGGAGCGGCCGATCGAACGCGGCCCTGACAGCCGAGGCGGCAGCCGTAGGCGCGAGTCCGCCGACGCGAACGCCGGCGATACGGACTCCCGACGGCACCGCGTGACGCTTCGCGCTCGCGGCGGACGGGCCGGCGGCTAGAAGCGCTCCAGTCGTTCCGATCGCGACCAGGAGCACGGCTTTCAGACCCCGGTTCAAGGCAAATTCAGTGTAGCCACGACCTGGAGAGCAGCCTCGGGGACGTCGGAGACACTCGCGTCGACGCCGAGCCGGGCCAGCCGCTCGATCTCGGAGGCATCGTTCACGGTCCAGACGTCGCAAATTCACCTGCGCAGACTAAACTTCCATGGATGGCACAACCCGCGAGCCACCTGCGCCCGGTCGACGATGGCACTCCGTCGCTCGATCCGACTGCGATCGAGCAGGCATACCGCCGGGAGCGCGCCCGCCGGCGGGCGCGCGGCGAGCATCGGCAGTACGCGCGCAACTCGAACGCCCGCTTCTGGGTCATGCTCGCGATCCTGGCCCTGATCACCGTGTTGATCGGCCTCACGGCCTTCAACGAGATCCAGTCGAGCTTCGGCCCGATCTTCCAGTAACTCGTAGCGCCGGCAGGCCGGTGGTTACAGGTCTTCGGCCGCGCGGAGAAGACCGCCGGCGATCACACCGATCGCCGCTACGAGGCTGATCCAGAGGCCGATGCCGCGGGAGTCGGCAGGGAGGACGGCGTCGGGGATCGAGATCACGCGGATCAGCACAAAGACCGTCGCGAGGGCGCCGAGACCGAGCACCAGCAGGCTCTCGGGTACCGACGCCGGCAGGTCGAACCCGTAGGCGCGGAGCGCCACCAGCACGACGACTGCGGCCCCGATGAAGAACACAAGCTTGCCGAGAGTGCCGGTATGCCAACCGATCACGGCCAGCTTGACGCCGATGCCGGAGCCCGAGTACCAGCCCATGAAGCTCGAAAGGGCGAGCACGAGCCCGGACACCCACGTGATCCGGTCACCGGCTCCCCAGACCCCCTCGGCGCTCGGTCTGACGTATCCGGGCGGGGGTGCCCCCGGTGGCGACGACCCGTGCGGCGGCGACCCCGAAGGCGGGTCGAGGTAGAGATCCGAGCCCTCCACGGTCAGAAGTATGGGCTAGACCACGGACAGCTCATACAGGCACGAGCTGCTTCGCCCGGGCGAGGAGCTCCTCGGGATCGAAGGGCTTGCCGACGAAGCCGCTCGCGCCCCGCTCGGCGGCCTCGTCGGCCGCGCCGCCGTTGACCTGGCCGCTGAACATGATCACCGGGATCGAGCCGTGGCGTTCCTCGAGCTGCCGCAAGAGCTGCCAGCCGTCGACCCCCGGCATCACGATGTCGAGGAGCACGAGATCGGGAGCCTGATCGTCGATCGCAGTCAGCGCGCTCCGGCCATCCTCGGCCTCCCTGACCAGGTACCCGGCGACCTCGAGGTTGATGCGGAGGTACTCCCGCAGGCGCGGGTCGTCGTCGACGACGAGGACGAGCGGCCCCCCGGGACGGCTTCCTCCGGGACCCGAGTTGTCGACAAACGCCTCGAGATCCCCGCGACGAAAGCGACGGTGGCCGCCGGGGGTGTAGAAAGCGGGGACGCGGCCCTGATCGGACCACTTGCGGATCGTCGACTGGGCCACGCCGAGAAACTTCGCAGCCTGGCCGAGCGTCAGCCAGTCCGGCTCGGCTCCAGGCGCGCGCCGTGCCTCGAGCCTGGTTGCATCTGAAAGGCGGAGGTCGGGAGGCCGGGCTTCGGGACGCGAATTCCCCATCCAGACGACAAATCTACCAAAAGTTGTTCCTTCCTGTCTCAGTTGTCACTTGGAAACGGTGACAGTGACCGTGTTCCGGGCGACCGGTACAAGCGGCAGCGGGTGCAGGGTCCTGACGACCGTCTGCGTCCCTCCGCTCTTCGGTGAGTCGTGAAGCGCCTCCCCGAGACCGACGCCGCACACGAAGGCGACCGCGAAGCCGAGGAGGACCGCGATGACCCATGGCCAGCGTCGGCGGGGGCGGGCCCTCCTGGGCCGGACGGCGGTCACGGCGCGTAGTCGGACGCGTGACGCGAGTAGAGATCGAAGGCGGCGTCGGCGACGGACGATACCTGCCCGGGGGCATCGTCCGGGAACGCCTCGTGGAGCGCCTCCAACGTCCAGCGATCGGCCGTGCCGTAGACGGCGGCGAGGTCCTCCAGGGTGAAGGTCTGGCCGACCCGGCGGGTGAGCTCGGCGGTCACAACCTCGACCCGACTTACCGCGCGCTCGTACCCGGCCCGATCAGCTCGGGCTCGCTCGAGCGCGCGGCGGCCTTCTGCCCACTGGTGACGAGCGAGCTCGAGCTTCACGACGACGCCGATCATAGAGCGCTGCAGCAGCCGCCCTGGGGCCACAGGGGCGCCGCCTCGTCGAGGATGCAATCACCGAGCAGATACCCGGGGCGGGCGAGCGCGAACGCCGCGTGGGCGTGGAGGCATTTCAGGCTACCGGCGCGGGTGGCTCCGCCGATTCCACCGGGTAGCTCGGGACGAAGGTCTCGTTGCTCGGCGTGGCCTTGCTCGAGGCTCGCGGCCAGCTCGGGATCCGACGAGACCGCGCCGGTCCAGTGCTCGACCCCACCCGCTGCCTCGATCCGGGCGATGCGCGCGGCCAGATGGCGGCACGTCAGCCAGAACTGGGTGGGAAACGGCTCGCCGTCTCGGTCGAACGGCTCCTGCTCGACCACCGCCGGTGCACCGTAGGGACAGCGGACGGCCACGCGCCGGAAAGCTCGCGGGGAGCGCCCGAGCTGCCGCTCCAGCACGGCGAGATCATCCATGCCCCGAAATTACTTCGCAGCGGTGCGCCACGCGGCGATGCCGCGAACGATGAAGAGCTGCTCTCCCGGCTTGACGAAGCCGAGCCGTCGTGCCTCGCGGACGAGCTCCGGCCCCGTTCCGACCGTTGCGATCCGGGCCTTCAACTGCCGCTGCTGCACCTCGAGCCGGGCGACCTGGGCTTGACGGCGCGAGAGCACGGCGCGTGTGTGCTCATAGCTCCTGATCGGCTTCCAGTAGAGGACGCCGACCAACACGAGAGCGCCTATCGCGAGCAGCCTGGTTGGGCGGAGCATGCAGTCGACTTCGCCCCGGACCGGGTCGGTCCTTCAAGGATCAGGCTGTGTCGACCTTGATCACGTTCGTCGAGCCGGAGAGGTTGACGGCCGTGCCGGCGATCAGGACGACGAGATCGCCGTGGTCGATGATGCCGGCGTTGCGGGCAGTCTCGATCGTGCGCGCCCAGAGCTCTTCGACGTCGGCGGACGACGGCATCAGCAGCGGCAGCACTCCCCACTCGAGCGCCATCTGCTGAACGGCGGTCTGATGATGGGAAAGCCCGACAAGCGGGCGGCGTGGCCGCAAGCGGGCGATCTCGGACGCGGTCTGCCCGGTCGCCGTCGCGGCGAGCATCGCCCGCGCCCCCAGGGCTTCGGCGAGGTCGGTGGCGACGTTCGACATCGCGCGCCGCACACCGAGGGTGCGCGAGTCGTCGGGCAGCTGATGGCGGTAGCTCATCGTCGGCTCGACGACGCGAGCGATCCGGTCCATCGTCTGCACGGCCTCGACCGGGTAGGCGCCCATCGCCGTCTCGGCGGACATCATCACCGCCGAGGTACCGTCGAGGATCGCGTTGGCGACGTCGCTCGCCTCGGCTCGGGTCGGCTCGGCGTGCTCGACCATCGACTCGAGCATCTGTGTCGCCGTGATCACCGGCTTCCCCTCCTCGAGGCAGCGGAGAATGATCTTCTTCTGCAACATCGGCACCATCTCGGGGCCGATCTCCACGCCCAGATCGCCCCGGGCAACCATCACGGCATCGGCCTCGCGGACGATCTCGTCGAGCGCGTCGAGCGCCTCGGCCTTCTCGATCTTCGCGATCACACGGGCTTCGGAGCCGTGGCTCTCGATCATCTCCCTGAGCTCGCGGATGTCCGTCGCCGAGCGGACGAACGAGAGTGCGACGTAATCGACCCCGAGCCCGAGCGCGAACTCCAGGTCGTCGACGTCCTTCTCCGACAGCGACGGGATCGGGAGCGACGCGACGCCGGGAAGGTTGACGCCCTTGTTCGCGTTGACCTCCCCACCGACGACGACATGGCAGCGGACGCGCCCCGCCTCGAGCTCCTGGACACGGAGCCTGATCAGCCCGTCGTCGATCAGGAGATCGTGCCCCGGCTCGAGCACCTCGGCGATCACGCTGGGGGCAACCGCGAGATCGCCGTCGCGCGCGGCCTCCGCCGCCGAGACGTACACCGTGCCTCCCGTCTCGAGACGTCGCGGGCCGTCGAGGCCGGTCACGCGGAGCTTGGGCCCTTGGAGGTCGGCGATCAGGGCGAGCGGGCGACCAAGCTCGTTCTGGACCTGTCTCGTCAGCTCTGCGCGAGTCGCGTGCTCGCCGTGCGTCCCGTGCGAGAAGTTCAGCCGGGCGGCATCCATGCCGCCGACCGCGAGCGCGCGAATCATCTCCCGCGTACCCGAGCCGGGACCGATCGTGGCTACGATCTTCGTCCGCCTGAACCCTCCGACCATGCTGCCAGCGTAACGAGGGTCAGCCCGGGTACCGCGGGAAGGCTTGCCAGCCGGCGTACTCCGCCCGCCAGTCGGGTTTCCCAGCAAGTCGAGCACCTGCCGCCCATGGACCTCGGCGATTCGCGTCATTGCCCGGCAGCCTAGGGGGAGCACTTGGCACGGTCGAAGTACCGGTCCTGCGCGGCGAGGTCGAGGTCGGCCCAGCTCTCTCCGGCCGCCGCCGCGAGCCGCTCCGCCTCGAGCACGCGGCGCCGGAAGCGATCGGCGGCGCCGCGGAGCTCGAGCTCCGGGTCGACGTTCAGGCGACGGGCGAGGTTGACGCACGCGAAGAGGAGATCTCCGATCTCCTCCGCGGCCCGGCGCGAAGGCTCACCCTCGCCGACTGGCTCGGTCGGCAGCTCGGCCCGCACCTCGTCCAGTTCGTCCTCGAGATCGGCAAGCGCACCCGCGACGTCGGGATAGTCGAACCCGACGGCGGCCGCCCGGCGCTGCACCTTGCGGGCCAGCAGGAGGGCCGGCAGCACCTCGGGCACGTCGTGGAAGATGCCCTCGCGCGCCTCGTGCTCGACCTTGAGTCGCTCCCAGTGCCGGCGCACCGCGCCGGCACTATCGGCTTCGCCGTCTCCGAAAACATGCGGATGCCGGGCGATGAGCTTCGCCGTGACCCCTCGCGCCACCGCCTCGAGGTCTCCCACACCCTTCTCTGCGAGGAGCAGGGAGAGGAAGTACGACTGGAAGAGCAGGTCGCCGAGCTCGTCCAGGAGCTTCGCGTCGTCTCCCGCAAGCGCGGCGTCGGCGACCTCGTATGCCTCCTCGACCGTGTGCGGCACGATCGTTCGCTCCGTCTGCTCGCGATCCCACGGACACTCGCGGCGAAGGCGCTCCGTGAGCCGCTGCAGCTCTACCAGCGCGTCCGCGAGCGCCAATCCGTCAGGTCGTCGTCTGGTCTGACTGGCTCAGCGTGACGCACGGGTCGGGCGACGGCTCGTACCCGGTCTGGTAGGAGATCTTGCCGCCCGAGCAGTAGCTCTTGACCATCTTGCTCATCCAGTCGCTCGCGAGCTGCTGCTGCTTCGTGCTCTCAAGCTGCTTGCGGATCGCCGCCGTGGCGTCCTTCTCGGAGGTGGTCTTGCCCGGCGAGATCGCTCCGACGGGCTGGATCACGAACCAGCCGTACTGCGCGGTGTCGACCGGCTTCAGCAGCTGACCGGTCTTCGCCGTCGGCGCGAACACCGCCGCGTCGAACTCGGGAACGTCGCTGCCCTTGGTCGCGGTGAACTTGCCGCCCTTGTCCTTCGAGCCCGGATCCTGCGAATACTTCTTGGCGAGCGCCGCGAAGCTGGCGCCGGCCTTCAGCTGTGCGTAGATCTGGTCGGCGAGCTTCTCCTTGTTCTTGCCGAGCAAGATCTCCTGGACGGCTCTTGTCGCGGGCTGCTGATACTGGCTGATGTTCGCCGAGTAGTACGCATCGACGGCCGACTGGGTCGGGGCAGCGCCCTTCGTGATCGCCTTGTAGAGATTCGCCTCGAGCACCTGCTCGGTGATGTACGACTCGAATTGCGGCTCCGTGAACCCCTGCGCCTTGAGGCCGGCGAGGAACTGCTTCTCGTCCCCCTTGAAGTACTTCTTCTTGATGGCGGCGACCTGCTTGGCGACTTGTGCCGGAGGCGCCGTCACCCCGAGCTTCGCCGCGGCGAGCCGGAGCTCGGCCTGCTGGACGAGGAGCTCGACGATATTCGTCCTGAACGCGGCGTACTGGGTCGATCCCGCCGCCGGGGCCTTCTGCCCCTGAGCAGCGAGCCCCGCCTTGGCGACAGCGAGCTCCTGATCGAACATCGCCTGAGTGATGTGCTCCGACCCGACGACCGCGACATCGTCGGAGGACACCTTGGCGCCGCCCCCTCCACCGCAGGCGGCGAGGAGCAGGACGACGAGCAACAGGGGTATGAGAGCGCGCAGCGACTTCATCGAGAGCAAATACTTCGTAGCACGCGCGCCACTCATGCCGCATTGCGAGCCGCGATCATCGCGTCGACGAGCCGGATCGCGCCCTCGAGCGCGTCGTCACGCAGGCTCACCTCGCGCTGGGCAGTCGAGTACACCGCCGTGTCGACGAGCTCGCGCAGCGTGTGGAGCTCTCCGGAACCGATCACGATCGGGCCGACCGTGACCCGGCCGCCCCGGAAGACGAGGTAGTCGGCTCCGAGCAGCGCGACCTTCAGCTTGGCGAGCTGAATCGCGAACAGGTTCTGGACGGATTCGGGAAGCGGCCCGTAGCGATCCTCGGTCGCGCGCTCGAGCTCGCGGAGCTCGTCCTCATCCTCGACCAGAGCGAGCCGGCGGTGCAGGTCGATCTTGAGGGCCTCGGAGGCGATGTACGTCGCCGGCACGTAGGCGTCGACCCGCGCGTCGACGCGCACGGGCCTCGTCGCGAGTCGCCGCTCGCCGGAGAGCTCCGCGACGACCTCGTGCAGCATCTCGACGTAGAGCTCGAATCCGAGCGCGGCGACGTGTCCCGACTGCTCGGCCCCGAGCAGGTCGCCCGCGCCGCGGATCTCGAGGTCGCGCATCGCGATCGCAAAGCCGGCGCCGAGCTCGGTGTGGTCGGCGAGCGTCGCCAGGCGCGCCCGCGCCTCCGGGGTCAGCTCGGCTGCCGCCGGATAGAAGAGGTAGGCGTGAGCCGGCACCTCGCGCCGGCCAACCCGCCCGCGGATCTGGTAGAGCTGGGCGAGACCGAGAGCGTCGGCGCGCTCGACGATCAGAGTGTTCGCCTGCGGGATGTCGAGGCCCGATTCGATGATCGTGGTCGAGACGAGCACGTCGGCGTCGCCCGAGAGGAACGCCAGCATCCTGTCCTCGAGCTCGCGCTCGGCCATCTGCCCGTGTGCGACCAGCACCCGCGCCTCGGGGCAGAGCTGCCGCAGCTTCTCGGCGGCGTCCTCGATGCTCTCGACCCGGTTGTGGAGGTAGAAGGTCTGGCCCCCTCGCACGAGCTCCCGTTCGAGCGCCTGGACGATCACCGTCTCGTCGTACTCCCCCACATGGGTACGAATAGGTCGACGCCCTTCCGGCGGAGTCTCGATCACCGAGATGTCGCGCAGGCCGGCCAGCGACATGTGGAGCGTCCTCGGAATCGGTGTGGCGCTCATCGCGAGCACGTCCACCTCGAGGCGGAGCTGGCGCAGAAGCTCCTTCTGCGCGACGCCGAACCGCTGCTCCTCGTCGACGATCACAAGGCCGAGATCCTTCGCGATCGCGTCACGAGAGAGGATGCGGTGCGTCCCGATCAGCACCTCGACCTTGCCCTCGCCGAACTCGGCGAGGATGCGCTTCACGTCGGCCGGCTTGCGGAAGCGGGACACCATCTCGACGCGGACGGGGAAGTCCCGGTAGCGCTCGCGAAAGGTGTTCCAGTGCTGCTGGGCGAGAATTGTGGTGGGGACGAGCATCAGCACCTGCTTGCCGCCCACCGCGACCGCGAACGCCGCACGGAGGGCGACCTCCGTCTTTCCGTAGCCGACATCCCCGCAGACGAGCCGGTCCATCGGGCGCGGCGCCTCGAGATCCTCCTTGACCGCTTCGATCGCGCGCGCCTGATCCTCGGTCTCGCGGTAGGGAAACTCGGCCTCGAGCCGCTCGACCCAGTCGGCCTCGACGTCGTAGGCAACCCCTGGCCGCGTCTGGCGCTCGGCGTACAGCTGCAGCAGCTCGCCCGCCATCTCCCGCAGATGCTCGCGGGCGCGGCTCTTGAGATTGTCCCAGGCCTTGCCGCCGAGCTTGGAGAGCGTGGGCGCGTGCGAGTCCGCACCGACGTAGCGGGAGACCTTGCCGATCTGCTCGTGCGGAACGTAGACCCGGTCCTCGCCGCGGAACCCGAGCAGGAGGTAGTCGCGGGTGACGCCCGCGACCTCCTTCGTCTCGAACCCGACCAGCCGCGCGATCCCGTGGTCCTCGTGGACGACGTAGTCGCCCGTGCGGAGATCGGAGAAGCTTGCGAGCGCCCGGCCCGGAGGTGCTGTTGCGCGCGGCGGCCTGCGGCGGAAGACCTGGGTGTCGGGCAAGAGCGCGACCCCGAGATCGCGCCAGACGAACCCGCGGCGGGCGGGCGAGACGGCGAACACGAGGCCGGTAGGCTCGGCCCCGGGCTCGAGCAGTTCGACCTCGGTGCGCCGCAAGAGCGCGCGCCGCCGCTCGGCCTCGCCGCGGTGCGGGAAGGCGACGACGACGTCGAGCCCCTGCCGAACGAGACCTCCGAGCTCGTTCTCTGCCTCGGCAAGGCCCCGTGCGACGAGCGCCGGCCGCTGCGCCTCGAAGGAGAAGGACTGCCCCTGGGGCAACGGATCCAGCTCGGCGGCTCCCTCGATCTCGATCTCGGCCAGGTTCTCGTCCCGCCAGACCGCGAGCACCTCGTCGGGCCGCCAGACGATGTCCGGGACCCGGCCGAGCGGCGGGACGAGGTCAACCGGAACCTCGAACGCGGCATCGTCTCCACCGTCGTCGGGGAGCCTGATCTCGCCGTCCCAACCGAGCCGCTCCGCCGCCGGGTAGATGACCGCCTCGACCACTTCGCGCAGCGCGCGCTGTGTGAACGGCGAGAACGCGCGGATGCTCTCGATCTCGTCGCCGAAGAGCTCGATCCGAAGCGGCTCGCGTCCGGTGGTGGGGAAGACGTCGATGAGCCCGCCCCGCACCGCGAGCTGGCCGCGCTCCTCCACCCGTTCGACCCGCTCGTACCCTGCTGCGACGAGGTTCTCGGCGAGCCAGTCGATTCCCGGGGAGGCGCCGCGCGCGACGACGATCGGCCCGGGTCGGGCCTCCTCCGGAGGCATGAGCTCGGCGACGGCGAGCGCCGAGGCGCAGACAAGGCCGCCGACGGCGAGGACGGACAGCGCCCTCGCCCGCTCGCCGACGAGATGCGGCGGAGGCTCGAGGCCGGACTCGAGGCGCACGCCCCGTGAGGGGAGCAGGGCAACCCGGTCCTCCCCTGCGAACCAGCCAACTGCGTCGGCCACGTCTCGTGCGTCGGCATCCTCCGGCAGCAGCACGCAGAGGCCCCGGCCGAGCTCTTCGTGGAGCGCCGCGAGGAGAAGGGGCAGCGCCGGCTCGGCGACACGGGCCCGAGCCGGGAACGCCGCCGCGAATGCAGACAGCCGCTCGTCCGCGCGGAGGCGCTCGACGAGCGTGTACAGGATCGGCCGGTCCATGATGAATGCCCGGAACGCCGGTTCCGGGGGAGGTCATCGTACCGCCGCCAGGCGCCGATTCAGAAGAGCCGGAAGCGCGGGAGCCGGGCGCGCACGCGTTGAAACGCAAACCGCGTCCAGAGGCGCCTCGCTCCGTCGTACGAGGCGCGGTACCACGGCTCGTTCAGGCTCGTCACCTGGACGCTCGAGCCGCTGTGCGGGGCATGGATGAACCGTCCGTCGCCGACGTACATGCCGACGTGGCCGACGCCGTCGAAGAAGACGAGATCACCGGGGCGGAGCGACTGCCGCGGCACGCTCACCCCGAGCCCGAAGTCGGCGTAGGAGCTGTGGGGGAGGCGGAGCCCGAAATGGGCGTAGACGAAGCGCACGAAGCCGGAGCAGTCGAACCCGGTTTGCGGCGAGTCCCCTGCCCACCTGTAGGGAACGCCGACAAGCCTCCGCGCGAACTGGACCGCCCTCGCCCCGAACGGCTCCGTCCACGCTGCGGGTGGAACCTGGGTGTGATGCCGATGAAGCCGGAAGCGAGGTGTCTTGTGCCAGGAGACCTTGGCGAGACCGCCGCGTCCGCCGACAGCCTGGCCGGGCCCGAACGCCACCGAGTACGCGAGCGCGAGGAACAGCACGGCGAGACGGATCTGTGAGGTCATCGAGGAGGCCCTTCGCGTCAACCGGCCGGGCACACGCGTTCGGTGCCGGGATTCGCAGGGTTCGAGCATTGAAGCAGAACCGTCCGCCCCGAACGAGTGATTCTGGCGTGTTGGTCAGTTGAAGCGCTGCTGGGCGACCTCGAGCCCTGCGGCGTCGAGCGCCTCGACCGCGTCGGCCGCTCGGGCGACGATCCCCTCGGCGTCGTCGCCCGCCTCGAAGTCCGAGAGGACGTAGTCCGCGAGCGGTCTGCGGTCGCCCCGACCCGGACGCCCCACACCCACCCGCAGGCGCATGAAGTCGGAGGTCCCCAGATGCTGGACGAGCGAGCGGAGTCCGTTGTGCCCGGCGAGGCCGCCTCCGAGCCGTGCCTGCAGCCGGCCCGTCTCGAGATCGCCTTCGTCGTGGACGACGAGGATCGCGTCGGGCTCGACCTTGAAGAATCCCGCCGCAGCGGCGACCGATCGCCCGGAATCGTTCATGTACGTCTGGGGCTCGAGCAGCGCGACCCGGTGGCCGTCGATCCGCACCTCGGCGAGCCGGGAGTTGAACTTGCTTCGCCAGGCGCCGTTGTGGCGCCGAGCGAGCTCCTCGACGACCATGAAACCGACGTTGTGCCGGTTCCCGGCGTACTCCCGGCCCGGGTTGCCGAGGCCGACCACGAGCAGATCAAGCGACGAGGCGCGTTCGCCCCGTCTCCAGGGCAGGCGCACGGCGATTACTCCTCGGGTTCGGACTCGCCGCCGCCCTCGGCAACAGGCTCTGCGGTCTCGGCGGCTGCCTCCGCCGCAGGTTCCTCGCCTGTCTCCTCGACGCCCTCCTCGGGCTCCTCGACGACCTCTTCGCGTGCGAGCTGCACGCTGGCGATCACGACATCGTCCGGGTCGTCGAGCAGCCGGACTCCGTCGGGCACCAAGACCTGGGCCAGCCTGAGCGTCTCGCCGATGCCGAGCTCCGAGACATCGGCCTCTAGATGCTGCGGGATCTCGAGCGGCAGCGCCTCGACGTTGACCTCGGTCGTGACCTGGTTGAGGATCCCGCCCTCGCGTACCCCGACGGGATCGCCGACGAGTGTGACCACGACGGCCGTCTGGATCGGCTGGTCAAGGCGGACCTCCTGGAGGTCGACATGGGTGATCGTTCCGCGCACCTTGTCGCGCTGGAAATCCTTGAGGATCGCCGAGTGCGTCGAGCCGCCGTCGACGGCGACGTCGAGCACTGCGTGCGAGCCGCCCGGCGTGGTCAGGGCGGCTCGCAGGTCGCGCTCCCCCACGGCGACCGCGACCGGCTCCGACTGCCCGTAGAGGACGCCGGGGATCAGGCCCTGCCTGCGCAGGCGCCGCGACTCCGCCGACCCCAGCAGGGTCCGCTGAGCAACCGCGAGCTTGACGCGCTCTCCAGCCACGGCGAGCCAGTGTACCGGCACCGTGCCGCGAAGCGCCCCCGACCGGGGTGACCAGAACGCGGTGAAGCGGTGTATGGTGTGCCTTACATGACCGCCACGCAGTCCGACAGCTTCGAGGTCACGCTCAGGGGCTTCTCTCCTCGCGAGCTGACGGCGTGGGCGGAGCGCGAGTGCCGAAGGCATTTCGGCGAGTGCGCGTGGCGAATCGACGAGTCCACCTGCGTCCCCTGCATGGGTACGCTCGGTGGGCACGCGCTTCTCTGGGAGACGCGCATCGTCGCAAGCACCGAGCTCGACGAGCCTCCACTCGACGACTGACTGCTGCGCCTTCCTCGTCTACGACGTTCAGGGCTCGGATGAGGACGCCGGGGGCGCCGAGAGGGCTGCGGCAGGAGCTTGCGCCGGCAGCGGGCACGCGTCAGCGTTGCCGCCGATCTTGGCCACCGAGGACCCTGGATCGCCTGTTCAGACTGCTGCGCGGACGTCGATCTTCAGGTCGGCCTTCGCCGACAGCGGTCCGAGCGGCACACCGCCGAAGTCCTCGACGTCGAAGTTCAAGGGAGCGAGGTACGCGCAGACGTGCCCGAGGCTGATTCGGCTGCCAGCGAAGTTCGTGAC
Source organism: Gaiellaceae bacterium (assembly GCA_035517795.1). Lineage (GTDB taxonomy): Bacteria > Actinomycetota > Thermoleophilia > Gaiellales > Gaiellaceae > PALSA-600. The sequence continues at coordinate 1,801 of DATIYE010000154.1, read as the reverse complement.
CTCTATGGAGAACCTCCCCGGCCCGACCCGGTACTGATAGCCCTGGCCGTCGCTCTGAAGTGCCGTCTCGGCGTAGACGTCGCGTGCACAGGGCCTGGCCTGCACGGGGTACACGAAGAGCACCTCCTCGCTTCCCTTGTAGGCACCCTCGCGGGCGGGGACGGCGTAGCCACTGATCCGAACGCGGAAGAAGTAGATCCCCTGCACGTACGACGAAGGCTCGACGAAGATCGAGACGCTGCTCCTCGACGGCCCGGCCGCCGAACCCCCCGGGACCGCCCAGCAGGCGAGCGCGAACCACAGCACGACGAGCGCCGTCCGCGTTCGACATCCCATCGCGAGATCGTAGCCTTCGAGGGATGCGGACCGAACCGAGCGCACGGGCGGGCCGCGCCACAAGTCGGGCTTGCCGTGTGAGCGAGTGCCGCCTGAGCTTCCGATGCAAGGTGCAAAGGTTTGCTCAGATCGTCACGTGAGTTGACAGGCGGTTGTCAGCGCCTCGTGACCCGGGGTGGGTTCGGCACGCAGACGCCATGCGCGAGCCACGACCAGCGCCCTTGGCCGCGACAGAAGAACGGCGTGGTTGGACGAAGACCGCTAAAAGAGCTGGTTCTCGCCGCCGAAGATCGCCGAGACGGAGTCGTCGGCGAAGACGTTCATGATCGTCTCGGCGAGCAGGTTCGAAACCGGGAGCACCGTCAGCTTGTCGGGGCGCGAGAGCGGGTCGATCGGCACCGTGTCCGTGACGACGATCCCCTTGATCCCGTCGTCGGCGGCGAAGTCCTCGAGGATGCCCCCGCAGAAGACGCCGTGGGTCGCGTAGAGCCACGTCTCGGTGACGCCGTGCTCCCGGAGAGCGTGGACGTTCGCAAGCATCGTCTGGCCGGTCATGATCACGTCGTCGCCGATGATCGCCCGCTTGCCGGCGACGCTGCCGGCGATCTCGGTCACGCGGGCTACATCGCGGGCCGGACGCGTCTTGTGCATGATCGCGAATTCGGACTCGACCATCTCGGCGAAGCGCTCGGCCTGCTTGGCCCGGCCGGTATCCGGCGAGACCGAGACCACACCTTCGCCGTGGAGTCCGAGGTCACGGAAATGGCGTGCGAACAGCGGTAGTGCGGTCATGTGGTCGACCGGAATCGTGAAGAACCCCTGGATCTGGCCGGCGTGGAGATCCATGGTGAGGATGCGGTCGGCACCGGCGACCTGGAGGAGGTCGGCGACGAGCCTGGCGGTGATCGGCTCGCGCGGCTTCGCTTTCCGATCCTGGCGCGCGTAGGGGAAGAGTGGGATCACGGCGGTGATCCGCTTCGCCGAGCCGAGCCTGGCCGCCTGGATCATCTGCAGGAGCTCCATCAGGTTCCGGTCGATCGGGTCGCAGCCCGTCTGAACGAGGAAGAGATCGGAGCCCCTGATCGATTCGTCGTAGCGGACGTAGGTCTCGCCGTTTGCGAAGTCGGCGGTCTCGACCGCGCCGAGCTCGACCCCGAGCTGCTCCGCGATGGCGTCGGCCAGCTCCGGGTGGGAGCGGCCGGCGAAAACCATCAACCGCTTCTGCGGGCCGCGCTCGATCCAGTGACCCTGCTGGGGCTGCTGCGTCACCGAGAGCTCCGAGTCGTCGAGACCCGGGAGAACGAGCTCAGTCGTCCCGATGCCGGGCTGCATACCCCTCCTTGTTCTCCTGGCGGGCGCGCGCGACCGCTAGCGAATCCGCGGGCACGTCCTTGGTGATCGTCGATCCGGCGGCCGTCCATGCTCCGTCTCCCACTTCGACAGGGCGACGAAGCCATTCTGGATC
>DATIYE010000153.1:0-35364 GCA_035517795.1 Gaiellaceae bacterium | reverse complement strand
GACTATCCCCTTCTCGTCGCAGTAGGTCTGCACGAGCTCGTTGATCTCGGGCTTCCCGGAATCGGGCTTCTCCAGGCTGAACGCGTAGTTGATCTTCACGAACGGCTCCCAGTCGCCCGGGATCGCGTCCTCGGGAAGGATCGCCTCGACCGGGCACTCGGGCTCGCACGCGCCGCAGTCGATGCACTCCTCCGCGTCGATCACGAGCATGCGGTCTGCCTCGTGGATGCAATCGACCGGACAGACGCTCTGGCACGAGAGATCCTTCACGTCGATGCAGGCTTCGCCGATGATGTACGTCATGCTTCTTCAGGCTCCTATCGTCGCTAGCCGGGCCCCGGCCCTGCCGAGCCGGAGCACGACCTCGAACTCGTCCGTCGAGATCGTCACTGCATATTCTGCGGGTCCGACGGCGCTCACCGAGATCGTTTCGATCATGCGGCCCTCGAGGGCGCCCAGTGCCTGGTTCAGCTCGAGCGCCGACTCGGAGAGCTCGCGGCCGAGCGGGAGCCGCCTGAAGAGCGCGAGCGCGGCCTGCTCGCCCTCGGGGCCGTAGACGGCGCGGACGCGGCCGCTGGCGAGACCGAGCTCGAGCAGCTCTGCGAGCGCGTCTGCTTCGGCCCCTGCGACCTCTCCGTCGTCGACGGCTGCAACGACATCGGCCAGGCGATCCCGCCGCCGTTCGTCCCGCACCATCGCGAGCACGGCCTGCGCCTCAGCGCGCGCGACCTCGGCGGCTTCGCCGCCGACGCGCACTCCTCGGCTCAATGCCCTTCCTTCAGCAGCGCGTGCAGCTCGTGCTCGAGGCCGCCGCTCTCGACGGAGCAGTGGATCCCGCACTCCTTGGGGGCGTTCGACTCCCACCACCAGCGCCCCGCACGGCTCGGTTCGTCCGGATCGATCGCCCGGGTGCACGGCGCGCAACCGATCGACTTGTAGCCGCGGTCGTAGAGGGAGTGGTAGGGAACCTGGTGCTCCCGGACGTAGTCCCAGACCTCCTCCTCGGTCCACTCGGCGAGCGGGTTGAGCTTTACGATCGCCCCGTGGTCGTGGTCGAGCTCGACCTTGCGGATGTTGGTGCGGCTCGCCCACTGGTCGCGCCGGAGGCCGGTGACCCAGGCCTCGAGCGTGTGCAGTTGCCTGGTGAGCGGGCGGACCTTGCGAAGGTTGCAGCAGAGGAGGCGGAGGTCGACCGAGGTCTTGAAGAGGTCGACGCCGTGCTTGCCGGTCATCGCTGCGATCTCGGCGGGTTCGGGCTGCAGCAGCTCGAGCCTGACACCCGGGTAGCGGCCTCGAAGGCGGTCGGCCAGCTCGAGCGTCTCGGCCGGCAGCCGGCCGGTGTCGACACTGAACACCGGAATGTCCGGGTCGATCTCGTAGGCCATGTCGATCAGCACGACGCTGTCGATCTGGAACGAGGTCGAGATCCCGAGCCCTGGGGCGAAACGCTCGATCGCCCACTCGAGCAGCGCCTGCGGCTCCTCGCCCTCGAACTCGATCGAGAGCTCGCCTGCTTCGAGCTCATCGAGTAGCTCAAAGGTGCTCACTCGTCCTCTGCCTCCTCCCGTTGACGTGCCTTCGCCGGCTCGCGGCCGGCGAGGTCTCCAAGCTCCTCATCGGTCGCGCGACGTGTGAACGCCGGGAAGCTCTCGCCCGGCTCCCGCCGGTCGATCCAGCCCGCGATCAGCCCCTGCACGGCCGCGTCGAGCTCGTCGGTCGGGACGCGCCGGAAGAGCGAGCGCCCGATCGCCGGCTCGGGGCCGAGAGCACCGCGGACGAAGATGTCATAGGCCTGGCGACGCTCTCCGCCCTCGTCGCGCGCGGTCGTCCCCTGGAAGCCCAGGTCGCCGACCCAGTGCTGCGCGCACGCATGCGGGCAGCCGTCGAGATGGAGCCGCAGCTCCGCGATCTCCGTCCCGAAGCGCTCCTCGAGCCGCTCGATCAGCGAGCCGAGACGGGTCTTCGTCTCGGCGACCGAGAAGTTGCAATGCGGCTCGCCGGTGCAGGCGATCGAGTTGCCCCGCACCGGATTGACGTCGAGCGGGAAGCCCATCGTCTCGATCGCGGACTGCGCCTCGTCGATCCGGTCGTTCGGGATCCCGGTGACGATGAAGTTCTGCTGTCGGGTCAGGCGGATGTCACCCCCGAATCGGTCGGCGAGGTCGGCGATTGCGATCATCTGGGCACCCGAGACGAGCCCGAGGTGAACCGGGACGCCGAGATAGGAGAGTCCGTCCTGCTTCTGGGCGCGTACCCCGAGGTGGTGTGACGGCTCGACCTCGATCGGCGGCAGCGCGTAGTCCTCGAGCTCGCGACCGAGTCGCGCCTCGACCCTCTCCCTGATCCCCGCCGCGCCGATGTCGTCGACCATGAACTTGAGCCGGGCCTTCACCCGGGAGACGCGATAGCGGAGATCCTCCGACCAGACGCTCGTGATCGCGCCCAGGATCTCGTTCGCCTCCTCCTTCGGGATGAACACGCCCAGGTCGCGCGCGATCCTCGGAACGGACGAGAGCCCGCCGCCGACGAGCACACCGAAGCCCTCGCGGTCCTCGTGGAGGGTTCCGATCAGCGAGATGCAGTTGATCTCCGGTGCGTTGCAGCGGTCGGCGCAGGCCGAGATCGAGTACTTGTGCTTGCGCGGCAGGTTCGCCCAGTCGGGGTTGCCGTAGAAGAGGTCGGCTGCGGCCGTCACGACCGGTGAGGCGTCGAACAGCTCGTCGGCGGCGATTCCCTGAACCGGACAGCCGGTGATGTTGCGCACCGTGTCACCGCAGCCGCCGGCGGTCGTCACCCCGAAGCGTTCCAGGTGGGCGAACACGTCCGGCAGCTTCGCGAGCTCGAGCCAGTGGAGCTGGATGTTCTGTCGGGTCGAGAGCTCGCCGTCGCCCTTGCCGTACAGGCTCGAGACCTCGCCGATCGCGCGCAGGGCGGTCGGAGACAGCTGGCCGGCCGGAACCTTGATCCGGAGCATGAAGGTGCCGATCTTCGGCTTGTCGTGATAGAGGCCCCACCACTGCAGGCGGACCACGTCCTCCTCGGCGACGTTCTCGTAGCCGGCTGCGATCAGCGCAGGCAGTTCGTCGCGGATCCCGAGCGGCGAGCGCTCGCGCTTGAGCCTCTCGACCGGATTGCGCTTGAGGACGAGCTCCCAGTCGACCGGCGGCTTCTGCCGCCCTATCGCGCTCATGCGAGGCACCTCACGCGGCGGCGGGGCACGGCCGCCCCGGCCGCCGCGCTCGTGGTGCTGGTCCCGCGAAGGAGGCTTGTGCCCACCATCTCGGCCACTCTAGCCGCGTTGATACAAAAAGTAAAGTTTTTAGAGACGATGCGGGTTGATGCCACTTCAGTTGTTGCAGTTTTGAAACTTCAATCGGTACAGTCTTGATCCTTCACCTCTTGCAGCAAGGAACCGGTCCCCGACGTCCCCGGCCGGGCTCGCAGCTAGGTTTGCCCCATGAGCGAGCGGCTGAAGGTCCTCGTGCGCGAAGAGATCGCGGAGCCGGGCGTCGAGCTCCTGCGGGCCCGTTTCGAGGTCGACGTCGACACCGACGGCGATCTGTCGGCGATCATCGGCCGCTACGACGGCATCATCATCCGCTCGGCGACCAAGCTGACCGCCGACCTGATCGAGGCCGCGACCAAACTCAAGGTGATCGGCCGTGCCGGCGTCGGCGTCGACAACGTCGATGTCGACGCGGCAACGCGCCGGGGGATCGTGGTCGCGAACGCTCCGGAGTCCAACATCGTCTCGGCTGCGGAACACACGCTCGGCCTCCTCTTCGCGCTTGCACGGAACATCCCGCAGGCGCACGCCGCGCTCGTCGACGGACGGTGGGAGCGCTCGAAGTGGGGCGGGATCGAGCTCGCCGAGAAGACGCTCGGCGTGCTCGGCTTCGGCCGCATCGGCCAGCAGGTCGCGCGGAGGGCGCTCGGCCTGCAGATGAACGTCGTCGCCTACGACCCGTTCGTCTCGGCCGACCGCTTCCGCGAGGCCGGGGTCGAGACCGACACGCTCGAGGGAGTGCTCTCCCGTGCCGACTTCATCACCCTGCACCTGCCGCTGAACGACGAGACGCGAGGCGTGATCGACGCCGGCTCGCTCCGGCTGATGAAGGAAGGAGCGCGTCTGATCAACGCCGCGCGCGGCGAGCTCGTCGACGAAGAGGCGTTGGTGGTCGCGCTGGAGTCGGGCCGCCTCGGGGGCGCTGCGATCGACGTCTTCGCGCAGGAGCCGTACTCGGGACCGCTGCTCGAAGCTCCGAACCTCGTCCTCACGCCGCACCTTGCTGCCTCGACCGACGAGGCGCAGGATCGCGCCGGCGTGATCGTGGCCGAGCAGGTCGCGGCCGCGCTCGAGGGCGGACTGGTCACGAATGCGGTCAACATCCCCTCGGTCGGTGCGGAGGATCTCGAGGTTCTCGGCCCCTTCCTGCCGCTGGCGGCGGCCCTCGGCCGCTTCGCGCTCGAGCTCGCGCGGGGGGAGCCGAGCCGGATCACGCTCGAGTACTACGGCGAGCTGGCGGAGCACGACACGCGCCTCCTGACCGTCGCCGCCCTGAACGGGGCCTTCCGCGGCCGCGTCGACCAGCCGGTGAACTACGTCAACGCTCCGCTCGTCGCGGCCGAGCGCGGGATCGACGTGGTCGAGCAGCGCCGACGCGCCTCACGCGACTTCACCAACCTGATCGCGGTCTCGGCCGGGGACATGCGGGTGGCGGGAACAACGATCGGCCGGGAGCACCGCAACTGGCTCGTCTCTGCGCTCGGCTTCGACATCGAGATCGAGCTCGCCCCGCGCATGATCGTGCTCCGTTACGACGACGTGCCGGGCGTGATCGGACGGGTGGGCACGCTCCTCGGCGAGGCGGGCGTCAACATCGCGAACATGGCCGTCTCCCGCAACCGCGATGCGGGGAAGGCGCTGATGGTGCTCTCGATCGACTCGCCGGCCGCGCCCGAGGTGCTGGAGCGCCTCGGGCGCGGCGCGGACGATGTCTTCTTCGTCGGGGCGGGCGACGATTAGAAGGTCAGCGCCACCCCCCGCGGCAGGACGATCGCGGGGCAGCGCGTCAGCTCGATCAGGTACGCCGACGCGGCGCTGATCAGCACCGAGCCCTGCACGGCCGGCGCCTTCGAGCCGACGACCAGGAGCCCGGCGTTCGGGCTCGGCCGGCTCTCGACCGTCGTCCCGAGCCGGGCGGCGAGCGCGGCGGCGGTCTGCGCCGCGCTCGTGTCGCCCTCCTCGTCCACCGCTGCGACCGCGGCGATCGGCCCGGCCGCCAGATCGGCGAACCCGGCCGGAGCGAGCGCGACCGCCAGCGGGCCGCCTTCGAGCAGACGCTCCGCGGAGGCCTGCGGGTAGACGTGCCCCGGAGTGGTGCGGTAGGCCGAGCCGAACACGATCGCGTCGGCTTCCTGCTTCACGGCCAGCTCCTTCAGCCCCTCCGGGGTCGAGGCGCTCAGCACCACGAACCGGGGGACCTCGGGGTCGCCGAGCCAGGCTGCGCCTCCTTCGAGGAGCGCCTCGGCCTCGTGCTCGGCAAGCGCCTCGCGCCCGCCCACCTCCTTGCTGTGCCGGACATAGGCGAGTGCGAGCGACGCGCCCGCAACCGCGAGCAGCCGGCCGAGCGCGAGCGCGTCGTGGTCCGAATCGGTGCCGTCGTACGAGACGATGATCTTCGTTGCCATCTCCGTCAGCCGACTGTCGGCTCGTGCGCGGTCGCGGCGCCGCCGGCGATGATCCCCCCGACGCCGCCGGGGTAGCCGAGCGAGGGGATGTCGGACGGATACACCTCGTGTCCGTGGACGGCGATGTCGCCCTCCTCCATGTCCTTCTCGCTCATGCGAAGCGGGATCACGAGGCCGACGAGCTTGAGGATCACGAACGTCGCGACGGCGGTGAAGACGATCACCCACGCGGCCGCGAGCGCCTGCCACTTGAGCAGGTGCATCCCGCCGGTCGCCGAGAACCAGGGCGTGCCGTCCGGATTGAGGTAGACGGCCATGTGCGAGTCGGCGAACACGCCGACGAGCAGCCCGCCGGCGAGTCCGGCAAACCCGTGCGTGTAGATGACGCCGAGCGTGTCGTCGACGTTCCGGAACGGCCTCAGGCGGCTGACGTAGTTGTAGGCGATGTACACGATCGACGAGGCGATGACCCCGATCAACATCGCGCCGTAGCCGTTGACGAACCCGGCGGCGGGCGTGATCGCGACGAGGCCGACGATCATCCCGTTGACGCTCCCGATCAGCGACGGCTTGCGGCCGGTCATGTAGTCCCAGATCACCCAGACGAGGAACGCGACGGCAGTGCAGAGGTTCGTGTTCAGCACCGCAGCCGCGGCGTCGGCGCCGGCGTAGTAGGGGTCGCCGCCGTTGAAGCCGTTCCAGCCGAGCCAGAGCAGACCGGCGCCCGTGGCGACCATGAGCAGGTTGTTCGGTGCGTCGATCTCGCGGTCACGGGCGAGTCGTGGCCCGATCACCGCCGCCGCGACGAATCCGGCGACGCCGGCCGTGAGGTGGATGACGTAGCCACCCGAGAAGTCGACGGCGCCGTTGTGGGCGAAGTAGCCGCCGCCCCAGATCAGGAACGCGTTGACGACGTAGACGCCCGAGATCCAGATCGGCACGAACACGAGCCAGGCCTTGAAGTTGACCCGCCCCAGGATCGAGCCGAGCATCAGGATCGGCGTGATCGCCGCGAAGACGAACTGGAAATAGACGAGCGAGGACTGGGGGAAGTGCCAGGGCGGTCCGCCGACCAGCGGGATCGTTGCCTGGCCCTGCAGCGAGGTGTGGTTGAGCACCGGCCCCGGCTGACCGATGAAGCTGCCCCAGAAGCTGCTCGTGTTGCTGGAGAGCCCGTGCCAGGGGTTGCCGAAGCCCATGTTGAAGGCGTAGAGCACCCAGACGATCAGGACTCCCGCGAAGGCCGCGAACGCGAGCATCATGCTGTTGACTGACCAGCGCTTCTGCATCACGCCGCCATAGAGGACGACGAGGCCGGGAACGCTCATCAGGCCGACGAGTGTCGCGGCCGTGAGCTGCCAGGCATTGTCCCCCGCGTTCAGCCAGGAGGGGTATGGAAGCACGGTTGAAGCGAGCAAGCCGATCTCCTTTCTCCGACGTTCGGTGAGCCGGGCACCGGGGCGGCAACTTCGGTCCAACGCGAAAAAGGCCCCAAGACCCGAACAGATAGGTCTTGTGGCCTCGTTGCCCGCGTCCGGCCGGCAGCGACCGAACTGGGGATGACTCTAGCGGGCGCCGCTCAGCGCGGCAAGTTGCAACTGCCGCCCGCCACCGCCGGGAGCAGGATGACAGTGGCGCCGTCGTCGACGGCGGTGTCGAGCCCGCCGAGCAGCCGGACGTCGGTGCCGTCGATGAAGACGTTCAGGAACTGGGGCAGCTCGCCGCCGTCGAACAGGCGGTCGCGGAGCGCAGGGTACGTCGCGCACAGGCTCTCGAGCAGATCGCGGACGGTGGCGCCGTCGGTCTCGACCTGCCGGTTGCCCCCGGCGTCGGGCCGGAGGATCGGTGGAATGCGGACTGTCGCCATCGCCTCTCAACCCTACAGGGCGGCCTCGGGAGCCCCGGTCGGTTCCGGGCGGAGCTCGTCGATCCGGTCGATGGTCGCGAGCTCGGGGAAGAGCCAGCGCCAGACGCCGGCGAGCACGATCGTGATCACCCCGCCGGCGACCACGGCGGGCACAGCGCCGAGCAGGGCCGCAGCCGCCCCGGACTCGAACGCGCCGAGCTCGTTAGAGGCGCTGATGAAGACCGACTCGACGGCGCTGACCCGGCCGCGCAGCTCGTCCGGTGCGGCGACCGTCGCGATCGTGCTGCGGATGTTGACGCTGACCATGTCGACGAAGCCGCCGACGGCGAGCGCGGCCACCGAGAGCGGGAATGACTTCGAGAGCCCGAAGACCACCGTCGCCACCCCGAAGGCGCCGACGACGACGAGAAGGGTGGTACCCGTGTTGGACACCACCGGTCGCCGGGTCAGCATCAGCCCGGCCAGCAGCGCCCCGACCGCCGGGGCCCCCCGCAGCACGCCGAGGCCGACGGGGCCCGTGTGGAGGATCTCCCTCGCGAAGAGCGGGAGCAGGGCCACGGCGCCACCGAAGAGGACGGCGAACAGGTCGAGGGTGATCGCGCCGAGCATCACGGGCGTTCGCCTGATGAAGCGGATGCCGGCGAGGAACTGCGTGAGCCCGGGTGATCGGGCGTCAGCAGCTCTCTCGACAGGCGGCTCGTGGATCGCGAGCACCGCAGTCAGGCCGGCTCCGAGCAGCACGGCGGCCACCATGTAGACGAGCTCCGGCTTGATCGCGAAGAGCAGCCCGCCGAGCGCCGGGCCGACGATTGCGCCGCCCTGGAAGGCGACCGAGCGCAGAGCGAGCGCACTCGGGAGCAGCTCCCACGAGACGAGGGTCGCTCCGAGGGCGCGCGCCGAAGCCATGGCCCCTGCCTGGGCGGCCCCGTTGCCGGCGGCGAGGGCGAGAAACGGCCAGAGCTCGCTCGCCCCACCGAGCGTGACGACGAGCAGGCCCACCGTGACCGCCGTGTTGAGGGCGAGCGAGCCCGCGAACACGAGTCGCCGTGACACCCGATCGGCGAGTTGACCGGCCGGAAGCGCGAGCACGAGGAGCGGAATGAACTCGAAGAGGCCCACGAGGCCCAGGTCGAGGGCGGAGCGGTTGATCGCGTAGACCTGCCAGCCGATCGCCACCGCGACCATCTGGACGCCGAAGCCCTCGGAGACCATCCCGCACCAGAGCAGCAAGTAGTTCCTGCCCTGGAGAGCCGCCGGCAGGTGCCTGCGCAGACGCATCCGTAAGAGAAAAGCAGCTCGGCTGCCTCGGTGCCAGAGCGAGGTCCGGCACCGAGGCTGAGCTGGCTGACGTCTCGGTCAGGCGGCGTCGTCCTCCGCGAGGATGCGGTAGAGGGCCCGTCGGGTGTCGGCGAGCACCTTGGCCGCCTCGGCGCGCTGCGCCTCGCTGCCGTGGTGGGTGACCTGACGGGTGGCGACGCCGACCTGCATCGCGAGGTGGATCAGCTCGCGCACGCCCTCGGGCATGCCCTCGCCCGCCTGCTGCCACGGGTTACCGAGCCGCTCGCGGTTCTCGTCGACGTAGGCCTTGCCGGCGTCGGTCAGCTCGAACACGTTGCCGCCGTCACGGGCCTCGCCACGGATCAGTCCCTCGTCGGCCAGCAGCTGGAAGGCGGGGTAGACCGAGCCCGGGCTCGGGCGCCAGGCGCCCTCCGAACGCTGCTCGATCTCCTGCATCACCTGGTAGCCGTTCCGCGGCTCCTCCTCGAGCAGGAGCAGGATCGCGGCGCGGACGTTGCCGCGGCGCATGCGCCGCCCTCGGTGGCCGCCCGGGCCGCCGGGCCCGAAGCCGCGCATCTTGAAAACGGGGCCGCCGGGGCCGAACTCACCCGGCGTGAAGGGGCCGGGGCCCCACATGAACATTCTGTTCTGTCTGTGCATATCTAGATATATACTCGATATATCGGAATCTGTCAAGAACGTGATTGAATCGTTGGGTCAGGTGGTTGAGGGAACGTGGGTCAGACTGAAACGGCAATGGTGTGGTGGGACAGACTTCAGCCTGTCCCGATCGGCAGCCAGAGGTTGGCAGCAAGCCGTATCCTGCGGTTTCGATGAAGGTGATCCTGCCGGATGGCAAGGAGCTCGAGCTCGAGGACGGCGCCACCGGCCTCGACGCGGCACGCGCGATCGGGTCCAGGCTCGCGGAGCAGGCCGTGCTCGTCCGCTCGAACGGCTCGGTGCAGGATCTCCGCCTTCCGCTTCGAGACGGCCAACCGGTGCAGTTCCTTACCACGCGCGACGTCGACGATCCGGATGCCCTCTACGTCTTGCGCCACTCGAGCGCTCACCTTCTCGCCGAGGCGGTACGCCGGCTCTACCCGGGTGTGAAGATCGCGATCGGCCCTCCCATCGACAACGGGTTCTATTACGACTTCGAGTTCCCCGAGCCGATCGCCGAGGCCGACCTCGAGCGGATCGAAGAAGAGGTCAGGCGCGAGCTCGCAGAGGGACGCTCCTGGAGTCGCGAAGTTGTGACCGGCGAGGAGGCGCGTCAGCGCTTCGTGGCCCAGGGCGAGCCGTACAAGGTGGAGCTCGTCGACACGGCTGAGGGCGACATCTCGCTGTACACGCAGTCGCACGACGGTGTGGGTGATTTCACCGACCTCTGCCGCGGCCCTCACCTCCAGGACTCGAGTCCGATCAAGGCGTTCAAGCTGACCGGTCTCGCCGGCGCCTACTGGCGCGGCGACGAGCGGAACACGCAGCTCACCCGGATCTATGGGACGGCGTTCTTCCGTGCAGGTGATCTCGACGCCTATCTCGCCCGTCTCGAGGAGGCGCACAAACGCGACCACAGGCGGCTCGGCGCGCAGCTCGACCTGTTCCATCTCTCCGAGCGCTCGCCCGGTTCGCCCTTCTGGCACCCCAAGGGGATGGTGATCTGGAACATCCTGGAGGACCTCCGCCGCCGCGAGAACCGCCGCCGCGGCTACGTCGAGGTGAAGACGCCGCTCCTCTACGACGTCGACACGTACAAGACCTCGGGTCACTTCGAGAACTACGCAGAGCACATCTTCTTCGTGTCCTCGAAGGAGGAGCGCGAGAAGCAGTTCGCGCTCAAGCCGATGAATTGCCCGGGGCACATGCTCCTGTTCGGGTCCCAGCTGCGGTCGTACCGCGACCTGCCCTTCAGGTACGCCGAGTCGTCGACCCTCCACCGGGACGAGCTCGCCGGGGCGCTGCACGGGCTGCTGCGGGTGCGCCACATCACCCAGGACGACGCGCACATCTTCTGCGCCCCCGAGCAGATCGAAGCCGAGATCTTCGGCTGCCTCGACTATGCCGCGTACCTGTACGACCTGTTCGGCCTCGAGGCTCGCTTCGAGCTCTCGACGCGTCCCGAGAAGAAGGTGGGCACCGACGAGGAATGGGACTTCACCGAAGGCGCGCTCCGAGCCGCGCTCGAGAGGCGCGGGATCGACTACACGGTGAACGAGGGCGACGGCGCGTTCTACGGGCCCAAGATAGATCTGCACATGACCGACGTGCTCGGCCGGGGCTGGCAGATGGGGACGATCCAGCTCGACGCCCAGATGCCGCAGCGCTTCGGTCTCACCTTCATGGGTGCCGACAACGCCGAGCACACCCCGTACGTGATCCACCGCGCGCTGCTCGGCTCGCTCGAGCGCTTCATCGGCATCCTCATCGAGCACTACGCGGGGGCGTTCCCCTTCTGGCTCGCACCGGTTCAGGCGCGCGTGATCCCGGTCGGGCTCGACCACCACGCGGCGGCGGCCGCGCTGGCCGGGCGCCTCGGCGGCTACCGCGTCGAGGTCGACGCCTCCGACGAGACCGTCGGCAAGCGGATCCGCAACGCCGAGCTCGAGAAGATCCCGTTCGTCGTCGTCTACGGGGACAAGGAGTCGGACGACGCCCTGGCGGTGCGCGAGCACGGGGGTGGCCAGTCGACGAAGTCACTCGCCGAATTGCTCGAGCAATTCGGTACGCTGTCTGCCTGACAAGTAGGGGCGAAACCGTCTCTCACCTTCCGGGTCACGTCCTTGGAGGTTCAACCGAATCGGTTGAAAACGGTGGATGCCGCTGCTTGCAGCGGTTTTTTGCGTTTCCGGAGCGAACCCAGGAGGATCAAACGAGCTTGGTAGTGCACATTTGAGGCCGAGGCGTGGTTCATTCGAGCTGCCGCGCCGGCCGGAGCCGCAGGCGCGCGTCAACGAGTCGATTCGCGCGCCGCGGGTCAGGCTGATCGGTGAGGAGGGGCAGCAACTCGGGATCAAGCAGATCGACGACGCGCGCACCTACGCCTACGGCAAGGGGCTCGACCTGGTCGAGGTCGCGGCCCAGGCCGATCCGCCGGTCGCCAAGGTCATGGACTACGGCAAGTACCGGTACGAGCAGGAGCAGAAGGCCAAGCAGGCCCGCAAGAACCAGACGCAGATCCACGTCAAGGAGATCAAGCTCAGACCCAAGATCGGGATACACGACTACGAGACCAAGAAGGGCCATGTCGTCCGCTTCCTCAACCAGCGGGCGAAGGTGAAGGTCACGATCATGTTCCGGGGCCGCGAGCGCGAGCACCCCGATCGTGGGCGTGACCTGCTGATGCGGCTCGCCGACGACGTCAAGGAGCTGGGGATGATCGAGACCCAGCCTCTGCTCGAGGGCCGCAACATGACGATGGTGCTGGCGCCGACGAAGAACGCAGGAGTGGTGAAAAGAGATGCCGAAACAGAAGAGGAACTCGGGGGCGAAGAAGAAGTTCCGGGTGAGCGCAACGGGGAAGCTCCTGCGCCGGAAGGCGGGACAGAGCCACAATCTGGAGCACAAGTCGCCGAAGCTGAAGCGGGGGTTCCGTAAGGCCCGGCCGGTGGCCGAGGCCGACGAGAAGACCGTCCGCACGCTGCTCGGAAAGGCAGGCCATTAAGTGGCCCCCGCCGCGACGTCATGCGGCGCCCGGTGCGCCATCACGCTGCGCGATGCTGCGTCCGCGGTCGCGCCAAAAGCTTCAGCTATTGACGCTCCCTGCCTCCTTGCCTCGCTTGATTCTCGCCCCCCGGGCATCCACCAACGTCACGAAGGGGGCCGCTGATGGCCCGGGTCTAGCGCTCGCTCCACGCGCGCATGAAGCGGCGGAAGGTGCTCGTGCAGGCGAAGGGGTACTGGGGCCTCAAGAGCACCAACTACACCTACGCCAAGGAGCAGGTCGAGCATTCGCTCACGTATGCCTATCGCGACCGCAAGAACCGCAAGCGGATGTTCCGGCGGCTCTGGATCACGCGGATCAACGCGGGAGCACGTGCGCACGGCCTCTCCTACAACCAGTTCATCGCCGGGCTGAAGGCGGCCGAGGTCGAGCTCGACCGCAAGGTTCTCGCCGACCTCGCGGTGCACGATCCTGAGCAGTTCGGGAAGCTCGCCGACCAGGCCAAGGCCGCACTCGTGCAGTAGCTGATCACCTCGCCCGACAACGAGACGCTGAAGCTCGTGCGCAAGCTGCACGAGCGGCGCTGGCGCGACAAGCTGGGGCTGTTTGTCTGCGAGGGCGAGGATCTGGTCACGGCGGCAATTGTCGAGCCGGTCGAGCTGCTCGTCGCCGGCGACAACGTCGATTCGGCTCTCCTGGCCGAGGTCTCGACGGCCGGCCACCCACCCAGGGTGATCGGGATCTACCGGCAGGCCGATCTGCCGGGAGCCGAGCCGCGGCCGGCGGTGCTCGCGCTGTGGCGGCTCGGCGATCCCGGGAACGTCGGCACGCTGATCCGCACCGCGGATGCCTTCGGGGCAGCAGTCGCGCTCTCGGAAGGCTGCGCCGACCCGGCGAGTCCGAAGGCACTGCGGGCCTCAGCCGGCGCGATCTGGCGCGTCCCGCGGCTACCGTTCTCGTGTGACTTGCACCACAAGCGGGTGGGGCTCGTCGCGAAGGGCGGGGTGCCGCTGAGCGAAGCCGATCTGCGCGGCGAGGTCGCGTTCCTGCTCGGGGCCGAGCGGGCGGGCCTGCCGGATGACGTCGAGCGCGACCTCGATGCGACCGTCCCGATCGAGGCCGAGTCGCTGAACGTCGCCGCGGCAGGCGCGATTGCGCTCTACGAGTGGCAGCGCCAGAACGCCTGAAGCTCGACTAATCCCGTCGGCGGCAGACCCAGATCGAGTCCTCGTGGCCGCTCCAGGGCGTGTCGTCGAACCAACCGTAGTGCCCCTCGACGACGAAGCCCTCGCCGCCGAGCAGGTCGCGCCACTCCGGAATCGAGATCCAGGCCAGCGAGAGCTCCGATTCGACCCCGTCGCCGCGCACACGAAGGATCAGCGTCCTCGTCCGCTCGTTCCAGTCGGCTCGTTCGAAGATCCCGGGCTCGCGCTCGAGCCAGCGGCCGTGCGTCTGTGCGATGTCCTCCGGGCCGGGGCAGAAGACGTCGAAGACGAAGTGCCCTCCCGGCTCGAGCAGCCCGTGGACGGCGTGTAGCGCCGTGACACGGTCGGCTCCCGTCTCCATGTGCAGGAGCGACCGGAACGGAGCGATCACGAGCGGGTAGCAGCCGTCGACCGGCGGGTCGCGCAGGTCGCCGCGACGCAGGTCGAGCTCCACGCCCGAGAGCTCGGCCCGCTCGCGTGCGACCTCGAGCATGCCCTCGGAGGAGTCGACGCCGATCACCGGGATCCCGTCCGCCGCGATCGGCACCGCGATCCGGCCGGTGCCAACTCCCAGCTCGACCACGGGCCCCCCGAAGCGGCGGGCCCGCTCGAGGTAGAAGGCGACGTCCTCGACGACGCTCGCCGACCACGGGTCGTAGAGCCGCGCGATCCGGTCGTAGGCGGACATCCCGGTATGTTGCTCGTCCGTGACGGATTGGCAGAGAACCGAGGAAGAAGCGCTGCGCGAGATACGCGACGCGGCAACGACCGCGGAGCTGGAGCAGGTTCGGGTGACTCATCTCGGCCGCAAGAGCGAGCTCGCGCTTGCGCTGCGCGAGGTGCGCGACCGCGACACCGGCATGCTCCTGAACGGCATCCGGACGCGGCTCGAAGAGGCGGTCGGCGCGCGCGAGCGCCTGCTCGCGGACGAGGAGCTCGACCGCCGCCTGCACGAAGAGGTGGTCGACGTCACCCTTCCAGGCGAGGAGCTCCCCCTCGGGCATCTGCACCCGATCACCCAGGTACGCCGCGCCGTCGAGGACGCGTTTCTCGGTCTCGGCTGGGAGGTACGCGACGACCGCGAGGTCGAGACGGTCGAGTACAACTTCGACAAGCTCGCGTTCCTGCCGACGCATTCGGCCCGCTCGCCGCGCGACACCTTCTTCTTCGACGAGAACACCGTGCTGCGCACGGAGACGAGCCCATCGCAGATCCACGTCCTCGAGGAGAAGCCGCCGCCGATCTACATGGTCTCGATCGGCCGCGTCTACCGGCGTGACGCGATCACGGCGACGCGCTATCCGATCTTCCTGCAGTTCGAGGGGCTCGCCGTCGACAAGGGCCTCACCCTCGCCGACCTGCAGGGGACGCTCCTGCACGTGATGCGTGCGCTCTACGGGCCCGAGAGGCGCGTGCGGTTCCGGACCCACTACTTCCCGTTCACCGAACCCTCGATCGAGCCCGACGTCTCGTGCGGGATCTGCCGCGGCTCGGGCTGCCGCACCTGCAAGTTCTCGGGCTGGATCGAGATGGGCGGCGCCGGCATGGTCGACCCGCGCATCTTCGAGAACGTCGGCCTCGATCCGGAGGAGTGGAGCGGGTTCGCGTTCGGCTGCGGGCTCGAGCGCACGGCCCAGCTCCGGCACGACATCCCCGACATCCGCGCCCTGTGGGAAGGCGACCTTCGCGTGCTGCGCCAGTTCTGATGAAGGTGCCCGTGTCGTGGCTACGCGACTACGTCGCCGTCGACATGCCGCTCGCCGAGCTCGCGACGCGGCTCTCGGTCTCGACCGCCGAGGTCGAGGGAATCGAGCGCCGCGGCGTTGCCGACGAGAGCGGCAACCTCGACCTCTTCAAGGTCGGCCGGGTGCTCGAGGCCGAGAAGCACCCCAATGCCGATCGGCTGCAGGTGACGAAGGTCGACGTCGGCGACCGGGAGCCGCGCTCGATCGTCTGCGGTGCCTGGAACTTCGGGGTCGGCGCGACCGTCGGGGTCGCGCTCCCGGGGGCCCGACTTCCGAACGGGCTCGAGCTCGAGCGCCGCGAGGTGCGCGGCGAGCTTTCCGACGGCATGATCCTCGCAGAGGACGAGGTCGGCCTCGGAGCCGACCACGCCGGGATCATGTTGCTCCCGGAGACCGAGCCCGGCACGCCGCTCACCGACGTCCTGCCGCTCGCCGACGACGTCCTGCTCGTCGAAGCGACCGGCAACCGCCCCGACCTGCAGTCGGTCTACGGCCTCGCCCGCGAGATCGCCGCCCTCTACGAGCTGCCTCTCGGAAACGTGACCGGGGACAGTCCCCAGACGGGCCCGAAGGGGACGGTGGCGATCCGGATCGACGACTTCGACGGGTGCCCGCGCTACATCGGCCGGCTGTTCGAGAGCGTCGAGATCGGGCAGTCGCCGCAGTGGCTGCGCTCACGGCTCTTCCTGGCCGGACAACGCCCGATCTCGAATGTCGTCGACATCACGAACTACGTGATGCTGGCGCTCGGGAACCCGCTCCACGCATTCGACTTCACGAAGCTGCGCGGGGGCCAGATCTTCGTGCGCCGCGCGGCGGCCGGGGAGAAGCTGACCACCCTCGACAGCGTCGAGCGGGCGCTCGTCGCAGACGACCTGGTGATCGCCGACGCCGACCGCGCGATCGCGCTTGCCGGGATCATGGGCGGCGAGGAGACCGAGATCTCCGACGCGACCGCCACGGTCCTGCTCGAGGCGGCCAACTTCGAGCCGTTCGGTATCTACCGGACCTCGGAGCGGCAGCGCCTGCGCACCGAGGGCTCGAACCGTTGGGAGAAGGGAGTCGACCCTTACCTAGCCGGCCCGGCCGCCGACCTCGCGACCTCGCTCATCCTCGGGCTCACCGGCGCCGCGTGGACGGCAGGGAGCGACGTCCAGGGCGAGCTGCCCGCGCGACCCGTTGTCCGCTTCCGCCCAGAGCGGGCCGACGCGGTGATCGGAGTTGCCACCCCGGCCGAGCAGCAGCTCGCGCTGCTCGAGCGTCTGGGATTCGACCGCTCCGGCGACGAGGTCGTGGCTCCGACCTGGCGCGCACGCGACGTGACCCGCGAGATCGACGTGGTGGAGGAGATCGCGCGCTTCCGCCTCGAGCAAGTGCCGTTCACGCTGCCGGCGAGGCGCGAGATGAACGGTGCGCTCACGCGTGAGCAGCAGCTCCGGCGGCGGGTGGAGGACACGCTCGTCGGGCTCGGCTTCGCCGAGACCTACACGCCGAGCCTGCGGCCCCACGACGACACGCCCTGGAAGCTCCCGGAGCCGATCTCGGTCGAGCTGACGGCGCTGAGGACATCCCTGCTCCCGAGCCTCGTCGAGGCGGCGAGGCGGAACCTCGACGCCGGCGCCCGCCAGATCGCCCTGTTCGAGATCGCCAGGGTCTACCTCGAAGGCGGCGAACTGCCCGAGGAGCGCCTTCGAGTCGCCGGGATCGCCGAGGGCGGCTTCCTGCGCATCAAGGGCGTCGTCGAGGTGCTGTACGCGGCGCTCAAGGCGGAGCCCGAATTCGTCCGGGCCAAGCATCCGCTCCTCCATCCCGGGAAGTCGGCCGCCGCCCCCGCAGGCGTCCTCGGCGAGCTGCACCCGCGCGAGCTCGAGGGTGAGTGGGGCGCGTTCGAGCTCGACCTCGCCGCTCTCTTCGCCGACTCGCGTGAGCCCGTCACCTACCGCGACGTGATCACCTACCCGGCGGTCCGCCAGGACATCGCCGTGGCAGTCGCCGAGGACGTCCCGGTCGGCGACCTCGTGGCCGCCGCCCGCGAGGCGGCCGGCGACGAACTACGCGAGATCCGCGTCTTCGACGTCTACCGCGGCGACCAGGTCGGGCCGGGTCGGAAGTCCGTCGCCTTCTCGGTCGCCTTTCAGGCGCCCGACCGGACGCTCGACGACGAGGATGCGCGCCGCCTCCGCGAGGCGATCGTCGCAGCACTCGGCGAGCGCTTCGGCGCAGAGCTCCGAACGTGATCAGGGCCCTAGGCAGACGTCGGCGGCGGCGCGGCCGCGAACCTGATCGTCGCTGCCGACGCCTGGAAGAGCGGGGTCACGGCCGCCCTCGAGCTCGCAGTTGCGGAGTAGGTGAAGAGGTAGCCGCGCGCCCCGCGCAGGAACGCGTACTCGAGGGTCAGCAAGGGATGACCGCCTGACTTCTCGAGCTTCGTCGTCTGATACTCGAGACCGGGCGTGCCGTTGATCGTCACCTGCTTCAGCGTCCCGACCGCGAGGTACTGGACCGCGGAGGAGCCGAGCAGCCATTCGCGCACAGTCTCGCCCTTCGCGACCGGGGCGACGATCAGGTTGAGGTTCGAGTAGAAGCCGGAGGTCGGCGTCGGTGCAGCGACGGCGTAGGCGAACTTCGTCGTCTTGACCGACGACGGCGGGATCGCGATCCAGGAAGCCGGAACCCGGAGCGTGATGCCGTAGGTGTCCAGGCTCAGCTCTCTGAGCGCCGGCTTGCCCGCGAAAGCGGCGGCCGGAGGCACCGCCGCGATCGCCGCGACCACGACCAGCAGAAGCTGCCTGCGCATTGCCCGCCTCCTCCTACGCGATTACCTCTACAAGTGTCGTCTCAGACCATACGGCCGTCGATCTGCCAGACCGGACCCTGTGTACCGACAGGCTGGGTGTCCGAGAGCGCACGAAGAAGCTCGACCCGCCCGGTCATCCCGTCCGCGGCACAGCGCTCCAGGCAGCGGCGCACCATGCCCGGGGAGGCCCCGTAGCCGAAGCGACTGGCACTCCGGAACTGGAGCCGGACCGTCATGCCGACCCGGCGCGGGTTGATCGGTGCGAGATGCAGGGTCGCAGGCTCCAGGTAGTCGGACGAGTCGAGCTCGATCTCGCCCAGCAGGTCGCTCCAATCAGGCGGGAGCGTGGCGAGTGCCGCATCCCACGACTCCGGAAGCCCCACGGCGGTCTGCGCCTCCGAGAGACTGGTGCTCTCCTCGACCGCGACGAGGTCGAGCGTACCGGAGAGTCGCTCCGTATCGAGGCGCCCGAGAGCCCGCAGGAGCGCGGCAGGTCCCGGCCCGCCGCGCCCGACCCGGACGATCCGTACGGCGACCGAGCCGGCCCCGGTACGAACCGGCTGCACCGGTGCAAGCAGTGCCACCACCCGGTCGGTCTGTCCCGGCTCCTTCAGCTCGAGGTCGACACGCGCCTCGATCCAGCCGGCCGGCAGTCCGACCTCGATCGCCTCCCAGTCGCTGACGAGCGCCATTGGCCCAGAACGTACACTCAGACCCATGGCAAAGGTGGAGAAGAAGCGCGCGCTGTCGGATGACCGGCTGCGCGACTTCTTGCGTGAGATGCTTCTGATCAGGCGCTTCGAGGAGAAGGTCGAGGAGCGGTTTCGCGCCGGCGAGCTGCCGGGCTTCCTGCACGTCGCGATCGGCCAGGAGGCGGCCGAGGTCGGCGTCTGTGCCGCGATGGAAGACGGCGACGTGTTCGGCTCGACCCACCGAGCCCACGGGCACACGCTCGCCCGGGGCACCCACCCGAACGCCCTCATGGCCGAGCTGTACGGCAAGATCGAGGGCTGCTCGCACGGCTACGGCGGCTCGATGCACCTCTACGACGTCGAGCGCGGAAATCTCGGCGCCAACGCGGTCGTGGGCGGCGGGCTCCCCTCCCTCGTGGGCGCCGGGCTCGCGTTCAAGCTCCGCGACGAGCCGCGGGTCGCGGTCGCCTTCTTCGGCGACGGCGCCACCAACACCGGCACGTTCCACGAGTCGCTCAACCTGGCCCAGCTCTGGCAGACGAAGACGCTGTTTGTCTGCGAGAACAACGAGTGGGCCGAGTCGACCCCGGGTTGGCAGCACTCGCCGGTGTTCGACGACATGTCGAAGCGCGCCCTCGCCTACGACATGCACTCGATCAAGGTCGACGGCCAGGACGTCGAGAAGGTCTACGCGAAGGCGAGCGAGGCGCTCGACTACGTTCGCTCCGGCGCCGGCCCGGTGTTCCTCGACGTCGAGACCTACCGCATGCACGGGCACTACATCGGCGATCCGCAGGTCTATCGCTCGAAGGAGGACCGCGACGAGGCCGCCGAGCGCGACCCGATCGTCCGCCTGCGCGAGAAGCTCCAGGTCTCGTCGGAGGACTGGCAGACGCTTGAGGACGAGGTGCACGGGATCGTCGAGGGCGCGGTCGAGTTCGCCAAGAACGGCACCGATCCGCAGCCCGAGGACGCATTGAAGAACGTCTACGCCTGAGCCATGCCTGAGCTCTCGTACAGGGAAGCGGTTCGCGACGCCCTCGCGACGGCGATGCGCGCCGACGAGGACGTGTTCCTGATGGGCGAGGACATCGCCGAGATGGGCGGCTCGATGGGCGTCACGCAGGGCCTCTACGAGGAGTTCGGCTCCGAGCGCGTCCGTAACACGCCGATCTCCGAGATGGCGATCGTGGGCGCCGGGATCGGCGCCGCCATGCAGGGCATGCGCCCGGTCGTCGAGATCATGTACGAGGACTTCCTCACGCTCTCGCTCGAGCAGATCGTCAACCAGGCAGCGAAGCACCGCTACATGTCGGGCGGGCAGATCAAGGTGCCGCTCACGATTCGCACGCAGGGGGGCGCCGGGTGGTCGCCGGGTGCCCAGCATGCCCAGCAACTGGAGGCGTGGCTCGTCCACATCCCGGGTCTGAAGGTCGTCTACGCCGCTTCTCCGGCCGACGCGCGCGGACTGCTCTACTCGGCGATCTACGACGACAACCCCGTGATCTTCTTCGAGCACCGGCTGCTCTACCCCGTCAAGGGGGATGTCCCCGAGACGCTCGAGCCGATCCCGCTCGGCAAGGCGCGGGTCGTGCGCGAGGGGACCGACGTCACGGTGATCGCGACCGGTCCGCTCGTTCACCGGGCGCTCGAGGCGGCCCGGGTGGCCGGGGCGGAGGGGATCTCCGTCGAGGTCGTCGACCCGAGGACGCTGCAGCCGCTCGATACCGACACGCTCGTCGATTCGGTGAAGAAGACCAACCGCGCTGTCGTCGCGCACGAGGCCGTCACCCGGATGGGCTTCGGGGCCGAGGTCGCGGCCGTCCTGCAGGAGAAGGCGTTCGACTGGCTCGATGCGCCGATCGAGCGCGTCGGCGCGAAGTTCGCTCCGCTCGCCTTCGCTCCGGCGATGGAGCAGTTCGTCGTGCCCCAGCCTGCCGACGTGCTGGCCGCGATCGGAAAGACGCTGGGTCGCGCCTGATGGCTACCGACGTCAAGCTGCCGCGGCTCGGCCAGGGGATGGAGAGCGGCACGATCGTCAAGTGGCTGAAGGCCGAGGGCGATGTGGTCGAGAAGGGCGAGCCGCTCTTCGAGGTCGACACCGACAAGGCGACCCAGGAGGTCGAGGCCGAGGCGAGCGGCGTGCTCCTGCGGATCGAGATCGCCTCGGGCGAGGTCCCGGTCGGACAGAGGATCGCTCTGATCGGCGCGCCCGGGGAGGAGCTGGCCATTTCGGGCGCGCCCGAGATGACCGGCGAAACGACCCTGGCCCCGGCGCCGGCTGCGCGCGACACCGAGTTCCGGGCTGCGATCAACGGCGCACGGGAGGAGAACGGCGGTCGGGTCAAGGCCTCGCCTCTCGCCCGTCGAATGGCGCGCGAGCGTGGAGTCGAGCTCGCCGGCCTGACGGGGACCGGCCCCGACGGCCGGATCGTCGCCGAGGACGTCGAGCGCGCCTCGGCGTCTGCTTCGGTTGCGCCCCCGTCTCCGATCGAGCCGCCTCCGCCGGCACCCACCGCCGCGCCGCCCTCGCCCCCGGCTGCACTACCGGTCGACGTCGAGGCGATCCCGCTCACGAACATCCGCCGGACGATCGCCCGCCGACTCACCGAGGCCTGGCAGGTGCCGGCGTTCCAGCTGACCGTCTCGGTGGACATGACGCATGCGAACGCGCTCCTCGAGCGCTCTCGCGACCTCAATCCCGCGCTGCGGATCACGATCACAGACCTGCTCGCGCGGGTATGCGGCAGCGGGCTCCAGCGCCACCCGGAGGTCAACGTCCAGTTCTCCGACGAGTCGCTCCTCCGCTTCCCATCGGCGAACGTCGGCATCGCCGTTGCCGCCCCACAGGGTCTCGTCGTGCCGGTGATCCGCTCGGTCGAGCGGCTGTCGCTCGCCGAGGTGGCCGCTCAGCGATTGCAGCTCGTCGAGCGGGCGCGCACGGGGACACTCCAGCTGGCCGACCTCGAGGGAGGCACCTTCACGATCTCGAACCTGGGGATGTTCGGCGTGGAGCAGTTCAGCGCGGTTCTCAACCCGCCGCAGGCCGCCATCCTCGCCGTCGGGGCGACAACCGACCGACCGGTCGCCGTGGAGCACGAGGTCCGTGTGCTGCCGATGATGACCGTGACGCTGACGGTCGACCACCGTGCGGTCGACGGTGCACCCGCCGCCGACTTCCTGCGTACGGTCAAGACGTTCCTCGAGGATCCCGCGCTCGCTCTGTGACCGATCTCGTCATCCGCCGGGGGGACAAGCTCGACGTCCCGTTCCTGCGGTCGCTGCTCGGATTCGCCTACAACTGGCACATCGCCGCCTTCGACACCGAGGTGTCGCTGTCGCGCTATGTCGACGCCTGGGGACGGGAAGGCGATGCAGCGCTGGTCGCCACCGAGAGCGGGCATGCCGTCGGCGCAGCCTGGTTCCGCCTCTTCCGCGAGACGCTTCACGGCTACGGCTTCATCGACGAGCAAACACCCGAGCTGACCGCGGTCGTCATCCCGACCCGGCAGGGGCAGGGAATCGGGCAGCAGCTTGTCACGGCGCTCCTCGAGCGCGCGAGAGCGGACGGCCACGCCGCAGTTTCGGTCTCGGTGCGGCGCGGGCACCACGACGACGAGCTCTACCGCGAGCTGGGGTTCGAGCAGGTGCGCGAGGAGGGAGAGACCCTCACGCTCCGCCGGGCGCTCTGACTGCATCGAGCAGCCATGGGCGCAGCTCGTCGACGAACCCGGGGTCGATCGAGTGCCCCATCGGCGACTCGCGGTAGAGCACCTCGGCGCCGACATCCTGCAGAGACTCGAGCGATCGATGCGCGAACTCCACGGAGATGATCGGGTCGTACGTCCCGTGCCCGACCGCGATCGGCGGGAACGGACGGGTGCCGTCGAGCGTCCAGCCGTCGACGACCGGAATGAATCCGGAGAGGGCGATCAGCGCCGCCGGCCGCGGCCGATCCGTGCCGAGCCCGACCGCGTAGCTCATGACCGCGCCCTGTGAAAAGCCGCCGAGCAAGATCCGCTCGTAGGGCAGCGAGTCGACGAACTCCGCGAGGGCCGAATACCCCTCCGCGAAGGTCTCGGCGTCGGGATAGCCGACTTGGTGTACGACGTACCAGTGCGCGCCGCCGGGCGGGAGCGAGAACGGCCCGCGAGGGCAGTAGCCGTGGAGGCGGCGCTCGGGGTCGAGCGCGTCGAAGAGTCCGAGCAGGTCGTATTCGTTGGCCCCGCGTCCGTGCACGAGCACGAAGGCACCCTCGGCCTCGCCGTCGGCCGGCCGCTCGGTGAAGATCACGATCTGACCGGGCGTGGATTCGGCAACGGGGTCAGCCGTCCCTCGAGCTGAGAGCGGAGCCGCTCGTAGTCGGGCGGAAGCGACAGGTGCTCGCCAAGGCTCTCGAGCGGCTCGTCGGCGGTGAAGCCCGGCCCGAGCGTCGCGATCTCGAACAGGACGCCGCTCGGCTCCCGGAAGTAGATCGAGCGGAAGTAGAAGCGATCGATGATCGG
Source organism: Gaiellaceae bacterium (assembly GCA_035517795.1). Taxonomy (GTDB): domain Bacteria; phylum Actinomycetota; class Thermoleophilia; order Gaiellales; family Gaiellaceae; genus PALSA-600. The sequence goes on along the minus strand of DATIYE010000153.1, from coordinate 11,920 downwards.
CGTCGGCCGGCCGCCGATCGAGGCCACCTTCTCGCGCCAGGCCTCGTGCTCCTCCGGCCTCGACGACCAGGCAACATGGTGAACCGTGCCGGCGCCCGGCAGTCCCCGAGCCTCGGGAGCGTCGTCGTAGACGTAGAAACCGCCGCGTGAGTCGCCCCGGCACTCCCAGCCCGGGCCGAAGCCGAGCCCCCGGAGGAACATCGCGCTCCCATCGTAGTCGGACGAGAAGGCACGCACGCCGGCGAAACCGCTCAGCGCGAGCTCAGGCGGGATCTCCGGATGATCGGCGATCAGCGGCTCGTCTCCGGACGTGTCGACGATCAGCTCCAGCTCGAGGCCCTCGGGATCGCGAATCAGCAGCGACCCATGATGACGCTTACCCCCGGCGCGCTCCGTCCAGAAGTCGAGTGCCTCCTCGGAGGCGACCCTGAAGACGATGCGATGCACCATCCCGTCACCCGCTCGGCCGTGCGGAGCGCCGGGATACTCGAAGAAGGTGATGTCCGCGCCCGCGCTCCCCTTCTCGTCGGCGTAGAAGAGGTGGTAAACGGTCGGGTCGTCCTGGTTGACCGTCTTCTTCACGAGCCGGAGTCCAAGCGTTCCCGCGTAGTACTCGACGTTCGCCGGCGCGTCAGCGGTGATGCAGGTCACGTGGTGGATGCCCTCGAGCTTCACGGCTGCCGCCCATTCTGCCCGGGATACGATCACGCGGATGGAATGTGACGTTGCTGTCCTCGGCGGCGGGCCCGGCGGCTACACGGCGGCGATCCGTGCAGCCCAGCTCGGGGCGAGCGTCGTCTGTGTCGAGTCCGAGCCGGAGCTCGGCGGCACCTGCCTGCGCGTCGGCTGCATCCCCACGAAGGCGTGGGTGCAGACGGCGCACTGGCTTCGCATCGCGCGGGAATCGTTCGGCAAGGCGGGCGTCGTCGTGAGCGAGCCGAGGCTCGACCTCGGCGCGGCCAACGAGTGGAAGCAGGCCGTCGTCTCTCAGATGACCGGCGGGGTCGCCACCCTCTTCAAGGCGAACGGCGTGCAGTGGTTGCGCGGGAAGGGCTCGTTTCGCGACGCGAACACGATCGCTGTCGAAGGTGCGGAGGACGTGTCGTTCACCTCGGCGATCGTCGCCACCGGGTCGTTCCCGATTCGGCCGTCGATTCCGGGGCTCGACTCGGGTCTGTGCGTCGACTCGACGGGACTGCTGGCACAGACACAGGTGCCGGAGCGGCTCGTGATCCTCGGCGGCGGGATCATCGGCTGCGAGTTCGCTTCGATCCTCCGAACGTTCGGGAGCGAGGTGACGATCGTCGAGATGCTCGACCGGTTGATCCCGCAGGAGGACGAGGACGCCTCGAGGGAGCTCGCCAAGGCCTTCCGCAACCGGGGGATCGCAGTCGAGCTCGGCAAGCAGTGCACGGAGGTCGAGCAGGCCGGCGGTCGGCTCACCGTCTACTACGGCGACGACGAGGAGGTCGAGGCCGATCTGATGCTGGTATCGGTCGGCCGGACGCCGCTGGTCTCGGGGATCGGCCTCGAGGCCGCAGGCGTCGCCTATGACGCCCGCAAGGGGATCGGCGCCGACGACCACCGCCGGACGTCGGTCCCGCACATCTACGCGGTCGGCGACTGCGCCGGCTACTGGCAGCTCGCTCACACGGCGTTCCGCGAGGGCGAGGTGGCGGCCGAGAACGCGTGCGGTCGTGACGAGATCGTCGACAACCGCGCCGTCCCGCGGCCGATCTACACCGACCCCGAGGTAGCCGGTGTCGGCCTGACAGAAGCCGAGGCGCGAGAGGCCTACGGCGACGCCGTCGCGGTCGGTCGTTTCCCGTGGGTGGCCAACGCGCGAGCCGTGATGCAGGACGAGCGCTCGGGCTGGGTCAAGTCGATCCACGAGAGCCGCTACGGCGAGCTGCTCGGCCTGGTCATCGTCGGGCCCCACGCGACCGACCTGATCGAGGCCGGGGTCGTCGCCATCGACGCCGAGGCGACGGTGGAGACCGTCGCCGACGGAATGGCGCCCCATCCAACGCTGTCGGAGGGGATCAAGGAGGCGGGACTCGTGGCTCTCGGCCGCGCGATCCACCTGCCGAACCGCAAGTCCCGCACCCCGGCGTAGCGGCCCCGACCAGGCTCATCGCGCCCGAACGACTGCGCGCCGGGTCTATCCGCGGCGTGCGAGGACGGGAGCACCTCGTCCGCCGGTCCCGGCACCTGTCAAGTGAGCACTGCGAGCCTGCGCTCGACCGCCTGGGCGCAGCGCCGGCCCTCGTTGATCGCCCAGACGATCAGCGACTGGCCGCGGCGGGCATCACCCGCCGCGAAGATGCCGCGAACGCTGGTCTCGTAGGCGCCCGAGGTCTTCGCATTGCCGCGCTCGTCGCGCTCGACGCCCAACTGTTCGAGCAGGCCCGACTCGGGGCCGAGGAAGCCCATCGCGAGCAGCACGAGCTCGGCCGGGCGAGCTTCCTCGGTGCCATCGATCGGAGCGAACGGCGGCGCGCCCGAGTTCTCGACCCAGTGGATCTGCTCGACCCGGCCGTTGCCGGTGAACGCCGTCGTCGAGATCGCGAAGTCGCGCTCGCCACCCTCCTTCAGGGCGTAGGGAACGCGCAGCTTCATCGGCCAGCGCGGCCAGGGGGAGATGGCGTCCGGCCGGGAGCGGGGCGGCTCGCCGATCAGCTCGATCTGGGTGACCGACGCCGGGTTCTCGCGATGCGCGTTCGCAACGCAGTCTGCGCCTGTGTCGCCGCCCCCGATCACGATCACGTGCTTGCCGGCGGCGGAGATGACGGCATCCCCCGAGGGTGGGTCGGGCGCTCCCGCTGCTGCGTGGCCCTCTTCGCGCGCGACGAAGCGGTTTCGCTGGTAAAGGTAGTCCATCGCGAAGTGCACTCCTGCGAGCTCCCGGCCCCGGACCGGCAGGTCTCGCGGTACCCGGGCGCCCGTGGCGATCACGACCGCGTCGAAGGCGCGAAGCTCCTCGACGCCGACGTCCTTGCCGACCTCGGCGCAGAAGCGGAAGTCGACGCCCTCGGCGGTGAGCTGCTCGATACGGCGCTCGACGATCGACTTCTCGATCTTGAAGTCGGGGACGCCGAAGCGAACCAGCCCGCCGCCGGCCTCGTCGCGCTCGAACACCGTCACCGCGTGGCCCGAGCGGCGCAGCTGCTGGGCGCAGGCCATGCCTGCCGGCCCGGCGCCGACCACTGCCACGGATCGGCCCGTCTCACGGTCGGGAGGTCTCGGCCGGATCCAGCCCTCATCCCAGGCGCGGTTCACTATCGCGAGCTCGATCTGCTTGATCGTCACCGCCTCGCCCTCGCGGATCTCGAGCACGCACGACGCCTCGCACGGGGCGGGGCACAGGCGCCCGGTGAAGTCGGGGAAGTTGTTCGTGCGATGGAGCTGCTCGATCGCCGCTTCCCAGCGATCGCGGTACACGAGGTCGTTCCAGTCTGGGATCAGGTTCGAGACGGGGCAGCCCGAGTGGCAGAAGGGCACTCCGCACTCCATGCAGCGCGCGCCCTGCTCGGCGAGCGCCTCCCCTGTGAGCGTGCGGACGAACTCGTGGTAGTCGTGGACGCGCTCCGCCGGGGAGCGCTCCGGGTTCTCGACCCGGTCGAGCTTCAGGAAGGCCCCCAGCTCACCCATGGCTATCCTGCGGAGCCGCTCTCGACCTCGGCGGTGACGAAGCCCTCGCCGCCGCTCGAGATCGCGTGGTCGTCGGGATACCGCAGCGCGCCGTTGCCGGCTGCAAGTGCCGCGAGCGCCGCCCGGTAATCCCTCGGCATCACTTTCACGAAGCGCTCCAGCGACTCGTCCCAGGAGTCGAGGAGGCGCTCGGCGACCGGCGAGCCGGTCCGTTCGAGGTGCTCGGTCACGAGCTCCCTCACGACCGGCTCGTCCTCGTCCTCGAGCTCCTCGAGGTCGACCAGCTCGTGGTTGCATCGTCTCGGGAACCCGCCGTCTTCGTCGAGCACGTAGGCGATCCCGCCGCTCATGCCGGCCGCGAAGTTCCGCCCGGTGCACCCGAGGACGACCACATGCCCTCCGGTCATGTACTCACAGCCGTGGTCGCCGACGCCCTCGATCACGGCGTCGGCACCCGAGTTCCGCACCGCGAAGCGCTCGCCCGCAAGCCCGCGGAAGAAAGCCTTGCCCGCGGTCGCGCCGTAGAGGACGGTGTTGCCGACGATCACGTTCTCCTCGGCTGCGAACGTCGAGCCATCTGGGGGCCGGATGGCGACCGTGCCGCCCGAGAGCCCCTTCCCCGTGTAGTCGTTCGCGTCGCCCCAGAGGGTCAGCTCGACTCCCGGCGCGAGCCACGCCCCGAACGACTGCCCTGCCGAACCGCGGAACGTGAAGCTGATCGTTCCTCCCGGGAGCCCGGCTGCCCCGTGCGCGACGGTCACCTCGTGTGACAGCAGGCCGCCGACGGCGCGGTGGACGTTTCGAATCGGCAGCTCGGCTGCGACCGGCTCGCCGCTCTCGATCGCCTCGCGGGCGAGCTCGATCAGCTCCCAGTCGAGGGCCGAGCCGAGCGGGGAGTCCTGCGGACGCGTCCGTCGAAGCGGAGTGCCGGCCGCCACGCCGGGCGCGAGCAGGAGGTTGGAGAGGTCGATCCCGCGCGCCTTCCAGTGGTCGATTGCATCGTCTGCCTCGAGCAGGTCGACCCGGCCGATCAAGTCCTCGAAGCGGGCGATGCCGAGCCGGGCCATGATCCCGCGCGCCTCCTCGGCGACGAAGAAGAAGAACCGGATGACGTGCTCGGGCGTGCCGGCGAACCGTTGGCGCAACACCGGATCCTGGGTCGCGATCCCCACCGGGCAGGTGTTCAGGTGGCAGGCGCGCATCATCACGCAGCCCGTCGCGATCAGCGGCGCGGTCGAGAACCCCATCTCGTCGGCGCCCAGCAGCGCCGCGATCACCACGTCGCGCCCGGTCTTGAGCTGCCCGTCGGTCTGCACCCAGATCCGCGAGCGGAGGTCGTTCATGACGAGCGTCTGCTGCGTCTCGGCGAGGCCGATCTCCCAGGGAATGCCGGCGTAGTGCACCGAGGTGAGCGGTGAGGCGCCCGTGCCCCCGTCGTGCCCCGAGATCAGCACGTGGTCGGCGTTGCACTTGGCGACGCCGGCCGCGACGGTTCCGACCCCCATCTCGGCCACGAGCTTCACCGAGACCTGCGCCTTCGGGTTGGCGCAGCGGAGGTCGTAGATCAGCTGCTTCAGGTCCTCGATCGAGTAGATGTCGTGGTGAGGCGGCGGCGAGATCAGCCCGACCCCCGGCGTCGTGAAGCGGATGCTCGCGATGTAGGGGTCGACCTTGTGGCCGGGGAGCTGCCCGCCCTCGCCGGGCTTTGCGCCCTGAGCCATCTTGATCTGCAGCTGGTCGGCGTTGGCGAGGTAGTGGACGTTGACCCCGAAGCGCCCCGAAGCGACCTGCTTGATCGCCGAGCGGCGCGAGTCCCCGGTCTCGTCGGGTATGTAGCGCACCGGGTCCTCGCCGCCCTCGCCGGTGTTCGACTTGCCGCCGATCCGGTTCATCGCGATCGCGAGGGTCTCGTGGGCCTCGCGGGAGAGGGATCCGAGTGACATCGCGCCGGTCGAGAATCGCTTGACGATCTCGGCGGCCGGCTCGACCTCCTCGAGCGGGATCGGCGTTCCCGTCCGGAACCGCAGAAGGCCACGCAGCGTCGAGCGCCGCGCCGACTCCTCGTTCACGAGTCTCGAGTACTCCTCGTAGGTCGCTGCTCCGCCGTGGCGCACCGAGTGCTGGAGCAGGGCGATCGTCTCAGGGTTCCACTGGTGGTATTCGCCGTCGTTGCGCCACGCGTAGATCCCACCGAGCGGGAGCAGGTCGCCGTTTCGGGGATAGGCGCGGGCGTGGCGGTCGAGTGCTTCCTGGGCGAGCACCTTGGTGCCGACCCCGCCGATCCTGGACGGCGTCCCGGTGAAGTGGCGCTCGACCAGCTCGGGCTCGAGCCCGACCGCCTCGAAAATCTGGGCGCCGCAGTACGACGGGATGGTCGAGATCCCCATTTTCGAGATCGTCTTCAAGAGACCCTTGGAGATGCCCTTGATCGCTCGGTGCTGGGCCTCCTCCGCGGTCATGCCCTCGGGCAGCATCCCTTCCTCGACGAGCTCGGCGAGGGTCTCGAGCATGACATACGGGTTGACGGCCGCAGCGCCGTAGCCGATCAGGGTCGCGAACTGGTGCACGTCGCGCGGCTCGCCGGACTCGATCACGAGGCCCGTCTGCAACCGGGTTCTCTCTCGCACGAGGTGGTGGTGCACCGACGAGACCGCGAGCAGCGCAGGGATCGCAGCGCGGTCGGCGCCCACCCACCTGTCGGAGAGGATGAGGATGTTCACGCTATCCGCGAGCGCCTCGTCGGCCTCGGCGCAGATTCGCTCGAGCGCCAAGTCGAGGCCTGCAGTGCCCTCGGCGACAGGCCAGGTGATGTCGATCGTATGCGCCTTGAAGATGTCGGAGTCGACCTGGCGGAGGGCCTCGAGCTCGTTGTCGCGGAGGATTGGCTGCGAGATCTGCAGCTGGTGGGCGTGCTCCGGCGACTCGCCGAGCAGGTTCCGCTCCGAGCCGACGCTCGTGGCAACGCTCATCACGACCGCCTCGCGCGTCGAGTCGATCGGCGGGTTCGTCACCTGCGCGAAGAGCTGCTTGAAGTAGCTGTAGAGGAGCGGGCGCTGATCGGAGAGCACCGCGAGCGCGAGGTCGTTCCCCATCGACCCGATCGCCTCCTCGGCGTTCCGGGCGAGCGGCGCGAGGATCACCTTCATGTCCTCCTGCGTGAAGCCGAAGGCGAGCTGGCGCGAGCGAAGAGGCTCGATCCTCGGCACCCGCGGCGGCTGTTCCGGGAGGTCGCTTAGCTGGACGACGCCGCGCTCGAACCACTCGCCGTAGGGCCGGCGGCTCGCGATCTCGTGCTTGATCTCCTCGTCCTCGACGATCCGCCCGCGCTCGAGGTCGACGAGGAAGATGTTTCCCGGCCTCAGGCGGCCCTTGCGGAGCACGTTCTCGGCCGGCTCGTCGAGCACGCCGGTCTCGGAGGCGAGCACGACCCAGCCGTCCTTCGTCTCGAGCCAGCGCCCGGGACGAAGGCCGTTGCGGTCGAGGGTCGCCCCGATCACCGTGCCGTCGGTGAAGGAGATCGAGGCGGGGCCGTCCCACGGCTCGGTGAGGCAGCCGTGGAACTCGTAGAAGCCGCGGAGCTCGTCGCTCATGTCGTCGCGGCTCCCGTAAGCCTCGGGGATCATCATCATCATCGCGTGGGGAAGGGAGCGGCCCGCGAGCACCAGCAGCTCGAGCACGTTGTCGAAGTTGGCCGTGTCCGACCCGCCGGCCCGCACCACCGGAAGCACCTTGAGCAGGTCGTCGCCGAAGAGCTCGGAGGCCAGCTGCGACTCCCGCGCGCGCATCCAGTTGGCGTTCCCGCGCACCGTGTTGATCTCGCCGTTGTGGGCGATCATCCGGTAGGGGTGGGCGAGCTCCCAGCTCGGAAAGGTGTTCGTCGAGAAGCGTGAATGGACGAGCACGAGCGCACTCTTCATCCGCTCGTCGACCAGGTCGGGATAGCAACGCGCGAGCTGCGGCGCCATCAGCATCCCCTTGTAGACGATCGTCTTGGCCGAGAAGCTCGGGATCACGAGCTCGGGTCCCGCTGCGGTCTCGGCGATGCGCCTGATCACGTAGAGCTTGCGCTCGAACGCGTCGCGGTCGGAGGCGAGCTGCGGGGAGGCGGCGACCACGAGCTGCTTGACGATCGGAGCCGACTCGCGCGCCGTCTGCCCGGCGTGCTCGAGGTGCAAGGGCACGTCCCGCCAGCTCACGACACGCTGGCCCTCCTCTTCGATGCTCTCGACGAGGATCTGCTCGAGGGCCTTACGCCGCTCCGCATCGTCGCGGGGCAGGAAGCAGACGCAGACGCCGTAGGCCCCCGCCGCCGGTAGTTCCGTCTCCACCACCGAGCGGAAGAACGCGTCGGGCAGCTGCAGCAGCATCCCGGCGCCGTCCCCTGTGAGCGGGTCGGCGCCCGCCGCGCCGCGATGCTCTAGGTTTTCGAGCGCGGTCAGGGCACGCTGGAGCGTCTCGTGCGTTGGGACCCCGTTCAGGCGCGCGACGAAGGCGACACCGCAGGAGTCGTGCTCGAAGGCGGGATCGTAGAGTCCTACCGGCTCGGTCGGTCTCTTGGTACGACTGAGATGCTGAGAGTGTGTGGCGCTCTGCGTCACCGAGGGGAAGCCTTTTCTGAGTGGAAGGACCCCCGCCGCTTCTTGTGTCCTAGCCGGCGGGGCGGGAAAGATCGCCGACTAGCAGGCAGCCTTCGAGCGCGCCTTGTTGGCGTTCGAGGTCACATTCGCCACCGCGCGCCGAGCCATCTAGCAAATCAGGATAGGAATTCGGCGGGCGATCCGCAAGTTGGAACCGGGAGATCCGCAAGTTCCGATGGCGCGTGACCGCCATAATCCGCGTGATGGAAGCAGGGCATGCTCAGCTGGAGGTCGACGAGCGCGAGCGCGAGGACGAGGTTCTCCGCTTCTACAACCTCGCGAAGAAGGCCGAGTGGGCAGTGCGCGATCTGCCCTGGGGCGACCTCTCGCCGATTCCGGAGCTGCGCGGGTCCCCTCAGCGCCAGGCGCGCCGGCGCGACGTGTGGCGCTCGGTCGTCACCCAGCAGCTCCAGGCCGACGAGCTGGCGGTCGAGATGTCGGCGCAGCTCTTCTCGCTCGCGCCGCACCATGACGCCAAGCTCTATTACACGACGATGGTGCAGGACGAGGCCCGTCACACGGAGGCGTGGCTCAAGCTCGTTGCGGACGCGGGCGGCCCGGGAGAGCGGGACCCCTACCTCGACAAGATGGCGACGATCGTGATCGGCTCCGATACGCTCGAGGAGAAGGTCTTCCTGATGCAGGTGTTCTTCGAGCGGCTGATCATCCCGAAGTTCCGGATGATCGCGAAGTCGTCGCCTGGGACCGTGCTCGAGAACCTGTGCAACCGGCTCACGATCGACGACGGGATCCATCACGGCGCCGGCGTCGCCTACGAGCGCGTGCTGCTGCGGCAGGCCTCGAAGAAGACGAAGGGGAAGCTCGTCAAGGCCGCCAACCAGCTCCTGCCCGTGTTCGTCGACCACGAGCTCTGGCGGCCACGCGAGCGCGCCTGGATCGGGAGCGCCATGCGCTCCGCCGACATCGCGCGGCTCCGCAGCGAGGTCGACCACGGCGTCCGCCTCGCCCGATCGCTCGGCGTCGACGTCGGCGACGTGCAGCTTCCGTTCTAGCGGCGTGGCACGGGAGCTCGCCAACGGCGACCTCGTCCGCGACGGTCGCCGGGCGCCTGCGCGCGCCCACCTCCGCGCGATGGGTCTCGACGAGAGCGACTGGAGCAAGCCCCTCATCGGGCTGGCCACGACCTGGACGGGCACGATGCCCTGCAACCTGGGTCAGCGAGAGCTCGCCCGGCACGTGGCGGCCGGGATCCGCGAGGCCGGGGGTACGCCGTTCGAGTTCAACACCATCGCCATCTCCGACAACCTGACGCAGGGGACTCCCGGCATGCGCGCCTCGCTCGTCAGCCGTGAGGTGATCGCGGACTCGATCGAGCTCGTCGGCCGCAGCCAGCCGTTCGACGGGCTGATCTGCCTCGCCGGGTGCGACAAGACCGTTCCTGCGGCCGCGATGGCGCTGATCAGGCTGGACGTGCCGGGGTTCGTCTTCTACTCCGGCGCCATGGCCGCGGGCCGTCATCGCGGCGGGCAGGTGACGATCAAGGAGGTGTGGGAGGCCGTCGGCGCCTGGGAGGCCGGCGCTATCTCCGACGAGGAGCTGGGTGCGCTGGAGCGGGAGGCGTGCCCCGGCATCGGGGCTTGCGCGGGCCAGTTCACCGCCAACACGATGGCGGTCACGCTCGACTTCCTCGGCCTCGCGCCTGCCGGACTCGGCGGGCTGCTCGCAACCGATCCGGACAAGCCGGAGTCGGCAAGGGCCGCCGGGCGGCTGGTGGTCGAGGTTGCGGCGCGCGGCGTACTTCCGTCCTCGGTGGTCACGCGAGAAGCGCTCGAGAACGCGATCGTCGGAGCAGTGGGAACGGGTGGCTCGACCAACGTGGTCCTGCACCTGCTCGCGATCGCGTCCGAGGCAGGCGTCGACCTCGACCTCGACGACTTCGACCGCCTCTCTCGCTCGACGCCGCTCGTCACGAGTCTTTCGCCCGGCGGCCCGCACGTTGCGGCCGATCTTCAACGGGTCGGAGGGACGCCGGCCGTGATCCGCCGCCTGGTCGAGCATCTGCACGGCTCGGTGACGGCGATCGACGGGCGCACGCTCGCTGCTGTCGCCGCCGAGGCTCCCGACGCCGATGGAGAGGTGATCGCGCTCCTCGAGCGACCGTTCAAAGGTGGAGGAGCGCTCAGGGTGCTGCGAGGCAACATCGCGCCGGCCGGCGCGGTGGTGAAGCTCGCGGGCCACGAGCGGCTCGTCCATCGAGGGCCGGCCCGGATCTTCGACTCGGAAGGCGACTGCCGGGCTGCGATCGAAACCGGACTCGTCGAGCCGGGTGACGTCGTCGTCATCCGCGGAGAAGGCCCGGCGGGCGCGCCGGGTATGCCCGAGATGCTCTCCGTCACGGCTGCGATCACCGGGCGGGGGCTCGGGGAGTCGGTGGCGCTTGTCACCGACGGCCGGTTCAGCGGTGCGACGCGAGGCCTGATGGTCGGTCACGTGACACCCGAGGCCGCCCACGGCGGGCCGATCGGGCTGCTCGAGGACGGTGACGTCGTCACGATCGACGCCGAGGACCGCCGCCTCGAGGTCGACCTCACGAGCGAGGAGCTCGCGGAGCGGGCGCGGGTCCGGCTCTCGCCTGCGCCTCGCGTCACGCGAGGCGTGCTGGCGAAATACGCACGCAGCGTCGGTCCGGCTTCGCAGGGGGCGGTGACCGCGTGAGCGCCCGGCTGGATGGAAGGGTCGCGCTCGTCACCGGTGCCGCGCAGGGGATCGGCCGGGCGCTGGCGCTCGGGCTCGCGGCCGAGGGTGCGGTCGTCCACGTCAACGATCGCCGGCCGCCCGACGACGCAGCTGCCGCGCTCCCGGCCGATCGGCGCGGGCTCGCGCTGGCGGGCGACGTCTCCGACCGGTCGTCGGTGCAGGAACTCTTCTCGCGCCTGGAGGAACTCGACATCCTGGTCAACTGCGCCGGTGTGACGGGCTGGATAGACCTCACCGATCCGAGCGAGGAGACCTGGGACCGGGTCGTCGACACGAACCTGAAGGGCACGTTCTTCTGCTCGACCGCTGCCGCCCGCCTGATGCATCGGAGAGGGGGCGGCTCGATCGTCAACGTCTCGAGTGTCGTCGGGGCGCGCGGGCTCCGCGGCCTCGCGGCCTACGGGGCGAGCAAGGCCGGGATCAACGGCCTGACGGTCCAGCTCGCGACCGAGTTCGCGCCGCATGGGATCCGGGTCAACTGCGTCGCTCCGGGCGCCACCAACGTCGAGCGGAACCTCGCCGACGATCCCCGCTACGCGGAGGTCTGGGCGCCGCTGATCCCGCTTGGGCGTATCGCGGAGCCCTCCGACATCGTCGGCCCGACCGTCTTTCTCGCCTCCGACGAGTCGGCGTACGTCACCGGGCAGGTGCTGTACGTCGACGGCGGCTGGACGGTGACGGGAGCCGTGCCCGTCTCCTACGTCGAGAACGCCACCCGCCGTTGAGCGACCTCGGTCTAACCTGGCTCGGACAGGCGGGTTTCCGCCTCGAGCTCGACGGCCTCCGGGTGCTCGTCGACCCGTTTCTGAGCGACCACAAGGCCCGCCTGTATCCTCCACCGCCTCGAGGAGCGGCAGTGCGGAACGTCGACTGGGTGCTCGTCACCCACGACCACATCGACCACTTCGACCGCG
>DATIYE010000152.1:0-13311 GCA_035517795.1 Gaiellaceae bacterium | reverse complement strand
GGGAGCGGCTGCATGAGGTTCTGCTCGCGGAGTTGCGAGCAGCGGGGGAGCTCGAGTGGTCGCGGGCGGTGGCCGACTCGAGTCATGTACAGGCGAAAAAGGGGGCTCCGCGACGGGCCCGAGCCCGGTTGATCGCGGACGCGCCGGCTCCAAGCACCACCTCTTGGTCGATGCCAGCGGGCTCCCGCTCGCCTGGACGCTCACCGGCGGCAACCGCAACGACGTCACACTCCCGCATCTGCGCGTACACCTTCACCTGCTCCCGGAACGACGGCCACCCAACTAATACGGGCTACCGAGCGATCGCCGACGGCATCCTGGCTGCCTCGGGTTATCGCCATTAGCCGAGAACGAGTCCGCAGCTTCGGTCGCTAGACTTGTTCGGCTCGTGCCTCGCAACCGGAACGTCCGCGTTGCGGTCCTGGGCTCCTCTGTCCAGCGCGCCGCCTCGACCGGCCACTCCTCGACCCGTTCGAGCCCTCTCAGGCGTCGGTTCGTCGTGGTTGGGCTGGTCGTGCTCTCGCTGGCGCTGCTGACCGTCTCGTACCGGTCGACTGCGCTCGACCCGATCGAAGGTGCCGCCGCCTCGGCTCTGCGTCCCTTCCAGATCGCCGCCAACCGCGTCGCGGCGCCGTTCCGGGACGCCGCGGACTGGACGCACGGCCTCTTCAACGCCAAGACGCAGAACCGCAAGCTGACCGCCGAAATCGAGCTCCTCCGGCGGGAGAACGCCAAGCTGAAGGGCGCCGCCGACGAGAACGCGCTGCTGCACAAGGAGCTGCGCTACACCCAGGGACCGAGCTTTCCGAAGGACTACACGGAGGTCGGCGCACGGGTGCTCACGAGCCCGTCCGCGCTCGACCAGAGCGTCACCATCTCGGCCGGGCGTGACCAGGGCATCGCGCTGGATGACGTTGTCGTCACCAACGAGGGCCTGGTCGGAACCGTGTCCAAGGTCGTCGGAACTGAGTCACGGGTGACGCTGATCACCGACCCGTCGAGCGCGGTACGGGCCGTGGACTTGCAGGACCTCAGCGCAGTCGGCATGCTCGACCATGGCTCCGGGGCGAACGCGCTCATCCTCGACAGGGTCGGGAAGGACAAGCCGCAGGTCGGCTACGGCGACACGATCATCACCGCCGGATCGGCAGCGGGTCCCCTCGCCTCGATCTTCCCGCGCAACATCCCGGTCGGATTCGTCTCGAGCGTCAACCAGACCGACACCGACGTCTACCAGGACATCCAGGTACAGCCGTTCGTCGACCTCTCCTCGCTCGAGTCGGTGCTCGTCCTGATCCCCAAGCAGCGCCCCGCGCACGCTACCCGGTGATCTTCGACGTCTTCAAGGCAGCGGCCGTTCTCTTCCTGGCCGTGCTCATCCAGTTCTCGTTCTTCGACGTCTACACGCCGTTCGGCGGTACGGCCAACCTCGTACTCGTGACGCTGATCGCGATCTCCCTGCTCCGCGGATCGATCTTCGGCGCCTTCGCCGGATTCTGCGCCGGCTTCCTGCTCGACACCGCGAACCTCGGCACGCTCGGGTTCACCTCGCTGCTCTTGACGCTGGCAGGCTTCTGGACCGGGCGCTACGGGGAGACGACGGCGCGTGACCGATTCCACGCTCCCTACACCTCGGTCGCCGTGATCACCCTGCTGTACGGGATCGGGACGCTCGCGCTCGACTTCTTCATCGGTCAGCCGACGCCCGCGGGCCCGTACCTGTCGGGGCTGCCGGCCACCGTGCTCCTGAACCTGATCCTCGCCTGGCCCGTCTACGGGCTCGCGCGCCGCCTCTTCCCGCCGGCGGACGCCCTCGACCGCGTCCACGAGGTGCGGCTGCTTGGCTAGCGAACTGAGGTCGCGCCGATTCCTTCCCGGAGATCCAAGGGTCGAGGAGCCGTATCGGTTGACGCCGCAGCTCGCGCTGCGCGTGGCCGTCCTCGGCTTCGTCGCGCTCGCGGTGTTCGCCGTGCTCTTCCTGCGGCTCTGGGCGCTTCAGGTGCTCGCCGGGAGCAAGTATCGGCACGAGGCGAGCGACAACCGTGTTCGAACGATCTCGGTCGACGCACCGCGCGGGTGGATCATTGACCGAAACGGGCATCCGCTCGTCGACAACGTCCTCGGCACCAGCCTCGAGATCTGGCCGGCCGACCTGCCGAAGGGCAGGAAGGCGCGCGCTACCGAGCTGAACGCGCTCTCGATGGTCACCTCGATTCCGGTCAAGCAGATCGTCGCCCATATCAAGCTCTACGCCAACGACCCGCTGACGCCGGTCGTGCTCCGCCGCGGCATCCACTCGAACCAGTACGACTACCTCAAGGAGCATCAACAGCAGTTCCCGGGCGTCGAGATGCCCGAGAGCTACCTGCGCAACTACCCGTACCAGTCGCTGCTCGCGCAGATCCTGGGCTACGTCGGCCCGATCAGCCGGGGCGAGCTGAAAGGAGCCGAGAAGGCGGGGTACCAGCCGCAGGACGTGATGGGGCAGGCCGGGATCGAGCAGAGTTACGACCGCTACCTCAAGGGCACGGACGGTTCGGACTTCCTGACGGTCAACTCGCTCGGTGAGCCGACGAGCCAGATCCAGGCCAAGGTCGTCCCGCAGCAGGGCAACACCCTGAGGCTGACGATCGACGTCCGCCTCCAGCGCGCGGCGGAGCGGGCGCTTCAGAGCGAGATCGTCGCGGCGCGGACGGCAGGCGAGACCTACGCCGACGGCGGTGCGATCGTCGCCCTCGACCCACGGAACGGCGCCGTCCTCGCGATGGCCTCGAACCCGACCTACCAACCGTCGGTCTACGTCGGGAGAGATCCGGACAAGCTTGCTCCGCTCCAGAACCCGAAGGTCGCCGCCGAGCAGAACTACCCGGGGCTCAACCGGGCGATCGACGGCTTCTATCCCCCGGGATCGGTGTGGAAGCCTGTCACGGCGCTCGCCGCGATGGAGGAGGGGGTCCTCACGCCGACCGAGAGCCTCCAGTGCACGCCCAGCTTCAGCTTCTTCCAGCAGACCTTCACCAACTGGGACCCGTACGTCGACCAGCCGATGGAGCTCGGCCAGGCGCTCGCCCAGTCGTGCGACACCTACTTCTACCGGGTCGGCGCCTCGTTCTACGACATGAACGCCAGCCGGGGGCCGACGCTCCAGTTGTGGGCGTCGCGCTTCGGCTTCGGCGAGCCCACCGGGATCGACGTCGGCCCCGAGAACCCCGGTCTGGTGCCGACGCCCGACTGGCTGAAGAAGGCCTACCCGGCACCGAAGTACCCGCTCATCGATCGCGTGTGGAAGCCCGGCTACTCGGTGCAGCTCGCGATCGGCCAGGGCGATCTCGAGGTCACGCCGATCCAGATGGCCCGCTTCTACGCGATGATCGCGAACGGCGGCCAGCTCGTGACGCCGCACATCGCGGAGGACGTCGAGTCGTCAACCGGCGATCCGCAGCAGCGGCAGGTGCTGCGCGTGCTCGCCACCCAGCAGACGACCCCGAGCGGCGTCGACCCGACCTATCTCGCCGCGGTCCAGCAGGGTCTCTGGCTCGGGACGCACTCGATCTACGGAACCTCCTACGGCGTCTTCGGCCAGTTCCCCGTGCCGATCGCCGGCAAGACGGGCACCGCCGAGAAGGACGTCACGCTTCCCGGTTACCCGCACGCGGTCAAGCTCAGCCAGTCGTGGTGGTGCGGTTACGGGCCCTACAACGACCCGACGATCGTCGTGTGCGCGGTGATCGAGAACGGCGGGCACGGCGGCACCGCGGCTGCACCGGCGGCGCTGCAGGTGTTCGAGTCGTACTTCAAGCGGCACGGCGTGACCACCTCGCATCTCACCGACTGATGGCGATCGAAGCCGTCGACCCGCGCGCCCGCGGATTCCGCAACCGCCCGCTCGAGGATGCCGTGGGTCTCGTCGGCCTGATGAGGCGGCTCGACTGGGTGCTCCTGGCGGCGACGGGCTCAGCGGTCGCCTTCGGCATCTGGTCGATCGGCGGCATCACCCGCCACGACCCGGGCGGGAGCGCCGCTTCGCGCCAGGCGCTCTACGCCGCCGTCGGAGGCGTCGTCCTCGTCGTGGCGGCACTGATCAACCCGGCCCTCTACCGCCGGTTCTGGAAGGCGATCTACGTCGCGCTCTGCGGGGTGATGGCGTTCGTGCTCGTGTTCGGCGCCGCCACCCGGGGCTCGAAGCGCTGGATCGACATCGGCTTCTTCACCTTCCAGCCGTCCGAGTTCGGGAAGGTGCTGCTCGCGGTCGTTCTCGGCGCGTTCCTCGCCGACCGGGCGAAGCAGGTCGACCGTATCCGGGTTCCGCTCGAGACGATGGTGCTCGCGGCCGGCCCCGTCGCGCTCGTGTTCCTGCAGCCGGATGCCGGCACGGCGCTCGTGTACACGGCCGTGCTGGTGGCCGTGCTCTTCGTGGCCGGCGTTCGCTGGCTGCATCTGGCCCTGATCGCCGGCGTCGGGCTCGTCGTCGTCCTAGGCGTCCTCTGGTGGCTGCCGTCCGCGGGCGTCAACGTCCTCAAGCCGTACCAGACCGCCAGGCTTACGAACTCGAACTCCTACAACCTGATGGAGTCGAAGATCGCCGTCGGCAGCGGCGGCCTCCGCGGCCGTGGGGTTGCCGGGGCCACCCAGACGGCGCTCGACTACCTGCCCGCCCATGCCACCGACTTCGCTTTCGCCTCGCTCGCCGAACAGCGTGGCTTCCTCGGTGCCGCCGTACTGCTTCTGCTCTACCTGCTCGTCGTCTGGAGAGGGCTCAAGATCGTCACGATCGCTCCCGACCTGTACGGGGCGATCGTCGCGGCGGGGATCGTGTTCGGGTTCCTGTTCCAGGTGTTCGTCAACGTGGGGATGACGATGGGAATCGCGCCGATCACCGGCATCCCCTTGCCCTTCGTCTCCGTCGGCGGCTCGTCGATGATCTCGAACCTCGCCGGGATCGGCGTCCTGCTCGCGATCCACGCTCGCGGCGGGCGGAGGCGCCCGTGAACAAAGCCCTCGCCTTCAGTGTGTATCGGGCGATGAACCAGCTGCGGAGCATCCCGGCGCGCCACGCCCCGATCGCGGTGGCCGGCGCGCCTCAGCTCGTGCCGCTGCTGGCGAAGGAGCTGAGGGCGGGCGGCGACCCTGCCGCTGTCGTCGAGGGCGTGCCCACGCGCCATGTCGCAGCGCTCGTCTGGGTCGGCCCGGCCGACGAGGGCGCGCTTCGGTCGGCGACGAAGGCCGGCACACCGATCGTCGGTCTCACCGAGGGCGAGAGCCTGCCCTACGTGCTCGACACGAACCTCGTGCGTGCCCATCCGGGCCGCGGCCTGCCCGTCGAGGAGATCGCCGCTGCCCTGGCGCGTGGGCTCGGCGGCGATGCCCCTGCGGTCGCGGCGAGCTTGCCGGTGCTACGCCGGGCGGTCGTCGCCACCCTGATCGGGCGCAGCGTCCGGCAGAACGGGATCATCGGCGCGACCGTGTTCCTGGGCACGGGCGACCTCCCCGCGCTGACCCTGAACCAGGCCCTGTTGACCGTTCGAATGGCAGTGGCCAGCGGCCGCGACGGCGATGTCGGCAAGCTCTGGCCCGAGCTGGCCGGGGTGGTTGGCGCCGGCTTCGCGCTGCGGCGATTCGCCCGGAGGCTCGAGCTCCTGCCCGTGCCCAGGTTCGCGATCCGGGGCGGCGTGGCCGTCGCCGGCACGTGGGCGGTTGGCGAGGCGCTGAAGGCCCGCTTCGACGGGGCCCGCTGAGCGGCCTTCCGTCCGACTCCGGTCCTAGGCTTCTCACCCAACCGGAAGGAGGGGCCCGGATGGGGTTGACGTCGGACAGCGAGTTGCACGAGCTGCTGCTCATCGAGGAAGCGGATGCCTGGTTCGAATATGCCGACGCGACGAGGAGCCAGTCCGGCTCGCGTTATGCAGAGATCGAGCCCTGGGCCTGGGCCCGCCTCCAGCAGCGGCTGCGTCTCGTGCGGGTGCGGCGTTCGCGGCTGGAACCGGCGATCGAAGCTGCCTGATTCCCCTCCGGGGTCCCCGGGGGTGGCGCTGCTAACCTTAGAGCAGGCTATGCAAATGATTTCGCCGTTGTTTTCCCCGTCCGTCCCCTGTGCGCGCCCGCTCGACGCGAGGCTGCGCGCGACCACTTCGAAGGAGATTCTCTTTGCCACTACCCTGGTTCCGTCGCCAGAAGGCGAAGGCGGAGCAGGCGCCGTCCCAGGCTGCCGTTCCGCCGACCGTCGAACCTGACCCGCCGTCCACGACCGCGCCGCCGGCGACCGAGCCGGCCGCGGACGGAACACCGACACAGACGCAGGCCCGCAAGCGCCGCCGGGGCAGTCGCGGAGGCCGTGGTCGCAAGAAGCGCCCTGCTGCCTCCGCGGTGACGGGTGCCGCCGCCGCGGGCGAGTCAGCCTCGGAGCGTCCGCTGGAGGTCGACGGCGAGAAGCCAGCTGAGGGCGCGCCCGTCGAGCGCAAGGGCCGCGCGCCCCGCCCGTCGCGCCGTGCCGCGCCCCGTCGTGCTCCGCTGCCGAAGGCGAAGCGCGAGCTGCTCGTCTCGGTGGATCCCGGCGAGAAGCGGGTTGCGGTGGTCGAGGACGGCCTCGTCGCCGAGGTCTACCTCGAGCGCCCGGAGCATCGCTCGATAGCCGGCAACATCTACCTCGGCACGGTCGACAACGTGCTGCCGGGAATGGAGGCCGCTTTTGTCGAGATCGGCCTCGAGAAGAACGGTTTCCTCTACGTCGACGAGATCGTCGGCCCAGAGCTCGAAGGTCGCCGTGGCGCCCGCAAGATCCAGGACCTGATCCAGCGCGGCGAGACCGTGCTGGTACAGGCGGTGAAGGATCCGATGAAGACGAAGGGCGCTCGGCTCACGACGGAGATCTCGCTCCCGGGCCGCTTTGTCGTCTACGTCCCGCACGGGGACGGGCTCGGTGTGTCGCGGCGACTCGACGACGACGAGCGCAACCGGCTCAAGGCGATCCTCAAGGAGATCGCTCCGAAGACGGGCGGCGTGATCGTCCGCACGGCCGCCGAGGGCGCGTCGCCCGAGGACGTCGCACGCGACCTCGAGTTCCTCCAGCGGCTGTGGACGACGATCGACGCCAGCGCGAAAAAGGCGAAGGCGCCGGCGCTGATCTACCAGGAAGCCGAGCTGCCCCTGCGTGTCACCCGCGACCTCTTCACCGGCGACTTCGAGCATCTGTACGTCGACCACGAGCGCACCCACAAGCGGATCGTCGGGTATCTGAAGAAGACCTCGCCGCACATGGTCGACCGCGTCACGCGCTACAAGGAGCGCGAGCCCCTGCTCGAAGCCTTCGGGGTCGAGCAGGAGATCCGCTCGACACTCAACCGACGCGTCGACCTGCCCTCCGGCGGCTATCTGATCTTCGACTACGCCGAGGCGTTCACGGTCATCGACGTCAACACCGGACGGTTCGTCGGCTCGCGCTCGAAGCGAAACGGCGCCGGGCGGCTCGAGGACACGATCACGAAGAACAACCTCGAGGCGGTCAAGGAGGTCGTGCGTCAGCTGCGGCTCCGCGACGTCGGCGGGATCATCGTGATCGACTTCATCGACATGGCGAACCCGAAGAACCGCCAGCAGGTCGAGGATGCCCTCAGGCTCGAGCTCGAGCGCGACCGCACCAAGACCTACGTGGTGGAGATCTCGCCGCTCGGTCTCGTCGAGATGACTCGTCAGAACGTCACCGACGGGCCGCGCGAGGTGATGACGCGGAAGTGTCCCACCTGCGACGGCGACGGGATCATCGTGTCGGAGGGAACGGCCGCTGTGGAGGTCGAGCGCAAGCTCCGCGGGCTTGTCACGCCCGGCTCGCGGGCCAAGGCGTTCAAGGTCGAGCTGAATGCCAGGATCGCCGGGATGCTCGTCGGGCCGGACGGATCGCGTCTGCGGGAGCTCGAGGAGCTCACCAGGCGCCGGTTCTTCTTCGTCGGGATCGACGATGTGCACCTCGACCACATGCGCGTGCTGGAGCAGGGCACGGTCGAGAAGGTCGCGTCCTCGGCTTTCGTGGAGGAGGGTCAGGAGCTCGAGCTGAAGCTTGGCGAGGTGGGGCTCTACGACGCTCGGGCCGGCGCCGGCAAGGTGAAGGGGTTCGAGGTCGTCGTCGCCGAAGCGGCGAAGCTCGTCGGGAAGAAGGTGCGGGTGCGCGTCGTCGCCGTGATGGACGACGTCGCCTACGCCGTGCTCGTCGACGGCGCGGAGCGGGGCCCCGCGCCGATCACGGCCGAGGCCGAGGCCGAGAGGCCGACACGGGTGCGGCGTCCGCCGAAGGCGGAGGCCGCGGAGGCCGTCGAGGAAGAGCCCGAATCTGTGGCCGAGGAGCCCGTTCCCGCGGCGAAGAAGAATGCGGCCGCCAGGAGCCCGTCCCCCCGAAAGCCCGCCGCAACGAAGAGGACCGCCGCAGCGAGGAAGGCTGACTCGCCGGAGGACGAGCCGGCCGAGGCCGTCAAGGTGCCCAGGCCCCGCTCCCGCAAGGCGGCTCCCGTCGCCGAGTCCGACGCGCCGGCCGATGGTGACGCTGCTGCCCCCGGCGAGGTCGACGTCGACGGGGAGGCTCCTGCCGCCCCGAAGAAGCGGACGCGTCGTGGCACCCGCGGCGGCCGCGGCCGGAAGCGGAAGACTCCCGCCCCGGCCAATGCGGCGGCCAACGGCGACGGCGAGCTCGCGGCGGTCGAGCCGGCGGCCGGCGAAGACGCCCCCGAGATGCCTGCGGCGCCGGTCATCCACCTTCCTGGACGCGACCTCGATTCCGAGAGTAACGGCGACACGGGCGACGGCGAGGATCCTGCCGCGAAAAGGCCCACCAGGCGCGGTTCCCGCGGAGGGCGCAACAGGCGCCGCAAGCCGGCTACCGGGACCGCTTCTGCGAACATGAACGGCGGCGACGGACAGGAAGAGCCGGTCGCAACGACGAGCGGCGGCGAATGGGAGTACACGCCGATGAGCGAGTGGGGAGACGAGTAGTCACGAGCGATCGGGCGGCGAGGCTCGCTACACTTGATCGGTCGCGGGCGCAGCGTGCCCGCGTTTTCACGAGAGATCTCTCAGGCAGATGGACTACGCGATCATCAAACTCGGCAACAAGCAGCACCGTGTGCGCGACGGCGAGACGCTCGTCGTCGACCGCGTCTCTACCGAGGCGGGCGAGAGCTTCGAGCCTGTCGTCCTGCTCGGCGAGGTGAAGGTCACGGCAACTGTGGTCGCGCACGAGCGTGGACCGAAGATCGTGATCGGCAAGTACAGGCGGCGCACCGGCTACAAGCGCCACAACGGATTCCGCGCCGCCACCTCGAGACTCGAGATCGCGCTCGGCACCGGCTCGAAGCGCTCCGCGTCGAGGACGGCGAAGCCGAAAGCGGAGGCCGTGGAGGTCGCGTCCGTGGAGGCTGCGCCACTCGAAGAAACGGCTGTCGCTCCCGCGCCGGTGGGTCTTCCCGAGGGTTACGACTCGATGACGGTCGCCGAAGTGACGGCGGGCGCCAAGGAGTGGAGTCATGACCAGCTCGAGGTTGCGCACGCCTACGAGCAGGAGCACGCGGCCCGCAAGGGCGCGGTCGCTGCACTCGAGTCGGCGTTGAGGAAGGACGAGGAGGCGGATTCCTGATGGCGCACAAGAAGGGACTCGGCTCGTCGAAGAACGGGCGCGACTCGAACCCCCAGTACCTCGGGGTCAAGATCTTCGCAGGCCAGGCCGTCCAGTCAGGTCAGATCATGGTTCGCCAGCGCGGGACGAAGTTCCGCCCCGGCCCCGGCACGAAGATCGGCCGCGACGACACGATCTTCGCCGTCCGCGACGGCAGGGCGGAGTTCCGCACGAGCGGCGAGCGCCGCTTCGTGGCCGTCGTCGACGCGGAGTAGGCGCCACGCCGCGCGAAGGCGGCAGGCATGTTCAACGATCACGCCCGGATCCACGTCAAGGCCGGTCGCGGCGGGGACGGTGCGCTCTCGTTCCGTCGCGAGAAGTACGTGCCCAAGGGCGGTCCGGACGGCGGGGACGGCGGCAACGGGGGCGATGTCGTCGCGCTGGCCGACCCCGAGCTTCGCGATCTCTCGGCGCTCCAGCGCCGCAAGCTGATCGCCGCCGGCAAGGGCGTTACCGGTCGCGGAGCGCGCAAGCACGGAGCAACCGGCGAAGACGCAGTGGTGTACGTCCCGATCGGCACGCAGGTCTACGAAGGCGAGGATCTCGTCGCCGATCTCGCCCATCCGCAGGCGCGAGTCCTGCTCGCCCGGGGCGGCCGAGGGGGCCGCGGCAACGCACGCTTCGTCAGCTCGACGCGGCAGGTGCCGCGCTTCGCGGAGGTGGGCTTGCCGGGTGAGGAGCGCGATGTCGAGCTCCGCCTGAAGCTGCTTGCCGACGCTGCGCTCGTCGGCTTGCCGAACGCAGGCAAGTCGTCGCTGCTTCGCAGGATCTCGAACGCCACGCCCAAGGTCGCCGAGTATCCGTTCACGACCCTCGAGCCGGTCCTCGGCACGGTCGAGGCGCCGGACGGCCGCCAGCTCGTCGTTGCCGATGTGCCGGGGTTGATCGAAGGGGCGAGCCAGGGTGTTGGGCTGGGACACGAGTTCCTGGCGCATCTCGAGCGGGCAAGGACCCTCCTCCACATGATCGACGCCTCCGCTCCGGCCGACGACCAGTGGGAGGCGATCGACGCCGAGCTCTCGGCCTACGGCGCCGGGCTCGACCGGCTGCCTCAGATCGTCGTCCTGAACAAGGTCGACCTCGCGCCCGACCCCCCGTTCGGCGTAGCCGACTCGCGGATCGCCGCCGTATTTCGCATCTCGTGTGCGACCGGCGAGGGCGTCGACGAGCTGCGCAAAGCGCTTTTCACGCTCGTCCCGGAACAGTCGCGGGCTTCGGGCGACGAGCCCGAGGAGCCGGTCGAGTTCCTCGTCTACCGGCCGCAGCCAAAGGCGCGGTCATGGAGCCTACTGCGGACCGAGGACGGCTTCAGGGTCGTCGGAGCCCCGCCGGCCGACGACGAGCTCGAGCGGGCGCTTCGCGAGGCGGGCGCGCGCCGCGGCGCCGCCGTCCAGGTCGGCGAGGAATCGTTCGAGTTCGTCCCGTGATCGGGCTCTTCGGGGGAGCCTTCGACCCGCCGCATGACGGCCATGTGGCGCTGCTTCGTGCAGGGCACGATGCTCTGCGCCTCGACGGCGCGGTGGTGATCGTCACCGAGGCGCCGGGGCACAAGCTCGTAGAGACCCCTGCAGCGGCCAGGCTCGAGCTCGCCCGTGCGGCGTTTCCCGGTGTGCAAGTGGTGCTCGACGGGCATCCCCGCACGGTGGACATGCTGCGCGAGCATCCGGAGTGGGAGGGAGGGGTGTTCCTGCTCGGCGCCGACGAGTTCGCGGGATTCCTGGGATGGAAGGAGCCCGAGGAGGTGCTGCGCCTGGTCTCCCTCGGTGTCGCTACCCGGCCCGGCTTCCCGCGCGAGTCGCTCGACGCTGTGCTGGCGCGACTCGATCGGCCCGGCCGGGTCCACTTCTTCGACCTCGAGCCGCTGCCGATCGCCTCGAGCGAGCTGCGAGTCCGGCTCGATCGCGGAGAGGACGTCCACGAGCTCGTACCACCCGCCGTCTGGAACCTCATCGAGCGCGACGGGCTGTACGGGCGGCCCCGGTACGCCGGGCCCCGGTAAACTGGGGGCGCTTGACGTCAATCGAACAGGCACGCCGGATCGCAGGGCTGGCGCAGAACAAGCTCGCGAGGGACGTCGTCATCCTCGATATGCAGCCGGTGTGCAGCTACACCGACTACTTCGTCGTCTGCACGGGCTCGAACCCGCGCCAGACGAAGGGGATCTGGGACGAGATCCACGCGCGCCTCAAGAAGGACGACGAGCTGATGCCGCGCTCGGTCGCCGGGGAGCGCGAGGCGACCTGGATCGTCGCCGACTACCTCGACGTCGTCCTCCACGTCTTCACCCCCGACGCTCGCAGCTTCTACCGCCTCGACGACCTGTGGGGCGACGTTCCGCAGGAAGCGTTCGAGGCGGCGAGCGCGTAGCAGGTGTCGGCGCGGGCCCACCGGGCTCATCGGGCTGCTGGGTTCACGTTCGCCGCTACACTTGGGTCTCCAGGGCCCATAGCTCAGCTGGGAGAGCGCCAGCATGGCATGCTGGAGGCCGTCGGTTCGAGCCCGACTGGGTCCACTTTCTAGGCCGTCAGGTCAGCCGGTGACCGCGAACTGAGCCCGCGCATCTTGCTGACGTGGCTTCGGTCAGCCCGGGCCCGGCGACTAGGCTCGAACAGATGATCGACAACGCGATCGAGACGGAGGGGCTCGTCCGCGAGTTCAAGAAGGGGCCGAGGGCCGTCGACGGCATCGACCTCGCGGTGGAGGGCGGCGAGATCTACGGGTTCCTGGGGCCGAACGGTGCCGGCAAGTCGACGACGGTGCTGATGCTGACGACCCTTCTGCCGCCGACCGCGGGAAGCGCGCGGGTCGGCGGGCTCGATGTCGTCAAGCAGGGGCCCCTCGTCCGGCAGGCGATCGGCGCCGCCCTCCAGGAGGCCGCGCTCGATCCGCTGCTGACCGGACGCGAGCATCTCCGGCTGCAAGCGGCGCTGCAGGCGATCCCGCGTGCGGAGCGCCGGCAGCGCGCCGACGAGCTCCTCGACCGCGTCGGGCTGGCCGACGCCGCCGATCGCAAGGTGCGCGGCTACTCCGGGGGCATGAAGCGGCGGCTCGACCTCGCCCTCGCGCTCGTGCACCGTCCGAGAATCCTCTTCCTCGACGAGCCGACCACCGGGCTCGATGTCCAGAGCCGCACCGCCCTCTGGGATGAGGTCAGACGGCTCGCAAGGCACGAAGGGGTGACGGTATTCCTGACGACGCAGTACCTGGAAGAGGCCGACGTCCTGGCAGACCGGGTCGGGATCATCGACCACGGGCGGATCGTCGCCGAGGGCTCGCCGGCTGCGCTCAAGAGCGAGGTCGGGCGGCCGACCGTCGAGGCCGTTCCCGCTGACCCGGCCGACGAGGGACGCGCCGCGGCGATCCTTGTCCGCTTCGGCGAGCCCGTGCATTCGACCCGCGGGGTTGCAGTCAGGCTCCGGACGGGCCAGGCGGATCTAGCCGAGATCGTGCGCGCGCTCGACGCCGAGCGCCTCCCGGTCGGCCAGCTGCAGCTGCACCAGCCGTCGCTCGACGACGTGTTCCTCGCCAAGACGGGCCGGTCGCTCGAGGGCTCGGGCGACGACGAGGACGGACGCACGCCCGAGCTTGCACTGGAGCCGGCCTGATCGCGGGGGCTGCCGATCAGGTCTACCTGCTCGGCCGCCGCTCGGTCGTGC
>DATIYE010000151.1:0-5189 GCA_035517795.1 Gaiellaceae bacterium | reverse complement strand
TGGGCCGCGCTGGCGCGACCTGGTCGGTGCCGAACAGGCCGATGCCTACGTCGAGCGAGGAGCGGTGCCGGTGATGCTCGACGAGGACGGGCGGCCGGTGAAGCGGAACTTCGTTCATGTCGAGGATCTGGTGGACGCGATCCTCGCCGCTCTCGACCAGCCGACCGCACGACGTCAGACGTTCAACATCTGCATGGACGAGCCGGTCGACTACGGCGAGCTCGGCGCCTACCTCGCCGAGTCCCGCGGCCTGCCCACGGTCGAGATCCGCACGCCGTACCGCTCGACCTGGCTCGACAACACCAAGGCGAAGTTCCTGCTCGCCTGGCGCCCACGCTACGACCTCGAGCGGCTGGTGGAAGAAGCATGGAGCTACGAGCGCGACCCCGACGAACCGCGCGTCGTCTGGTATCCGGGATAGCCTCAGGGGCCGCTGGGGCCAGCGCTTACGCGGCTTCTAGCGTCGAAGAACGCGCCTCCCGACGACCGAGAGCCCTCTTCGAGTCTCTTCGGCTCCTGAATCGTTCTCGGCGCTTACGATGCAGCGCCTCTATGTCTCGACGATTCTCTTGTCGAAGCACCTCGTCACTCTCAACGCTCCCACGGTCCTATAGCATAGTGATGGTATGATTGTGGCATGGCACGCGTACGGGTAAGTACGACGGTAGACGAGCAGCTTCTGAGCCAAGCCAGGAACGTCCGATCGAACCCCCCCGATTCCGTCCTCATCGATGAGGCCCTGGCTGCTCTCGTGGCGCAGCACCGAGAGCGTGTGCTCGACGCCGCGTACGCCGCCTACGACTCCCACCCAATCGACGAGCATGACGAGTGGGGAGACCTCGCATCCTTCCGGAGGGCGGCGGGAGCCTCGTGAGCGCATTGCCGGCGAGAGGCGAGGTGTGGTGGTGTGAGGTTCCGGACGCTGGTCGCCGTCCGGTCGTCGTGCTGTCGCGCGACGCCGCGATTCCGCGACTGCGGCGGACCCTGATTGGACCGTGCACGACGACGATCCGCGGCTTGCCGAGCGAGGTGGTCCTCGAACCCGGCGATGACCCTGTACCGCAGCGATCGGCGGTCAACCTCGATTCGATCGAGAGCGTCTCGGTGGGGCGGCTCGTCCATCGCCTCGGCCGACTCAGCGACGATCGCATGCGCCAGATCTGCAGTGCAATCGCTGTTGCGGTCGCCTGCTAAGGAGACTCGTTGGAAGCCACGCGACATCGTCCAGGCAGCGATCGACGCCTACCATGCCCGTCAGCCGTGGACCGGAGCTCGGCCGACTCGAGCCCCCAGCCTCACGGCCTGGTTCAGGATCCGGGCGGCCTGTAGTCGACCGAGAGCTTCGCCGCCGCATCGATTTCCTCCGGCGAAAGCAGCACCACGACCTCCGACGTCGCTCCGCCGGTGGCGTTGACGGCCATCGACGCGGCCGCAGCACTCCGATTGTCCGGAAGGTCCAACACAACGTATGCGTCCGTCTCGCCGAAGGCGAAGTAGAAGCTCTCGAGGCTCCCGCCCAGACCCTCCGCCATGCTTGCCACCACGTCCCGCCTGCTCGATCCACCGGCGCTTTGAACGCCCTTCGCACCCTCCACCGAGTAAGACGCCTTCACTAGAAACTTCGCCACGTTAGACCTCCTCAAGTCAGTGATCGCGCCAACACTCTCACGCTGCATGCCGCAGGTCAACGACCTCCCGCAGCCGGGCACGTTTCGTGCGTCGTGCGCCGTTGCTCCATGCCGGCACCACTCAACAACGGGCAAGTGGAACGAATGAAGAGTGGAGGCGGCGGGAATCGAACCCGCGTCCGCGGACGCACCGTCAGAGCGTCTACAAGCTTAGGCCGCGATTAGCGATTCGCCCGGACGGCTGGTTCGCGACCGACCCACCTGCCGGGCTAGCCATCCTTTGGTCTCGCGCCGCCGGCGATTGGCTCTCCCTTGGCGCCAGCCCGTTTTCTGATGCCGAATCCCGAGCCACGGGCCGAACTCGGGGCGACACTCCACTAGTTGTTCAGACTAGACGGAGAGTGCGAGATGATCTTCCGCACTTGCGTTTGGTTCCGGTTGTTTAACGAGGCCGACCGGAGACCTCGGCTTGCAGCTCTGCCGGAGAACCGACCACGTCGAAACCATGGCGCCCCCCCGTATGTCAGTTGACGAAATTGTAGCCGCGTCGGAGATGGTGCGTGCCCTGGGGAGGCGGCGGGTGTCAGTCAGCGCCGAGGAACGCCCCCACTCGACGACGCCCCGCTCGGCCGTGGCGACGCCGGCTCCGACTCCGACCTTCTTGTGAGCCCGACACGATCCACCCGGACACCGAGGTGCAGAACTCTCGCCTCGGATCGAGCGGCAGGTCGGTGGCGAGCGCCGGATCGAACTCGGCGACCTCCGTCCACGAACCTCACTCGCGACCCGCAACCGCGGCGACCAGGCGCGCCGGTGCGATCTCTGCGAACGCGTCCTCGAGGATCCCCTCGAGCTCGTCCCGGTCGAGCCCCCGGTCGAGCCGGAAGCCAAGCCAACCACGGTGACCGACGTACGGCGGCACGAAGAAGCGCTCGGGATCGGCGTCGACGAGCATGCTCTGGATCCCGTCCGCCGCCGCGCACCAGACAGCGAAGCGGCCGTCGCCGTGATGGTCGGTGAGCACCATCACGAACGGGCGCCTGCCGCGAACGAAGAACGTCGGGGCGCCGTGGCTCATGCGCTCCTCCACCTCGGGCAGACCCAGGCAGACGCGGCGAATCCGCCCGAGGATCCGCTCGCGGTCCTTCGGCTCCACTACCTCCGACCCTTCATGGCGCGTTCGATCTGCCGCTTGGCATCCCGCTCGACGAGGGTGCGCCGCTTGTCGCGCACATCCTTCCCGCGCGCGAGGGCGAGCTCGACCTTCACCCGACCCTCCTTGAAGTAGAGCCTCGTCGGGACGAGCGTCAGCCCCTTCTCCCGCACCTGCCCGTATAGGCGGTCGATCTCGCGCCGGTGCAGCAGCAGCTTCCGGGAGCGCGTCGGATCGTGGTTGGCGCGATTCCCCTGATCGTAGACGGCGATCTCGGCGCCGTGCAACCATGCCTCGCCGTCCCGGATATCGGCGTACGCCTGCCCGAGCGTCGCCCGCCCGGCCCGTAGCGATTTCACCTCGGTACCGGTGAGGACCAGACCGGCCTCGACCCGCTCGAGAAGCTCGTAGTCGAACCGCGCCTTCCGGTTGTCCGCTATCAGCTTGCCTTCAGCCATCCCGACCGATTGTAGGGTCGGGGCGAATCCCGGCTCAGCCGGCCCGCGCCTGCCAGAGCCGCTCTGCCACGATGGGCAGCATCACCGCCGCTACCCGAGGCTCGTCCTCGAGCAGCTGCCGGAACTCGGCAGCGCCGATCGCGAGGCAGCGGACGTCGGTCTTCGCGCGCACGCGCGCCGACCGCGTCGACTCCGGGACGAGCAGAGCGAGCTCGCCGACGAACTCGCCGGGGCCGAGCTCGATCACGACCTGCCCCCGGCCCTCGACGACGACGATGCCCTCCTCGATCACGAACAGGCCCGAGCCCGGATCGCCGGCGTGCACGAGCGTCTGGCCGGCGACAACCTCGAGCTCCTCCACGGACGCCGAGAGCCGCTGTAGCGCCTCTTCGCCCAGCCCGGCGAAGAGCGGAAACGCGCGGAGCTCCTCCGGGCTGACCGACGCGGACACTACAGGTTCATATCACGGCAGGGCGAGCTCGACCTTGCCCTCACTCCTGGCGATCGACTCAACGCGCACCCCGATCGGATCTCCGAGCCGGTAACGGCGGCCGCTCCGTCGCCCGATCAGCGCGGTGCCGGTCGAGTTCAGTTCGTAGAACTCGCCCTGCAGCCGCCTCGCCGGCAGGAGGCCCTCGAACACGTCCCCGAAGCGGACGAAGAGGCCGGAACCGATCGCGCCGGTGATCTCGCCCTCCCACGGCTCGTTCCACCCCTGCTCGAGCAGTCGGTCGTGGAGCAGCCAGCCGAGGCAGATGTCGTCGGCGAGGTACTCGAGCGCCGCCGCCTCCCGCTCCCGCGCTGAGGTGTGCTCGGCAAGCTCGCCCAGGTCGTCGGGCACTGCCTCGTCGCCGAGGCCGAGCTCGTACAGGAGCGCGCGGTGCACGACAAGGTCGGGGTAGCGGCGGATGGGCGAGGTGAAATGACAGTAGGCAGGACTCGCGAGCCCCGAGTGTCCGAGGTTCGCCGGGTCGTAGCGTGCCTGCTTGAGCGAGCGCAGCAGGAGCGCCGGAAATGCCTCCCGTCCACGCCCCGACTGCTCGACGTACTCGGCGACCCGCCGGGAGATCTCCCCGGCGAGCTCGCCCGCCTGCTGCGGCGAGAGCCGGTCGGGCACCGGCGGACTCGGCACCTCGAGGTCGGCGAGCTGCGCGAGCAGCCGCGTGATCGACTGCGGGTCAGGCCGTTCGTGCACTCGGTAGAGCGCGGGCCGGCGGCGGCCGGCGAGAAACGCCGCCACCAGCTCGTTCGCACGGATCATCAGCTCCTCGACCAGCATGTGCGCGTGCGGTTCGCCCTCGCGCCGGGCGCTCTCGACGCGACCGTCGGCGAACGAGAAGACGATCTCCGGGGAGGCGATCTCGAGCGCGCCGCGGCGAAACCGCTCGGTGCGCAGCGCGGATGCGAGCTCGGCCGCGAGCTCGAGCTGCTCCAGGATCTCCGGAGCTGCGTCGCGCCGCTCCGCCTCCCCGTAGGTGAGGCGCGCCCGCGAGTTGATCACCGAGCGGTAGAACAGCGGTTCGCCGTCCGGCGGGATCTCGACCGTGACGCACAGCCGGTCCTGGAACGGCCGGAGAGAGCACGCGTCGTCGGCGAGCTCGTGCGGGAGCATCGGCGCGACGAGGCCCGGTATGTAGGTCGAGAGGGCTCTCTCTGCTGCCCCGTGATCGAGCGGCGAGCCGGCCGGGACAAACCACGACACGTCGGCGATATGAACCCAGGCCCGGATCCCGCCCGCTTCCCGCCGGAACGAGAGGGCATCGTCGAAGTCCTTCGCGGTCTCGGGGTCGATCGTGATCGCCGGCAGCCCGCGGAGATCGACGCGGTCTTCGATGCTCGCCGAAGGCAGCTCGTAGGGCTCGAGCTCGACCCGCGCTCCCTGCTCGACCAGCAGGGCCTCGAGTACGTTCTCGATCCGGCTGGCGCTGCCGAGCCCGCGCTCGACTCGTG
>DATIYE010000150.1:0-2808 GCA_035517795.1 Gaiellaceae bacterium | reverse complement strand
AAGTCAGCGCGGAGCCGGCGGGCTCCCAGAAGATCGGGTGTGTGCGGTTGGAGTGCAGGACGGGACCGCCGTCATACGGGAGGTCGGTCTCGCGCATCGGGAGGCTGGTGATATGGGCGTGGTAGCCCGAGGGGACGTCGCCGACGACGCCGCTGATGAGGTGGGCCTGCGCGCCGGCGGGGATCAGCAGGGCGACCATCATCGCGACGATGACGGCGAGCCCCCGGCGAGCGCTCACTTCGCCGCCAGCCAGTCGGAGCCGATACCGACGTCGACGGCGAGCGGCGGGTCCATCTCGAACGCGCCGCCCATCTGCTCGACCGCGAGCCGCCTGACCTCCTCGGCCTCATCGGCAGGCCCTTCGAACAGCAGCTCGTCGTGAATCTGGAGGATCATGCGCGAGCGCAGCCCCGCGTCCTTCAAGGCCTGGTCGGAACGGACCATCGCGACCTTCATGATGTCCGCAGCGGTGCCCTGGATCACCATGTTGACCGCGAAGCGCTCGCCCTGCTTGCGCAGCTCCCAGCGGCGGGCCCGGAGCTCAGGGACCTGCCGGCGGCGGCCGAACAGCGTCGAGACGTAGCCGTGCTCCGTCCCCTGGGTGATCGTGTCCTCGATCCACCGCGCAACCGCCGGGAAGCCTGCCATGTAGCGATTTATGAACTCCTCGGCCTCTTCCTGGGGGATGTCGAGCCGGTCGGCCATCCCCCACGCCGACAGCCCGTAGACGATTCCGTAGTTGATCATCTTCGACTTGGATCTCATGCCGGGGTCGATCTGCTCCGGCGTCACCCCGAACACGCGGCAGGCCGTCGCGGTATGAACATCTTCGCCCTTTCGGAAGATTTCCTTTAGTGCGTCCTCCCCGGCGATGTGGGCCAGCAGGCGCAGTTCGACCTGGGAGTAATCGGCCGAGACCAGCAGGTTGCCGGGTTCAGCCACGAAGCAGGCCCGGATCTCGCGCCCGAGCGGGGTGCGGATTGGGATGTTCTGGAGGTTCGGGTTGTTGGACGAGAGGCGCCCGGTGGTCGCCGCCGTCTGGTTGAAGGTCGTGTGAATCCGGCCGTCGTCGGCGATCAGCAGTGGGAGCGCGTCGAGGTAGGTCTGGGCGAGCTTGGTGAGCTCGCGCCAGCGCTCGATCTTGGGAATGATCGGGTGCTCGTGCCGGATCGCCTGGAGCACGCGCGCGTCGGTCGAGTAGCCGGTCTTACCGCGCCGCTTCCGCGACAGGCCGAGCTTGCCGAACAGGACCTCCTCCAGCTGCTTCGGCGAGCCGAGCGTGAACTCCTCGCCGCAGATCTCGAAGATCTCACGCTCGAGTGCGTCGGCCTCGTCTTTGACCCGGCTCGAGATCTCGCCGAGGCGCTCGGTGTCGAGCTTTGAGCCAGCGAGCTCCATCTCTCGGAGGGTGCGAACGAGCGGGAGCTCGACGTTCTCGAACAGGTCCGTGAGTCCGCGGCCGCGGATCTCGTCCCTTTGCCAGGCGGCCAGCGCGTGGACGAGCAGCGCGTCGGCGGCGGCCTCGTCGGCGATGTCGGTGCCGAAGCCGCGTTCCTCGGTGAGCTCGCGGAAAGGGTAGGCGCGGCGGGCGGGCTCGAGCAGATACGCGCCGACCTCGGTGTCGTGAGCGAGGTCCGCGGGCACCCGGCCGAGCGACTTGGCGTCGTGGGCGGTGACAGGGCGGGGGTCTAGCGCGGCTACGAGCTCTTCGGCGCTCGGGGATTCGCCGGAGAGGACCTCGGGCGAGCCGTCCACGTACACGCCGAAACGGTAATCGGGGTCGGTGGCGAATAGAGCGTCCTCGGGAATCTGGGGAGCTCTGATCGCGACTGACACCGGTTTGCTCGGGAGGCGGGTGAGGGCGTTGACGTTGACGGTCTTGAGTCGAGCGGTGATGGCTTCCTCGGCTTGCGGGGCGGGCGCCGCCGCGTCGGCTGAGCCCAGCGCCTCCTCGAGCCGGCGCAACGGCTCGCGGAGCTCGAACCTGCGGAACGTGTCCCTGAGCTTCGAGCGGTCCGGGGCGGTCGACGCGAACTCCTGGAGGTCGAGCGCGACGTCGATGTCTCGCTTGGCCGTGGCGAGCTGTTTGGACACGCGCGCGATGTCGGCGTTCTCGGTCAGGTTCTGCTTGCGCTTGGCGCCGCTGATGTCGTCGATGTGGTCGAGGACGTTCTCGAGCGTTCCGAATTTTTGGAGCAGCTCGGCGGCGGTCTTGTCGCCGATGCCGGGGACGCCGGGGATGTTGTCGCTCGTGTCGCCCTTCAGGCCGATGAAGTCGGGGATCAGCTCGGGCGGGATTCCGTAGCGGTCGATCACGCCCTGGCGGTCGTACACGCGGGTGTCGGTGATCCCGCGGGAGGTGGTCATGATCTGGACCACCCCGTCGTCGACGAGCTGGTAGGCGTCGCGGTCGCCGGTCACGACCATGACCGGGATCTTGGGGTCCGCGGTCCGGGCCTTTTCCACGATCGACGCGATCACGTCGTCGGCCTCGAAGCCCTCGACCCGGAGGTTGCGGTAGCCGAACGCGTCGACCAGCGGCTCGAGGTGGGGCCACTGCTCCTTGAGGAGATCTGGTCGGGACCTTCTCTGTGCCTTGTACTCGGAGAAGACCTCGCGGCGGCCCGTGTCGCCGGCGTCCCAGACCACCACGGTCGCCTTGGGCCCGTAGTCGGTGAGGATCTTGACCAGCATCGATGCGAACCCGAAGATCGCGTTCGTCGGCATCCCGGTCGAGGTCGCGATCGACTCGGGCAGCGCGAAAAACGCCCGGTAGGCCAGGCTGTTCCCGTCGATCAGGAAGAGCTC
>DATIYE010000149.1:0-7453 GCA_035517795.1 Gaiellaceae bacterium | reverse complement strand
CAACTACGACCCGTGCATCTCCTGCGCCACCCACTTCCTCGATCTCGAGGTCGAGCGCCGATGATCACGCTGGTCGGAGTCGGCAACGCTTACCGCGGCGACGACGGGGTCGGGCTTGCGGTGGCCGAGCACCTGCGCGGCCGTGCTCCGGTGGGTGTCCGCATCGTCTCGTGCGAGCAGGAAGCGAGCCGGGTGATCGACGCGATCGAGGGAGCCGACGCCGCGGTGCTCGTTGACGCCGCTTTCTCGGACGTCACTCCCGGAACGCTCCATCGCTTCGATGCGACCGACGAGCCGGTGCCCGCGCGTGC
The DNA here is from genome assembly GCA_035517795.1 of Gaiellaceae bacterium. Classification (GTDB taxonomy): domain Bacteria; phylum Actinomycetota; class Thermoleophilia; order Gaiellales; family Gaiellaceae; genus PALSA-600. The sequence goes on along the minus strand of DATIYE010000149.1, from coordinate 7,142 downwards.
CTTCCGCTCCTCGACGCACGCCTTCGGCGTCGGAGAGGCGATCGAGCTCGCCCGCGCTCTCGGAAGGCTCCCGGCCGTCGTGGTCGTCTACGGCATCGAGGGTGAGGACTTCGCGGCGGGACGGGGGCTCTCCGAGCCCGTCGCAGCCGCCGTCGACCCCGCCGCCCGAGCGATCCTGGCCGATCTCGCAGCGCTGGCGAAAGAGGGGGAACCGTGCACGAGCGAGCGCTGATGGACGACCTGATGAGGAAGGTCGAGGCCGTAGCCCTCGAGAACGGGGCCGTGCGCGTGACGCGCGTCTCGGTGTGGCTCGGCGCGCTCTCGCACTTCACCGAGGAGCACTTCCGCGAGCACTTCGCCGACGCTTCGCGGGGGACGATCGCCGAGGGAGCCGAGGTCGCCGCCGTCCTCGACGACGACGCCCAGGCCGAGAACGCGGCGGGCGTCGTCCTCGAGAGTGTCGAGGTCGAACCGTTCGAGCCGGTCGAGGTCTGGTGATGTGCATCGGCTCGATCGCCGTGCTTGACGAGGCCTGGGACGAGGGCGCGGCCCGTGTCGGGCGGCTCGACGACGGCTGCGTCGTCTCGCTCTCGTTCGTCCCGCACGCCGAGCCGGGCGCTCACCTGCTCCTGCACCTGGGAATCCCGGTCGAGGTGCTCGAGCCCGAGGCGGCAAGCGCGGCGACCGAGCTTCGAGCCGAGGGAGGTGCACAGACATGACGACTCGCGCGACGGGCGTGGCCATCGCATTCGCGACGGCGATCATCAGCGGGGTCTCGATCTGGGTCAACGGCCGGGCCGTGCGGCACTTCGGCGATGCCACCGTCTACACGACTGCGAAGAACCTGGTCGCGGGGATCCTGCTGATTGCCATCCTCTTCGCCGGCCGCGGTGCCCGCAGCCGGCGAGAGGCGACCGCCCTGGACCGGCGGCAGTGGCTCTCACTGCTTGCCGTCGGGGTCGTCGGCGGCAGCATCCCGTTCGTGCTCTTCTTCGAAGGCCTGGCAAGGGCCGAGGCCACGCAGGCCTCCTTCATCCAGAAGACGCTCGTCGTCTGGGTCGTGCTGCTCGCGGTACCGCTCCTGCACGAGCGCTTCGGCTGGCCGCACGCGGCTGCGATCGCCCTCCTGATCGCCGGCCAGGCCTGGCTCGTCGGCAGCGCCGGCACGATCGCCGTCGGGGAGGGCGAGGCGATGATCCTCGCTGCGACCCTCCTCTGGGCGATCGAGATCGTCTTCGTGAAGCACCTGCTCGGGGGTCTCTCGCCGTCCCTGCTGGCCGCCGCGAGGATGGGCTTCGGCTCGGCCCTCCTCCTCTCCTGGGTCGCCGTCTCCGGGCGCTGGAGCGGGCTCACGAGCCTCGACTCGGAGCAGTGGCGGTGGGTTCTCCTCACCGGGCTCCTGCTCACCGCCTACGTCGGCACCTGGTACGCGGCGCTCGCCCGGGCGCAGGCAATCGACGTGACGGCGGTACTCGTCTTCGGCGCCTTCGTCACAGCCGCGCTTTCGGGCGCGATCGACGGCAAGACGGTGAGCGCGCTCGGGATGGTGATGGTCGCCGCCGGCTCGGTGGTCATCGCGATCGCGGCCCTTCGGAGCCCGGTGCCAGAGCCAGAGCCCGCCGGGCCGTGACCGCCACCGCCGGTCCGCTGCTCTTCGCGCGCTACGCCTACCCGCCGAACGCGCTCGGCCTCTGTGGCGCCGACGTCCGTCGCACCCTCCTCGAGTACGGGGCCGCAAACGAGTCCGACGGCGGGCTCGCCGAGCTCGCCCGCACGTTCGAGGGGGCCTGGCCGTACCTCGAGCTGATCGCCGGCTCGAACGGCATCGGCGATCCGCTCGACCCGCGGGTGGTCGAGGCGTACTGGGTCGGGAACGAGCTGCTCGGCCGCGTCGACCGCCGGGCGCTCGCCCGACACGTCGACGAGCGCTTCAGCGGACGGCTCGGCCGCTCGCGCGAGCACGTCTTCGATGCCGCCCTGGCGGGGGCGGTGCCGCACCACTGCTTCCACGTCTTTGCCGTCTACCCGTGGCTCGGCCTGATCCGCACCGGCATCGTCGACGAGCCGCTTCGCATCCTCGACCAGTGCCGGACGACGCCCGCCCGGGTGCTCTCGGTGAACGGCGATACCGCAACGGTCCTCGCGCGTCCGCTCCTCTACGAAGGGGGCGAGCTTCGCCTCGGAGCTCCGGTCGAGCGATCGGCGCGCTGGAGCGACGGCGGGCTCGCGTTCGTCGCCCCGCCCGTCCCGGACGACCACGTCTCGCTCCACTGGGACTTCGTCTGCGACGTCCTCACCCCGGCTGCCGCCCGTTCCCTCGATCGCGCCACGCGACTGGCCCTGAGCTCGGTCAATCCGGTTGTCGCCCGTGCCGCGATCGACGCGTAGCTGGAGTTCCAGGTCCGACGAGGTTGTTCAGGCGTGGGCCCGCTTGCGCTAGCCTGGCCGGGCCGCGTGCCTCCGGGGGCCGGCCCGCGAGGTGTCGAGCAGGCGGGCGATGTCCGTGATCGAGATGAAGCCGGTCACTCGCCCGTGGTCGACGACGAGGCCGCGGTGGAGATCGCCTGAGCTCAGGTCGAAAAGCCCGTCGAGGGCATCCTCGTCCTCGGTGAGCATCGGCACCTCGTCGGGGGCGAGCATGCACTTGCCGACAGTCGTGCAATCCCATTCCTCGCGCGGTCGGCCGAGTACGCGCGCGAGCGGCAAGACGCCGATCACCTCGCCGGCGAAGACCACCGGGTAGGCGGTGTAGCGGGCCGAGCCTGCGACGCCGTCGACGAACTCGCGCAGGGTTTGACCGGGGTCGGCGGTGACCGGCTGGTCGATCATCAGATTCCGCACCTTCAGTCCCGTCAGGGCTCTTCGGAGGGCAAGGCTGCGGCTCTCCGACGAGGCGGCGGTGAGGAGGAACGAGCCGATGAGCGCGAGCCAGAGTCCGCCGACTGCGCCGGTTCCGGCGAGCAAGAGCAGGCCGCCCGCGATCATCAGGACGGCGAACCCCCGCGCGAGTGAGGTCGCGACGGTTGTCGCCCAGGCGAAGTCGCCTCTGGAGGCCCAGAGCGCGGAGCGCAGCACCCGCCCGCCGTCGAGCGGAAGCGCGGGCAGGAGGTTGAAGGCGAGCAGGAAGAAGTTGATGTAGCCGAGCCACAGCGCGACGCCGTCGATCCCGGTCGGAAGGTGCCCGGCGGCGGCAAGGACGACGAAGGCGGTTCCGATCACGGTCGTCACGACCGGTCCCGCAACGGCGATTCGGAACTCCGCGCCCGCGCTCGGGAACTCACCCCGGAAGCTGGCAACACCCCCGAAGAGCCAGAGCGTGATCCCTTCGATCTCCATCCCCTCCTGCCGCGCCACGACCGCGTGGCCGAGCTCGTGGAGCAGCAGTGAGGCGAAGAACAGAAGCGCGGCGACGAAGGCCATGGCCGCGTAGGTGCCGCCTCCGAGGCCCGGGTCCTGGACCGGGAAGACCTCGGTGCCCAGTGACCAGAGGATCAGGCCGAAGATGATCGCCCAGCTCCAATTGATGCCGATCCGGACGCCCCAGATGCGTCCGAGCGAGAAGGTCGGACTCATGCAGCGATCGTCGCCTGCTCATGCGAGGACGGGCATCCGTAGCAGCCTCATCCTCCCGACGGAGAACTACGGAGCCCCTCCGCGACCGCGCGTCGAAGCTCCTCTACACCGCGGCCGATCTCGACCGGATAGGGGCGAGCGTCGAGAGCCCGGTGCTCCGGCGCGAGCGACGCGAGCTGCGAGGCCGCGCGACAGCGGGCCGTCTCGAGCGACGCTCGGCGAAGCCGCTTCCCGCCGGCCATGGCCTGCTCGAGCAGCGGCAGAGCCTCGACCGGTGCGGGCTCGCCGGCCAGTGTCACGACGTCCCCGACGAAGCGGTTGCCGACGCTTCGCCGCCAGACCTGCTTCGAGCCGGGCAGTGTCGCCTTGTCGGCGGAGAGCTTGAGCACGGGCCGACCGTCGAACACGACCAGCTTGTAGACCAGGTCGATGAACGGGGCCCCGGCCGACACCGCGAGACGCGATCCCACTCCGAAGCCGTCGATCGGAGCCTCCGCCGCGAGCAGCCGGGCGATCTCGTGCTCATCGAGGTTCCCGCTCACGAAGATCGTCACGTCCTCCAGCCCGGCCTCGTCGAGCACCGTGCGGACGCGGCGGCTGAGCTCGATCAGGTCGCCCGAATCGAGGCGGACCGCTCCCAGCCGGTGCCCCTGCACCTCGAGCTCCTGCGCGACCATTGCCGCGCGACGGGCGCCCTCGACGGTGTCGTAGGTGTCGATCAGGAGCGTGCTTCCCTCGGGGTAGGAGCGCGTGTAGGCACGGAACGCCTCGGTCTCGTCGCGGAACGACTCGACGAACGAGTGGGCCATCGTCCCCGCGACCGGGATGCCGTAGCGCTTACCGGCCAGGACGTCGCTCGTCGCGTCGAAGCCCGCCAGATAGCTTGCCCGTGCCACCCCGACGCCTGCCTCGCCCCCGTAGGCCCGGCGCAGCCCGAACTCGATGAGCCTCCGGCCGCCAGCCGCCCCGACGCACCTGGCGGCGCGGGTCGCTACCAGCGACTGGTAGTGGACGCTGTTGATCAGGGCGGTCTCGACGAGCTGCGCCTCGAGCAGCGGCGCCGTGACCTCGAGCACGGGCTCGTCGGGGAAGAAGATCGTCCCCTCGGGCATCGCGCGGACCTCACCCGAGAAGCGGAGCTCGCGCAGCCGGGCGAGGTAGTCCTCCCGGAACACGGCGGTCGTCTCCAGGTAGGCGAGGTCGTCCTCGCTGAAGCTGAGCTCCTCGAGGAACGCCAGCGCCTCGTCGACGCCGACTGCGACGAGGTAGCCGAAGCCGGCCGGCAGACTGCGGCAGAAGAGCTGGAACGTTGCCGGACGCTCGTCGATCCCCTCGGCGAGGTAGCTCTCGCCCATGGTCAGCTCGTAGAAGTCGCACAGGAGAGCCTGCATGACCCGGGACGCTATCCGGCGGGCGCAGCACAAAAAAAGGGCCCGCTGTTCGCGAGCCCTTGTGACCTTCGCTCGGGTCGGTGTCGCTTTCGTCCCCTACTCCGGCGAGGGGTGGGAGGGTCAATTGGCCGGCACCTCGCCGGGGGAGCTTCGCTCTACTTGCAACCCGTACCTGACGCGTTGCTCAGGATGCCTCAACGGCGGTGCGCGGGACTCCGCGGGGGCCCTGATCGCGCCTGCGGAGAACTACGTCAGGGACGGCGCGGGACCGGGGATCGGGGTGAAACCGCAGCCCTGATCGGTGCCGCCGCCGATGACTGCTCCGAGCGGTGCCGGGAGGATGACATCACTCGCGCGAAGGGAGAGATCATGAAAGAGAAGACGACGATGGTTGCCGCGGCACCCGGAGACCTGGTCGTGGCCGACGGCCACCGTGTCGGGGAGGCCGGCCGAACCGGCGAGATCCTCGAGGTGATCGGCGAGCAAGGGAACGAGCACTTCCGCGTCCTCTGGGAGGATGGGCACGAGAGCGTCCTCTACTCCACGAGCGACGTGGTCATCCGCCCCCGCGGCAAGCGCTGAGCGCCGGTGAGCGCCCTACCCGACTAGCCCGGCCAGCCCGGTGGGGCCGGTGGTGTCGGTCACCTCCTCGCGGTGCAGCAGAAGCGGCTCCGCCGCGGATTGCATCACACCTCCGTGCGTCGTCACGGCCATCACGTAACCGGCCTTGAGCGCAAGGGCCACGACGGCCGGGTTCTCGGCTCCGAACGGGTAGGCGAACCACTGCACCGGGCGGCCGAGGTGCCGTTCGAGAGCCTGCCTCGAGCTGCGGAGCTCGGTGAACGCCTCCGACGAGGGCATGAGAGTCAGGTCGCGATGGGTAACCGTGTGGGAGCCGATCGTGACTCCGAGCTTCTCCAGGCGGAGAAGCTCCGGCCAGGTGAGGAAGCTCGGGTCCGGGCCGGAGATCCGGCCCGTGATCACGTATTCGGTAGCCGGTAGGTGCAGCCGGTGGAGGACGGGAGCGGCGTGCCAGAGCACGTCGCGGTAGCCGTCGTCGAAGGTGATCATCACCGGCTTCGGGGGCAGCGGCCGCCCGTACTCGAGCGCCTCGAACGCCCTCAGCGGCCCGACGGCGTGGTAGCCGTGCGCGACGAGCCACGTCATCTGGGCCTCGAAGTCGGCCGGGCTCACCGTGAGCGTCTGGGTGATCGCGGGCTGGCTCGCGAGCACCGGGCCGACCCGGTGGTACATGAGGATCGGCAGGTCGAGCGTCCGGCTCGGGAGCGGGTCGGGTAGGTGAAGGACGCCCGAACGAGCCTCGGCCGGCGAGGCGATCGCGAGAGCAGCGAGCGCGAGCGCGACCGAAAGCCGGGCGGCCATCCGCCAAGTCTGACGCAAGGCCCACCTGTGTCGCTTCGGTTAGCTTCCCCATCATGCAGATCGGCAAGCCCGGGCCGGCGGTCACGAGCATCGCACAGGCCTGCTCCGACCGTGTCGAGGTGCGCGGCCGTGACCTGAGCGAGCTGATGGGCAAGCTCAGCTTCACGGCGTACTTCCACCTGCTGCTCACGGGCAGCGAGCCGAGCGAGGAGCAGCTGTTCTTCCTCGACGTGCTCCTGCTCTCGATCGCCGAGCACGGGATGATGCCAACGAGCGTCGTGTCGCGGATGACGCTCGCGGCCGATCCCGACTCGCTCCAGGGGGCCGTTGCAGCAGGACTCCTCGGGGCCGGGCCCGTGATTCTCGGCGCGGCTGCGGCGTGCGCCCGGCTCCTCGAGCAGGCGCAGGCGTCCGTTGCCGCCGGGAGGGAGCCCGCGGCCGTCGCCGGCGAGCTCGTGCAGGGCATCCGGGCGGAGGGGGGCAAGGTACCCGGTTTCGGCCATCCGCTGCACCGGCCGCTCGACCCGCGGGCCGAGAGGATCCTCGAGTTGGCCGACGTGCGCCGCGTGAGCGGACCGCACGTGGCGCTTGCCCGGGAGCTGCGCCCGGCCGTGGCCGAGGCCTGGGCGAAGCCGCTGCCGATGAACGTGGCGATGCCGATCGCCGCCGTGATGCTCGATCTCGGCTACCCGGCGCGGACGGTGCAAGCCGTACCGATCCTCGCCCGCACGGCCGGCATCCTGGCGCATCTCGCCGAGGAGCAGGAGCGCCCGATCGGCTTCCTGCTCGCCGGCG
>DATIYE010000148.1:0-17444 GCA_035517795.1 Gaiellaceae bacterium | reverse complement strand
GGCCCGCTCGTCCGACGCGCCGCCGGTGATGAAGACCACCCGCTTCGACAGCTGCGGCCAGCGCGCGCTCACCGACTCGAAGAGCGCCTCGCCGCCGCCGCCCGGCATCATCAGGTCGCACAGCACGATGTCCCACTCCTGGTCGCCCTCGAGCAGCTGCACCGCCTGCTCCACCCCGTCGCTCACCGTGAGCGCGCAGCGCTGGCCCAGCTCGCGCCGGAGCGCGTCGCGCACCGCCTGGTCGTCGTCGACAACGAGGATCGCCATCTCCGTAATGGTGGACGTTCGGGCTGCCGAGCGGAAGTCCTCAGTCGCCTGGGCATCGGCGAGGTCGAGCACGTTGGCTCCCCGGGCCGTCGCCTCCGCGGCACCGTGCGGGGCGACGGGCCCGGGCAGCCAGCGCATCTCGGGCCGGGTCAGGAAGAAGGGTGCGGGCGAGCCGCGAAAGCGCGGCTCGCCCGCGGGCGGGTGAGGAGAGAGCGCGGCGCCCGGTATGAGGGGCGCCGCCGGTGATGCAAGCCGCGCGTCGGAGGGTGCGGGTGGGCCTGCGTCACGATGTCGTTGATCCTCTCTCGTCTTCCTAAGAGCCGGGTAAGACCGGCGTTAGAAGTCGCTGAAACTTCCGTGGCTCCGCTCCCTTGGCAGGTGCCCGGACAGAAAAGGCAAGCTCTGCGGAGAATTACGATGTCTCCGGCTGCTTCGGACGGTCCGCGAAGTAGACTGGTTGCCCGATGGCCACACGCAGGATGAACGAGGTGCACGACGCGTTCACCTGCGCCGTCGCCGCCACGTCCGACCTGATCGGCTCCAAGTGGACGGCGCTGATCGTGCACGACCTCTCCGAGGGGCCGCGCCGGTTCACCGAGCTCGAGCACGCGTGCCCCGGAATCAGCCCGCGCACCCTCTCCGAACGTCTGCACATGCTCGAAGAGCAGGGGATCGTCGGGCGACACAGCTTTCCCGAGTCGCCGCCGCGGGTCGAGTACCAGTTGACCGACAAGGGCATGGCGATGCTGCCGATCATCGAGGCGATGCGGAGCTTCGGTCACAGCTGGCTGATCGACGACCATGATCACGAGCACGTCGTTCGCGATCGCGGCACGGTTGAGACCACGCGCGAATCGGCTCGCAGTTGACACGTCTGAGGCCGTTGGGCAGACTGGTTTTTGCATGACGGGCCGCACGGTCACCGGTTTTTCGTCCCCGGTTCTCGGGATGTTCGTGGTGACCCTCTCGATTCTCCCCCGCTAGGGGGAGGATTTGACCTACGCGGCCCTGGACGCCGCAGACGCCGACTCTCAGACGGGAGAGGTGCGTCGACCGACCGACTCAGCACCCATCGACCGAGGAGCAGGGAAGGGCACAGCGAATGACCGTGAACCAGACGAGGAAGGACGACAGATGACGAGAATGCTCGGGTCCGACGCGATCCTGCGCTCGCTCGAGGCGGAGGGCGTCGAGGTCATGTTCGGGATCCCCGGCGGGGCGATCCTGCCCACCTACGACGCGATCGCCCGCGGTACGACCGTGCGGCACGTGCTCGCCCGCCACGAGCAGGGCGCCGGCCACATGGCGGAGGGCTACGCGCGAGCTTCGGGGAAGGTCGGTGTCGCCATGGCCACCTCCGGGCCGGGCGCGACGAACCTCGTGACCGCGATCGCCGACGCCTGGATGGACTCGACGCCGATCGTGTGCATCACCGGCCAGGTCAAGTCGAGCCTGATCGGCACCGACGCGTTCCAGGAGACGGACGCCACCGGCATCACGATGCCGATCGTCAAGCACTCGTGGCTCGTCCAGGACGCCCGGGAGCTCCCCCAGGCGATCAAGAACGCGTTCAACGTCGCCCGTACCGGCCGGCCCGGGCCAGTCCTGATCGACGTCGCCAAGGACGCCCAAGAGACCGAGATCGACTTCTCCTACCCCGACGACGTCGCCCTGCCGGGCTGGCGGCCGCCGTCGAAGGTACACGAGCGCCAGGTGCGCGAGGCGGCGCGGGCGATCGTCGAGTCCAGGCAGCCGATCGTGTACGCGGGCGGAGGCGTGATCAACGCCGAGGCCTCGCCCGAGCTGCTCGCCCTCGTCGAGGCGGCGCGCCTCCCCTCGGTGGTAACGCTGATGGGGAAGGGCGGGCTGCCCGACTCGCACCCGCTCAACTACGGCGCCCCGGGGATGCACGGCTCCAAGTACGCGAACTGGGCGCTCAACAAGTCCGACCTGATCGTCGCGATCGGCGTCCGCTTCGACGACCGCGTCACCGGCAAGGTATCGGCGTTCGCGCCCGGGGCGAAGGTGATCCACTTCGACATCGACGCGGCCGAGGTGGGGAAGATCCGCGAGGCCGACATCCCCGTGGTCGGCCCGCTCAAGCTCGCCCTCTCGCAGTTGACCCGCGAGGTCAAAGCGCTCGAAGCCGAGAAGAAGGTCGACCGCACTCACTGGCACGCGCAGCTCGAGGAGTGGCGCGCGCTCTACCCCTACAAGTACCGGCGGGCCGAGGGCATTCTCAAGCCCCAGACGGTCATCGAGCGCCTGCGCGACCTGACCGATACCCGCGACGGTGAGTTCGTCTGGACAACCGGCGTCGGCCAGCACCAGATGTGGGCCATGCAGTACATCCAGTGCGAGAGGCCGCGCACGTTCATAACCTCCGGCGGGCTCGGGACGATGGGGTACGGCCTTCCGGCGGCGGTCGGGGCGAAGGCGGCCCGTCCGGATGCGACCGTCGTCTGCATCGACGGCGACGGCTGCTTCCAGATGACCTGCCAGGAACTCGCGACGGCCGCGCTCGAACGGCTGCCGATCGTGGTCGTGATCATCAACAACGGCTGGCTCGGGATGGTGCGTCAGTGGCAGGAGATGTTCTACGCCGAGCGTTACGCCGAGACGCATCTGACCAAACAGGTCCCCGACTACGCGCAGCTCGCCGAGGCACTCGGCGCCGCCGGTTTCATGGTCGACAGCGAGGACGATCTCGACGCGACGCTAGAAGCCGCGCTCGACTGCGGTCGCACCGCGGTGGTCGACGCCCGTGTCGACCCGGACGAGAACTGCTTCCCGATGGTGCCTGCCGGGGCCGCGTCGGTCGACTGCATCGAGCTCCCCGACGAGGGCGCCGAGGAGCCGGAGAGGGTCTTTTGAACGCGGGGGAAACCGCACAGTGAGTCAGCACACCGTCTCGGTCGAGCTCGAGAACAAGCCGGGCGCCCTGGCGAGGGTGTCCCAGATGTTCGCGCGGCGCGGCTACAACATCCAGAGCCTGGCGGTCGGGCCGACCGAGCGGCCGGACATCTCGCGGCTCACGCTGCGGGTCGACTGCTCGGAGCACTCGCTCGAGCAGATCGAGAAGCAGATGCACAAGCTCGTGAACGTCCTGCGGGTGGTCGAGCTGCGGCCGGGCGAGTCGGTCGAGCGGGAGCTCGGCCTGATCACCGTCGGCGCGCCCGCCGACAAGAGGGCGGAGCTGATCGCGCTCGGCGAGGTCTTCGGTGCTCGCGTGGCCGACATCGGCCGCGACGCGATCACCTTCGAGATCGTCGGGCGCCCAGAGGAGCTCGATGCGTTCGAGGAGCTCGTGCGGCCCCACGGCGTGAAAGAGCTTGCCCGCACCGGGCGGATCGGCCTCCGCCGGCCCGGCCCGCGCCCATCGCGGTCCACCACCGCGGCCGTCTCGTAGCGAAAGGACACCAATGGCAGAAGTGATCAAGACAGGTGACACGAGTCTCCTGACGGGGAAGGTCGCGGTGCTCGGCTACGGGAGCCAGGGCCACGCCCACGCGCTCAACCTCGCCGACTCGGGCATCGAGGTCGAGGTCGGCCTGCGGCCGGACAGCTCTTCCCGGGCGCAGGCCCAGGAGGCCGGACTGCCGGTCAAGGACGTGCCGGGTGCCGTCCGGGGCGCTCAGGTTGTGGCGGTCCTGGTACCCGACGGCCCGCAGGCTGCGCTCTTCCGCGACGAGATCGCGCCGAACCTCTCACCCGGCGCCGCGGTGCTCTTCGCGCATGGTTTCTCGGTCCACTACGGCCGGATCGAGCCGCCTGCCGACCACGACGTGATCATGGTCGCCCCGAAGGGCCCCGGCCACATCGTTCGCCGCCTCTACGAGGAGGGGTACGGCACCCCGGCTCTGATCGCGGTCGCGAATGACGCGAGCGGCCAGGCGCGCGAGATCGCGCTCGCGTACGCCGCGGGCATCGGCGCGGGGAGGGCCGGGATCATCGAGACGACCTTCGCCGATGAGACCGAAACCGATCTGTTCGGGGAGCAGTCCGTGCTCTGCGGCGGTCTCACCCAGCTGATCCAGGACGGGTTCGAGACGCTCGTCGAGGCCGGCTACCTGCCCGAGCTCGCCTACTACGAATGCGTCCACGAGGTGAAGCTGATCGTGGACCTGATCTTCGAGGGCGGGATCGAGCGGATGCACTACTCGATCTCCGACACCGCCGAGTACGGCTCGATCGCCGTGGGTCCGCGGGTCGTCGACTCGCACGTCAAGGAGAACATGAAGAAGGTCCTCGATGCGATCCAGGACGGCTCCTTTGCCCGCGAGTGGATCGCCGAGATGGACAAGGGCAGCCCTAGCCTCGCCGAGGCGCGCGCGGAGCTCGCGGCGACCCAGATCGAGCAGGTCGGAAAGCGGCTGCGTGCACTCGCCCAGCCCCAGGTGCAGGGGGCGCATGGCGTCGGTTGACGTCCCCGTCGCGCTGCTCGGCTACGGAACCGTCGGCTCGGCGGTCAACCGCCTGCTGAACGAGCAGGCCGACGACATCGAGCGCGCCACCGGCCACCGGCTGCGAATCGTGAAGGCCCTCGTTCGCGACCTCGCGCGTGAGCGCGGCTTCCCGGCGGACGGCGGCGTGCTCACGACCGACGTGGGCGAGATCACAGACGATCCGAGTATCGCGATGGTCGCCGAGGTCATGGGCGGCGTCGAGCCCGCCGGCGAGCACGTGCTCGAGCTCCTTCGACGCGGCAAGCACGTCGTGACGGCCAACAAGCAGCTCGTCGCCCAGCGCGGAGCCGAGCTCTTCGATGCTGCATCCGGTGCCGGCGTGCAGCTCCGCTTCGAGGCGAGCGTGTGCGCCGCGATCCCGGTGATCAAGGTGCTGCGGGAGTCCCTGGTGGTGACGAACGTCCACCGCGTGCTCGGGATCGTGAACGGAACCACGAACTTCATGCTCACCGAGATGGAGGGCGGGGCCACCTACGAGGAGGCTCTGGCCGAGGCCCAGGCACGCGGATTCGCCGAGGCCGATCCGACGGACGACGTCTCGGGCGCGGACGCGGCGGCGAAGATGGCGATCCTCGCCACGGTGGCGTTCAACTCGCGCTTTGCGCTCTCGGATGTCGAGGTGGTCGGGATCGACTCGATCACGCCGCTCGACGTGGCGGCTGCACGCGAGCTCGAGATGGTGATCCGCCTCGTCGGCGCGGCGCGGCTGCTCGAGGGGAGAGTCGACGTTCGGGTCGGCCCGGCGCTGGTCGACCGGCACCATCCGCTGGCCGCCGTGGAGGGCGCCTTCAACGCCGTAATGCTCCAGGGTGACGCGATCCGGGAGATCACGCTCGAGGGTCCGGGCGCCGGCGGCGTCGAGACGGCGTCCGCCGTGATCGCCGACATGGCGAGCGTGATCGGGACGATGGGAACCGGCTTCCTGCAGAACGACCCGGTGTGGCGCACGCTGCCGCGCCTCGGGCGCGGCGAGAACCGCTCGCCCTTCTACTTCAACCTCTCGGTCGTGGACCGGCCCGGCGTGCTCGCGCGGGTGGCGGAGGCGCTGGCGGAACGCGACGTGTCGGTTGCCCGCCTGCTGCAGCACCAGAACGGCGACGGAGCGGCGCTGCACGTCGTGACGCACGAGACGAGCCAGGGTGCGCTCGACGATGCGCTCGCCGCGATCGCGTCGATGGACGAGGTTCGCGAGAAGCCTCTGCCGTTCCCCGTGGTCTCGGAACGCGGAATCGCGGAGCTCGGATGGGCGTGATCGACCGCTACCGGGAACGGCTTCCGGTCGGCCCGTCGACTCCGGTGGTCAGTCTCGGCGAGGGCTCGACGCCGCTGATCTCGTCGCGGTCGATCGGCGGTCGCCTCGGCGTCGAGCTCCACTTCAAGTTCGAGGGCATGAACCCCACGGGGAGCTTCAAGGACCGCGGCATGGCGGTGGCGGTCTCCAAGGCTCTCGAGGCAGGCGCCGACGGGATCGTCTGCGCGTCGACCGGGAACACCGCCGCGTCGGCGGCCGCGTACGCCGCGCGCGCCGGGCTGACGGCCGTCGTCCTCTGTCCCGCGGGTGCGATCGCCGTCGCCAAGCTCGCGCAGTCGCGCGCCGTCGGGGCCCGCGTGCTCGAGGTGCGAGGCAGCTTCGACGAGGCGCTCTCGAGCTGTCTCGAGCTCGTCGAGCGCGGGTCGCACGTGCTCGTGAACTCGCTCAACCCGGACCGGATCGAGGGTCAGAAGACGGCGGCCTTCGAGATCGACGAGGAGCTCGGCCGTGCCCCCGAGGTTCTGGCTCTTCCCTACGGTGGCGGCGGCAACACCGTTGCCTACGCGAAGGGGTTCGCAGAGGACGGCGCCCGGTTACGGCTGATCTCGGCGCACGCCACCGAGCGCGCGACCACCGTGGCCTCGGCGATCCGGATCGCCGAGCCTGCCCATCTGGCCGAGGTCGAGGCGCTCGTCGCCGACGGCACCGTGGAGCCTGTGCCCGTGTCCGACGAAGACATCACGCGAATGTGGCTCGATCTCGCGAGCCTCGAGGGGATCTTCTGCGAGCCGTCCTCGGCGGCGGGACTGGCCGCGCTGGCGGAGATCGATCTGGAGCCCGGAAGCACGGTTGTCTGCGTGCTCACCGGCCACGGCCTCAAGGACATCGACGCGGTCGAGGTGCTGACCGCGTCCGCGACCCTCGTCGACCCGAACGTCGAGTCGATTCTCGCTGAGGTCTCCCGGTGACGATCAGCGTCCGGGCGCCGGCCTCGACGGCCAACCTGGGGCCGGGCTTCGACTGCGCCGCCGCAGCGCTCGATCTCTGGAACGAGCTGTACGTCAGCGAGGCCGGCAGTGGGCCGCTCGTGACCCTCGAAGGCGAAGGTGCGGCCGAGCTTCCGACCGACGAGAGGCACCTCGCGCTGCGCGCGTTCGCGCTCTTCGCGCCCGTCGAGCGCCACCGCTTCCGGTTCGTGAACCGGATCCCGCTCGAGCGCGGGCTCGGCTCGAGTGCGGCGACGATCGCCGCGGGCCTCGTCGCCGGCCTGGCCGCGGCCGGCCGGGTGTCGGAGGAAGGCGAGCTGCTCGAGGCCGGCCTCCCGCTCGAGGGTCATCCCGACAACCTTGCTGCAGCGTTGACCGGGGGCGTCTGCCTCATCTGGCGCAACGGCGCCGGGTTCCACAGCCGCCGTGTCGCCGCCGGTTTGCCGCTCGCTCCGGTCGTGGTCGTTCCGTCGATGCGGGTCAACACGCTCGAGTCGCGGAACCGCCTGCCGGAGAGCCTCAGCCACGGTGAGGCTGCGGCTGCGGCTGCTCAGGCGGCGCTGCTCGGTGCGGCCGTGGCCTCGGGTGACGCCGGGCTGCTGGCGGCGGCGTTCCACGACCGGTTGCACGAGCCGTTCCGCGTAGCCGACGCACCGCTGCTCGACGAGCTCCGCTCGGCTCCGGTCGACGGCCAGGCGGGGGTTACTCTCTCCGGGTCGGGGCCGTCCGTTGTCGTCTGGGCGGCGAAGGACAGAGCCGGGGAGGCGGCTTCCCAGCTCGAGAGCCGGTATCCCGACGCTCGCGTCTTGTCCCTCGCGGTTGCCTCGGAAGGAGCGCATTGAGCGTCTACTCACAACCAACGGATCCCGCCAAGCGCCGGAGCGCGGCGCTGACCGACGGTGTCGATCGGGCACCCGCGCGGGCGATGCTCAAGGCAGTCGGGTTCACCGACGAGGACCTCGCCAGGCCCCTGGTCGGCGTCGCCACCACGTGGATCGAGACGATGCCGTGCAACTTCAACCAGCGGGTGCTCGCCAGGCACGTGAAGGACGGGATCCGCGCTGCGGGCGGGACGCCGGTCGAGTTCAACACCATCTCCATCTCCGACGGCGTCTCGATGGGAACGAGCGGCATGCGCGCCTCGCTGATCTCACGCGAGGTGATCGCCGACTCGATCGAGCTCGTCGCCGACGGCCACCTGCTCGACGGGCTGGTCTGCATCGTCGGCTGCGACAAGACGATCCCCGCCGGGGTGATGGCACTCGCCCGGCTCGATATCCCGGGGCTCGTCTTCTACAACGGCTCGATCGCGCCTGGCCGCTACGAGGGCCGCGACGTGACGATCCAGGACGTCTTCGAGGCGGTCGGCGCCCGCGCCGCCGGTCGGATGAGCGACGAGGAGGTGCATGCGCTCGAGTCGGTCGCCTGCCCGGGGGCCGGTGCCTGCGGCGGGCAATTCACCGCGAACACGATGGCGCTGGTGATCGACTTCCTCGGCATCAGCCCGCGGGGGCTGTCCGGCATCCCGGCAACCCACCCGTCGAAGGCAGACGCGGCGCGCGAGGTCGGCGAGCTGGCGATGAAGCTCGTGCGCGACGACGTCCGACCGAGCCAGATCTTGACCCGGGAGGCGTTCGAGAACGCGATCGCCGCCGTCGCGGGCTCGGGCGGCTCGACCAACGGCGTGCTCCACCTGCTCGCGATCGCGCGCGAGGCGCGCGTGCCGCTCGAGCTCGAGGACTTCGACTCGATTGCGGGCCGGACGCCGATCGTCGCCGACCTGAAGCCCGGCGGGCGCTACGTCGCGACCGACATGTACGAGGCCGGAGGCGTCGGTCTCGTGGCGCGGGAGCTCGTCGGAGCGGGTGTCGCTCACGAGGGCGCTCGCGGCGTCGACGGCCGCACGCTCGGCGAGGTCGGAGCCGGAGTCGAAGAGCGGCCGGGCCAGGACGTCGTCGTCTCCTGGGAGACCCCGCTGAAGCCGACCGGCGGGCTCGCGATCCTGCGCGGGTCGCTCGCTCCTGGTGGCGCCGTCGTCAAGCTGGCCGGTCACGAGCGTCTCTTCCACCGGGGCCCCGCCCGTGTGTTCGACTCCGAGGAGGACTGCTTCGCCGCCGTCAAGGCCCGCTCGATCGAGGCCGGCGACGTGGTCGTGATCCGCTACGAGGGTCCGGCCGGGGGCCCGGGAATGCGCGAGATGCTCCACGTGACGGCTGCGCTCGTCGGCGAGGGGCTAGGCGACGAGGTGGCGCTGATCACCGACGGCCGCTTCTCCGGCGCCACCCACGGCTTGATGGTCGGCCACATCGCGCCGGAGGCGGCTCGCGGCGGCCCGCTCGCCGCCGTCCGCGACGGCGACGAGATCGTGCTCGACGTCGAGAGCCGCCGCCTCGACCTGGACCTCCCGGCCGAGGAGCTCGCCGAGCGCCTCGCCGCCTGGACGCCGCCTGCGCCCCGCTACACGCGCGGCGTGTTCGCCAAGTACGCCGCCTCGGTCGGCTCAGCCTCCGAAGGAGCGGTCACGTGAGCCTATTCGCCGAGCAGCTTGCGAATCGAGCGCGTCGCCTGGGCGATCCGCTGCTCGTTCTCGACGAGGGCGAAGCGGACGTGCGCATCGCCGCCGGGACCGAAGCCGATGCCCGGGCTGACCGCCACGTCGGCGCCCCGGGCGAGCATCACCGCGAACTCCAGCGAGCCGAGCTCGAGGAAGCGCTCCGGGATCGGCGCCCAGACGAACATCGTCCCCTGCGGCGGCGCGACTTCCCAGCCGGCGCGGGCGAGCCCGGCGATGAGGGCATCCCGGCGGCGCCGGTACTGCTGGCAGACCTCGACCGGGTAGTCCGGGGCCTCGCGGAGCGCGACGATCGAGGCGATCTGGATCGGTTGGAAGGTGCCGTAGTCGAGGTAGGACTTCAGCTTCGCGAGCGCGGCCACCACATCCGGTCGGCCGAGCGTGAAGCCCATCCGCCAGCCGGCCATCGAGAAGGACTTGGTCAGGCTGTACAGCTCGACGGCGCAGTCGAGCGCGCCCTCGGCGGCAAGCACCGACGGCGGCTCGTGGCCGTCGAAGGCGATGTCGGCGTAGGCGAAGTCGTGTACCAGCACGAACCCGCGTTCGTGCGCCAGGTCGACGAGTCGCTGCATCAGCTCGGGCGTGGCGACCTGCGTCGTCGGGTTGTGGGGGAACGAGACAATCACGACGCGCGGCGGGGGCTGGGCTGCACGCACGGCGCTCTCGATCCCGGAGAGTACGTCGCCGGCCTCGAACCGGGCGTGGACGACCGTCGCCCCGGCGAGCCTGGGCGCGACCAGATGGATCGGGTAGCTCGGACTCGGCACGACGGCGCTGTCTCCGCCCTCGAGCAGCACCCACATCAGGTGAGCCAGGCCTTCCTTGGCGCCGATCGTGCTCACCACGTGTACCTCGGGGTCGAGCGAGACGCCGAAGTGGCTCGTATAACGCTCGCAGACCGCCTCGCGCAGGTTGGGCAGTCCGCGGCTCGCGGAGTAGCGGTGGTTGACCGGCTTCGCGGCGGCCTCGGCGAGCTTCTCGACCGCGACCCCGGGCGAAGGGATGTCCGGATTGCCGAACCCGAGGTCGATCACGTCACGGCCCTCGCGCCGCAGCTCACGCTTCAGCTGATCGACCGTTGCGAAGACGTAGGGGGGAAGATCGTGGATTCGACGGAATTGCACTGCTGTCTCGAGAGGGAGTACGACCGTGCCGGTTGAGGTCCTCCGCTGCCGCGTCTGCGAGAGCGAGTATCCGGCTGTGGCGAACGGTATCTGCGCCCGTTGCTTCGGGCCGCTCGAACCGGTGTACGACTGGGAAGCGATCGGCCGAGTGGTCTCACGCGAGCGCATCGAGGCGGGCCCACGCTCGCTCTGGCGCTACTCCGACCTCCTGCCTGCCGACCCTCCGGCCGACGCGCCGAGCGGCCCCGGCTGGACGCCGCTCGTGCCTGCGCCCCGCCTGGCGAGCGCGCTCGGGGTCGGAGAGGTGATGCTCAAGCTCGACCTGTCGAATCCGACGCACTCGTTCAAGGACCGTGTAGTCGCGGTGGCCTCGGCCAAGGCGGCCGAATTCGGCCTCGACACGCTCTCGGCCACCTCGACCGGCAACCTCGCGAACGCGGTCGCCGCTCGTGCCGCCGCAACGGGCGTCCGGGCCGTGATCTTCTGCCCGGCCGGGCTCGAGCCGGAGAAGTTCGCGGCGACGGTCGTCTACGGGGCGACTATCTACGGCGTCCGCGGCAGCTACGACGACTGCTCGCGTCTCGTCAGCGAGCTGGCGGGTGAGGTGGAGTGGGGGATCGTCAACGTCAACCTGCGCTCCTACTACGCGGAGGGGTCGAAGACGCTCGCCTTCGAGATCTGCGAGCAGCTCGGCTGGGCGATGCCCGACGCCGTCGTGATGCCGATCGGCTCGGGCGCGATGTACACGAAGGTCTGGCTCGGCTTCGAGCAGTTCGAGCGCCTCGGCCTCGTTCACGGCGCGAAGCCGCGGCTCTACGGCGGACAGGCCGAGGGCTGCTCGCCCGTCGCCTCCGCCTTCGCCGACGACCGTCGCGTCTCTCCCGTGGTGCCGGCATCGATCGCCTCGTCGATCGCGATCGGCAACCCGGCCGACGGAGATCTGGCGATCGCGATCGCGCGCGCCTCGGGCGGAGCGATTCACGCGGTGCCCGAGGACGAGATCGGCCCGAACATCTCGCTGCTCGCCGAGACCGGCGGCGTCTTCGGCGAAGGCGCGACCGGGGTCGCGGTCGGCGCGCTCCGAGAGGCCGTCCAGCGGGGTGAGATCGGCGAGTCGGACCGCGTCGTCGTCCTTGTCACCGGCACCGGCCTCAAGACGCCGCAGCTCTCCGAGGCGAGTGGGACGATCGTCGAGATCGATCCCGACGTCGATGCGCTGCTCGACGAGCTCGGGGTTACAGCATGACCGACGTCGTCGCCGTTGCGCGTGCGGCGATCGACTCGGTCGACCGCGAGCTCCTGGCCGGCGTCAACCGCCGCCTCGAGCTCGTGCGCGAGCTGCACGCGCACAAGGTCGCGATCGGGATTCCTCTCCGCGACGCCGGGCGCGAGGAGACGATCGTCGCGAGCCTGCAGCAGGCGAACGGCGGACCGTTGTCGGACGAGGGAGTCGCGGATCTCGTCGGCTTCGTCCTTGCCCTCACGCGGCGGGAGCTCCACGGTGACTAGGCGGGTCGTCTGCCTACCGGGGGACGGAATCGGGCCCGAGGTCGCGGCCGAGGCGGTGCGCGTGCTCTCTGCACTTCCGATCGAGGTCGAGCTGGAACAGCATCTGTTCGGCGGCGCCGCGATCGACGCCGTCGGGGATCCCCTGCCACCGGACACGCTCGCCGCCTGCCGCGAGGCCGATGCGGTGTTGCTCGGCGCGGTGGGCGGCGCGAAGTGGGACGGTGGCGGTCCCCGTCCGGAAGCGGGCCTGATCGATCTGCGCAAGGCGCTCGACGTCTATGCGAACCTGCGGCCGGCCGTCGGCGACGGGATCGACCTGCTGATCGTGCGCGAGCTGGTCGGCGGGCTCTACTACGGAGCCCGCGGGACCCGGGAAGACGGCACGGTCTTCGACACCTGCGAGTACACCCCGGATCAGGTCGAGCGGGTCGCACGCCGGGCGTTCGAGCTCGCACGCCGACGCTCCGGCCGTCTGCTCTCGGTCGACAAGGCCAACGTGCTCGAGACCTCGCGCCTGTGGCGGCGTGTCACGACCGGCCTCGCCACGGACTATCCGGACGTCGAGTTGCGCCACGGGCTCGTCGACAGCGTGGCGATGCAACTCGTCACCGACCCGGGCTCGTTCGACGTGCTCGTGACGGAGAACACCTTCGGCGACATCCTCTCCGACGTCGCCGCGGCGGTGACGGGCGGGCTCGGCCTCGCGTCGTCGGCCAGCCTCGGTGACGCGAACCCGGGGATCTTCGAGCCGGTGCACGGGTCGGCTCCGGACATCGCCGGCACCGGCGCGGCGAATCCGACCGCAATGCTCCGCTCGGTGGCGCTGCTCCTCGATCACGGTCTGGGAGAGCCCGCGCTGGCGCGGTCGCTCGAGGCGGCGGTCGCCGCGGCGCTCGAGGCGGCGCCGACGCCCGACCTGGGCGGAACCGCGACGACCTCGGAGCTCGGTTCGGCCGTTCTCGACGCGCTCGCCCAGGGAGTGGCGGCATGACGGTCGTGGGCTATCCGGGCCCGGAGGGCTCGCACAGCGCGGCGGCGTCGCTCCTGCTGGCGCCGGAATCGACCCAGGAGCCGCTGCCGAGCTTCATCGCCGTCGTCGAGGCCGCCGTGGCCGCTGACGTTTCGCTGGGCGTGCTCCCGATCGAGAACTCGCTTCACGGCCCCGTCGCCGAGACGCACGATCTCCTGTACGAGGCGCCGCTCTCGATCGTCTCCGAGGTGACGCTTCCGATCGTGCACTGTCTCGTCGCCCGCTCGCCGGTCCAGCTCTCCGAAGTGAGGACGCTGCGGTCGAACCCAGTCGCCTTCGATCAGTGCCGTGAGTTCGTCCATACGAGCGCTGCGAGGTGCATCGCGACCGCGACGACCGCGGACGCAGCCCGCGAGGTCGCCGAATCCGATGATCCGTCGGAGGCAGCGATCTCGAGCGCCGAGGCGGCGGCGCATTTCGGTCTTCACGTGATCGCTCCGGACATCGGCGACCACACGGCATTCACGCGGTTCGTCGGCATCGCGTCCTACACCCGCCTCGAGCGCTCGCCCCGGTGGCGGACGGCGCTCTCGATGGTCACCGACCACCAGCCCGGCTCGCTCTACCACGCGCTCGGCCCGTTCCACCGGCATGGGCTCAACCTGGTTCAGCTCGTCTCGCGGCCGATCCCGCGCTCGACCTTCCGCTACCGCTTCGACATGGTGATGGACGGCCACCCGCAGGATCCGGAGCTGCAGCTGGCGCTCGACGAGATGCGCGAGTGGACGCGCGAGATCCGGATCTTCGGCAGCTATCCGGCGACCGGAGACCACTCGTAGATGAGCAAGACGCTGTTCGAGCGGATCTGGGACTCGCACGTCGTCGACGAGCGCCCCGGCGAGCCGGTGCTGCTCTTCGTCGACCTCCATCTGGTGCACGAGGTGACGAGCCCGCAGGCGTTCGAGTCGCTGCGCCTGGCCGGCCGTCCGGTGCGCCGCACCGACCTGACGATCGCGACGATGGACCACAACGTCCCGACCGAGCCGGGCCCGGTGCGCGACACGATCGCGAAGGCCCAGCTCGACGCGCTCGCGCGCAACTGCGCCAACTTCGGCGTTCCCCTCAATGCCACCGGGAGCGGCCGCGAGGGCATCGTGCACGTGATGGGCCCCGAGCTCGGGCTCACCCAGCCGGGGATGACGATCGTCTGCGGGGACTCCCACACCTCGACTCACGGCGCCTTCGGTGCGCTCGCGTTCGGCATCGGAACCTCCGAGGTCGAGCATGTGCTCGCGACCCAGACCCTTCTCCAGGCGCGACCGCGGACGATGCGGGTGCGCTTCGCCGGCGAGCTTCCGTTCGGCGTCGGGGCCAAGGACATGGTGCTCGGTGCGATCGGGCGAATCGGCGTCGCAGGAGGGGTGGGCCACGTGATCGAGTATGGGGGCCCGGCGGTCGAGTCGCTCTCGATGGAGGGGCGGATGACCGTTTGCAACATGACCATCGAGGCAGGCGCCCGCGCTGGGATGGTCGCCCCGGACGAGACGACGTTCACCTACATCGAGGGCCGTCCCGCCGCCCCCTCCGGAGCGGCGTGGGAGCGTGCGCTCGACGAGTGGCGGGCCCTCAGGACCGACGCGGACGCCGTCTTCGACGCCGAGGTCGAGATCGACGTGGCCTCGCTCGTCCCGCAGGTCACCTGGGGGACGAACCCCGGCATGGTTGGGCCGATCGACTCCAGCGTCCCCGATCCGGCCAACTATGACGACCCGGTCGAGCGTGAGGCCGTCGAGCGCGCGCTGCGCTACATGGGGCTCGAGCCCGGGACGCCGCTCGACGGGATTCCGGTCGACCGGGTGTTCATCGGCTCGTGCACCAACTCCCGGATCGAGGATCTGCGGGCTGCCGCGGAGGTCGTCGACGGCCACCGCGTCGCGCCGAGTGTGCGCGCGATGGTGGTGCCCGGTTCGGCAAAGGTCAAGCGCCAGGCCGAGGACGAGGGTCTCGATCGTGTCTTCACCGGCGCGGGCTTCGAGTGGCGCGAGGCGGGCTGCTCGATGTGCCTCGGAATGAACCCCGACATCCTCGCGGCCGGCGAGCGCTGCGCCTCGACATCCAACCGCAACTTCGAGGGCCGCCAGGGAGCCGGCGGGCGCACGCACCTGCTGAGCCCCACCATGGCCGCCGCGGCCGCCATCTCCGGCCACCTCACCGACGTCCGGGAGCTGAGATGACGCGAGGCCCCGAATCCAGCCTGTATTGCAAGTCACAAACACCGGACAGAACTTGCACCTTGCACCACAAGCGTTCCTTGACCTCGGGGAGGCGCCGGTGAGAGCGCTGCAGCAGGTCACAGGGAAGGCGGCGGTGCTCGACCGGCCCGATGTCGACACCGACCAGATCATCCCGAAGCAGTTCCTGAAGCGGATCGAGCGTTCGGGGTACGGCGAGTTCCTCTTCTTCGACTGGATGAAGGACCCGGACTTCGAGCTGCGGCGACCGGAGTACGAGGGCGCGCAGATCCTCGTCGCCGGCCGGAACTTCGGCTGCGGCTCCTCGCGCGAGCATGCGGCGTGGGCCCTCGAGGATGCCGGCTACCGGGTCGTGCTCGCGCCGAGCTTCGGCGACATCTTCCATACGAACGCGACCAAGACCGGGCTGGCGCCGATCGAGCTTCCCGAAGCCGAGCTGGCCGAGATCAAGGCCGCGCTTGCGAGACGCAACGAGCTCACGGTCGACCTCGAGGCGCTGGAGCTCACGCACCCTGACGGCCTGCGGGTCCCGTTCGAGTTCGACGAGTTCGCCCGCCACATGCTCGTCAACGGCCTCGACGAGATCGGGCTGACGCTCCAGCGCGAGGCGAGCATCGCCGCCTACGAGCAGGCGCATCCGGCCCGGTTCGACACGTCGCTTCTCTCCTAGTCAGAGCTTTTCTCGAGCGTTCCGGCGCCGAGGAAGCAGAGGTCAGCCAGGGTCATCGCCGTGTGTGACGCCTAGGACGCGGCGACGCCCTCGCGCGGGCGCCGCCGGGCAAGCCGGTTGCCGACGGTCACGACGTCGCCGACGACGAGCAGCGCCGGCGAGACGAGCTCGGCGGCCCTGCGGGCGATGTCGCGCAGCTCCCCCGAGACCGAGCAGCCGTCGGCGTACGTGCCGCGTGAGACGACGGCGGCCGGCGTCTGCGGGCTCATCCCGGCTTCGATCAGGCGCACCGAGATCTCGGGCAGGTGGGCGAGTCCCATGAAGACGACGAGCGTGCCCGGAGCTCGCGCGAGCGCCTCGAAGTCGAGGTCGTCGCCGGAGGCCGAGTGTCCCGAGACGAGCGTGACCTGCGCCGAGACGCCCCGGTGCGTGACCGGGATCCCGGCCGACGCCGGAACGGCCGCGAGCGCAGAGACGCCGGGGACGACCTCGAACGGCACCTCGGCAGCCGCGAGCGCCTCTGCCTCCTCGCCGCCGCGGCCGAAGACGAAGGGGTCGCCGCCCTTGAGGCGTACGACCTCGAGGTGCTGCCGGCCGAGCTCGACGAGCAGCGCGTTCAGCTCCGTCTGCCGGATGTCCTCCCGAGCGACGACGAGCGCATCTTCGGGTGCCTCGCCGACGAGCTCGGGCGCGACCAGCACGTCGTAGACGAGGGCGTCGCAGCTGCGGATCAGCTCCAGCCCGCGCACGGTGACGAGGCCGGGATCGCCGGGCCCGGCGCCGACGAGCCAGACGGTCACGAGAGCCGCTCCCGCACGAGCTCGTCGAAGTGGTCGCGGCGTTCTTCGTAGGTCGCGAAGGCTGCCTTGACTTCGGGGCGCATCGCCTCGAGCTCGAGCGCGAGCTGCGCGTGCCGCGGCTCGACGAGCTCGGCGACCTGCGTCCGCAGCAGCTTCGCGAGGGCGGGCGAGGCGCCGCCGGTCGAGACCGCGACTGCGATCGGCCCTTCCCGGTGCACCGCCGGGAGGATGAAGTTGCAGAGCTCGGGCACGTCGGCGACGTTGCAGAGCAGCCCGCGCTTCTCCGCGTTCCGGTGAACGCGGTCGTTCACCGAGCGGTCCGACGTCGCGGCGATCACGAGGAACGCGCCGCGCAGGTCGGACCGGCGATAGCGCCGCGCGACCCATTCCACGTCGAGCCCCGAGAACGACTCGTCGAGCTCGGGCGAGACCACCGTGACCGCGGCGCCGCAAACAGCGAGGCCCGAGGCCTTCTCGAAGCCGACCGCGCCTCCCCCGACGACGACGCACCGACGTCCGGTCAGGTCGAGGCAGGCCATGTAGTAGGCCTTGCTCACTCCATCTCGGCGCCGGCGA
>DATIYE010000147.1:0-23149 GCA_035517795.1 Gaiellaceae bacterium | reverse complement strand
GGATGGTCGACCAGATCGGCGACGCGGGTGACGGCGACCGTCTCGCCAGGCTCGATGCCTTCGAAGACGACGTCACGAGGATCTTCGCCGGCGAGACGCCGGCTCACCCGGTGCTTCGCCGCCTGGCGCCGACAGTTCGCGAGCTCGAGCTTCCCCGCGGCCCGTTCGACCGGCTGATCGAGGCGAACCGGCGAGACCAGCAGACAGTTGCCTACCGGACCTACGAAGAGCTGCTCGCCTACTGCGACCTGTCGGCCAACCCGGTCGGAGAGCTCGTCCTTCACGTCTTCGAGGCTGCAACGCCTGATCGCATCGCCCTCTCCGACCGCATCTGCACGGCGCTCCAGCTCGCAGAGCACTGGCAGGACGTCGCCGAGGACCATGCCGTCGGCCGGGTGTACATCCCGGCCGAGGATCTGGATCGGTTCGGAGTCGGCCGCGATGAGCTCGGTCTTCGGCCGACGAGCGCCCCGCTCCGGGACCTGATGGCCTTCGAGGTTGCGAGAGCTCGAGGCCTGCTCGATGACGGGGCGCCGCTCGTCGGACGGCTGCGCGGCCG
The DNA here is from genome assembly GCA_035517795.1 of Gaiellaceae bacterium. Classification (GTDB taxonomy): domain Bacteria; phylum Actinomycetota; class Thermoleophilia; order Gaiellales; family Gaiellaceae; genus PALSA-600. The sequence goes on along the minus strand of DATIYE010000147.1, from coordinate 22,590 downwards.
CGCACGCATCGCCGTCGCCGGCTACGTCGGCGGCGGCCGCGCGGCGCTCGATGCGATCGACAGGGTCGACTACGACGTCCTGGCGGGCGCCCCGAAGGCAAGCCGCGCGCGGCGGGGATGGACGACCCTCGCGACCTATCTCCGCAAGGGCCGATGAGCTCGGCGGCGCTCGCCTACGAGCATTGCCGCCGGGTCGCCCGTAACTCGGGCTCGAGCTTCTACGCCGGGATGCGCCTCATGCCGACCGACCGGCGCAACGCCTTGTTCGCCATCTATGCCCTCTCCCGCCGGATCGACGACGTCGCCGACGGGAACCTTCCTGCGGCGGACAAGCTCGACGAGCTCGCGCGAATCCGGGAGGGTCTGGGCCGTCTGGACCAGGCTGTGGAACCCGTGCTCACCGCCGTCGCCGACGCAGCGGAGCGCTTCCCGATCCCGCTCGATGCGTTCGGCGAGCTCCTGGACGGCGCGGCCATGGACGCGGAAGGCACCGAGTACGCATCGTTCGCCGAGCTCGAGCAGTACTGCCGACGGGTCGCCGGCTCGATCGGGCGACTCTCGCTCGGCGTGTTCGACTGCTCCGACCGGGAGGCGGGCAGCCGGCTCGCCGACGAGCTCGGGATCGCGCTCCAGATCGGAAACATCCTCCGCGACGTCGGCGAGGACGCCGCAAACGGCCGGGTCTACCTGCCGCGGGATGATCTCGACCGGTTCGGCTGCGACATCCGGAACGGCGCCTTTTTCGGCCCGCTCGAGCTCGCGATCGCCTTCGAGGCCCAGCGCGGCCTCGGCCGCCTGCACGTAGGACTCGACCTCGTACCGCTGCTCGACCGGCGGAGCGCCTCGTGCGTCCTCGCCATGGCGGGCTCCTACCGGCGTCTGCTCGAGCGGATCGCGGCCGAGCCGACGCTCGTCCTTCGGGGTCGGCTCTCGCTACGCCGGTGGGAAAAGGGCCTCGTTCTGGCGCGGAGCCTCTCGGGCACATGAGGGTCGCCGTCGTAGGCGGGGGGCTTGCCGGCCTGGCCGCAGCCCTCTCATGCGCAGACGCGGGCGCCGAGGTGACCCTGTACGAGGCACGCTCCCGGCTCGGCGGCGCAACCTTCTCGTTCGAGCGAAACGGGCTCGAGTTGGACAACGGGCAGCACGTCGCGCTGCGGTGCTGCACCGCCTACCTCGAGTTCCTGCGCCGGATCGGCGCAGATCACCTGCTCCCGCTCCAGCGGCGGCTGCACGTGCCGGTGCTTCGCGAGGACAGGCCGCCGGCACTCCTATCACGCTCGGGGCTCCGCCCGCCGTTCCACCTCGCCGCCACCCTGCTCCGTTACTCGCCCCTTGCCCTGCGTGAGCGGCTGGCCGCAGCCCGAGCCGCGCAGGCACTCGGGAAGCTCAACTCCGGCGACCCGGCCCTCGACGGCCAGACCTTCGCCGACTGGCTGCGCGGCCAGGGCCAGTCCGAGAACGCGATCGCCGCGCTCTGGAACCTGATCGCGCTGCCTACCCTGAACCTGCCCGCGGATCAGGCCTCGCTCGCCGTAGCCGTCAAGGTCTTCCGCACCGGGCTTCTCGACGCGGCCGACGCGTCGGACATCGGGGTTCCAGCGGTGCCGTTCCGCCGCCTGCATGCCGAGCCGGCGGCAGCGGCGATCGAAGCCTCTGGAGGAACGGTGCTGACCTCCACCCCGGTCGAGTCGGTGAGCTCGGACGGGCACGTCGTCCTCGACTCGGGGACGGAGGAGGCGGACGCGGTCATCCTCGCCCTTCCGCACGATTCGGTGGCCTCGGTCGCCCCCGAGGGTGCCGTCGACGCCGACGCCCTCGCCGCGCTCGGCACGAGCCCGATCGTCAACCTGCACGTGCATTACGACCGCCCTGTCCTCGAGCAGCCCCTGGCAGCGGCACTCGACTCCCCTGTGCAATGGATCTTCGACCGCACGGACGCCTCCGGCGCCCGCGAAGGTCAGCTCGTCGCGATCTCGCTGTCTCACGCAGTCGACGAGATCGGCGTCTCGGTCGCCGAGCTGCAGAGCCGTTTCCTGCCGGCGCTGGCGCGGCTGCTGCCGCGTGCCCGCGAGGCCGAGGTCATCGATTTCGCGGCCACCCACGAGCCACGGGCCACGTTCCGCGCGGCGCCGGGGACGGGCCGGCTGCGACCCGGAGCGCGCACAGCCGTGCCCGGGCTCTACCTTGCAGGATCGTGGACCGATACCGGCTGGCCCGCGACGATGGAGAGCGCCGTGCGCAGCGGCGTGCGCGCAGCCGAGCTCGCAATCGGCGAGGCAGCGGCATGACCATCACCGCAGACAGGCAGATCGACGCCGCCCAGGAGGCTCTAGCGCGCGCGACCCGCCACCTGCTGGACCTGCAGAGCCCCCATGGCTGGTGGAAGGGCGAGCTCGAGACGAACGTGACCATCGACGCCGAGGATCTGTTCCTCCGCACCTTTCTCGGCGGGCTGGCTCCTGCTCAGGCAGCGGCGAGCGCAACCTGGATCCGCGGTCGGCAGAGGCCCGACGGCTCGTGGGCCACGTACTACGGTGGGCCCGGTGACCTCTCGACCTCGGTCGAGGCGTATGTGGCACTCCGCCTCGCCGGTGATCCTGCCGACGCCGCTCACATGCGGCGTGCCGCCGCATTCGTGAGAGACGCCGGCGGCGTCGAAGGCACCCGCGTGTTCACGCGGATGTGGCTGTCGCTGCTGGGGCTCTGGTCGTGGAGCAGCGTCCCGACGCTCCCGCCGGAGCAGATCCTGCTGCCGGTGCGGGCGCCGCTCTCGATCTACTCCTTCGGCTGCTGGGCCCGCCAGACGATCGTCGCCCTGTCGGTCGTCACCGCAGTCAGGCCGCAGACGGCGGCTTCGTTCGTGATCGACGAGCTGCGAGGACCAGGACGTGCACCTGCCCCGCCCGATGACGCGTGGGGCCGTGCGTTCGAACTGCTCGACCGCGCCTGTCACCTCTACGGGCGCCGACCCGCTCGGCCGTTGCGGCGGCGGGCGCTCGCGACCGCCGAGCGTTGGATCGTCGATCGGCAGGAGCGAGACGGCTCGTGGGGCGGGATCCAGCCGCCGTGGGTGTGGTCGATCATCGCCCTGAAGGTCCTCGGGTACGGGCTCGACCATCCGGTGCTCGTCCGCGCGCTCCACGGCCTCGACACCTTCACGATCGAGGACGAGCATGGGCGCCGACTCGAGGCCTGCCAGTCACCGGTCTGGGACACAGCGCTCTCGGTCATCGCCCTACTCGACGCCGGAGTCGACCGACGCGACCCGGCGATCGTTCGTGCATGCGAGTGGCTCACAGCGCAGGAGGTCTCGACCCGAGGAGACTGGGCGGTACGTCGACCGGGGCTCGAGCCGGGAGGCTTCCCGTTCGAGTTCGCCAACGACAGTTACCCGGACGTCGACGACACCGCCCTCGTGGTGCTCGCGCTCCGCCGAGCCGGACACGACTCGGAAGGAGCCGCGGAGCGCGGTCTCACGTGGATGGTCGGGATGCAGAGTCGTTCGGGCGGCTTCGGCGCGTTCGACGTCGACAACGAGAGCAGCCTGTGCTCGAAGCTGGCGTTTTGCGACTTTGGCGCGGTCACCGACCCCCCGAGCGCCGACGTCACAGCCCATGTCCTCGAAACGCTCGCCGACGCCGGGCGGGCAACCGAGCGCCCTGCGATCCGCGCCCTCGGCTGGTTGCTCGACCGCCAGGAGCGCGACGGCTCCTGGTTCGGTCGCTGGGGAGCCAACTACGTCTACGGAACCGCCTCCGTCCTCCCGGCGCTCGCCGCCTGCGGGCTCGAGACCCATGAGAGCACGCGTGCGGCGGTCGGGTGGCTCCAGCGCGTGCAGAATCCCAGCGGTGGATTCGGGGAGGACCTCCGCTCGTATCGCGATCGTTCCTGGATTGGACGCGGCGCCTCCACGGCGTCGCAGACGGCCTGGGCGCTGCTCGGCCTGGCGGCGGGCGGTGCACGCAGCGGAAGGACAGCGGCGCGGGCGGTCGCCTGGCTCGTCGAGAACCAACGTCCCGACGGCGGCTGGGACGAGCCCTACTACACGGGCACCGGCTTTCCGGGCGACTTCTATCTCAACTATCACCTCTACCGGGACGTGTTCCCGGTGATGGCGCTCGGGCGCGTTCTCGCAGGTCGCGATGCCTGACTCGCTCCTCGTCCTGGCTCCGCTTCGCATCGAGCGGCTCGCGCTCGGCGACCCGGCGGGATCGTCGGTCCTGCGCACCGGTATGGGGCCCGATCGGGCGCGGATCGCCGCAGCCCGGGCGCTGGCGCATGGCGCGCCTGCCCTCGCGGTGGCCGGGCTGTGCGCAGGCGTCGACCCGTCGCTTCGCGCCGGCGACGTCCTCTGCGCCAGCGAGCTAGTCGGCGAGGACGGCGCGCGGACCGCCGTTCCGGGAAGCCCGCTGCTCGCGGCCGCTCTCCGCCGCCGCGGCCTACGGGTCCACGTCGGCGCGCTCGCCTCGACCACACGGATGCTCGGACCCGCCGAGCGCCGGGAGCGCGCGGGGTCGGCGCTCGCGGTCGATATGGAGTCGGCGTGGCTTGCAGCCGGAGCAGCCGGCCGGCCGCTCGCAGTCGTTCGCGTGGTCGCCGACGCCGCGGGGAGGTCGCTCGCCGATCCGCGGATGACGATCGCAGGCCCCCGCGCCCTCCGGAGCCTGCGCCGGACGAGCGGAGCGCTCGCCGAGTGGGCGGCGGCCGTAGGCCCGAGAACGCTGCTCCTAGCAGGCCCACGCTCGTTCTGCGCGGGGGTCGAACGGGCGATCGACATCGTCGAGCTCGTGCTCGCCCAGCGCGGCGCCCCCGTCTACGTGCGCAAGCAGATCGTCCACAACGAGCACGTCGTCAACGACCTCGAGGCGCGAGGGGCGGTGTTCGTGGACGAGCTCGACGCAGTGCCCGACGGGGCCACGGTCGTCTTCTCGGCCCACGGCGTCTCGCCGGCCGTACGGGCAGATGCTGCCTCGCGCCGGCTCGGCGTGATCGACGCCACGTGCCCCCTCGTCTCGAAGGTCCATGCCGAGGCGCGAAGGTTCGCGACGGAGGGCCGGACGATCTTCCTGATCGGCCACGAAGCGCACGAGGAGGTCGAGGGGACTCGGGGCGAGGCCGCCGACGCGATTTGCGTCGTCGAGGACGTCGAGGCCGCCGCGCGGGTAGAGGCCGACGATCCCGAGCGGGTCGGCTACCTCACGCAGACCACGCTCGCCGTCGACGAGACCGACGAGATCGTCGCGCGGCTGCGTGAGCGGTTCCCGGCGCTGCGCGGCCCGGCCTCCGAGGACATCTGCTATGCGACCTCGAACCGTCAGAACGCCGTCCGCGCCGTGGCGCGCGAATCGGACGTGGTGCTCGTCGCAGGGTCGGAGAGCTCGTCCAACTCCAAGCGCCTCGTCGAGGTCGCCCGACGCGAAGGGGCCCGCGCCTACCTCGTCGACGACGAGACCGACGTCGACGTCGCCTGGCTCGCGGGCGCCACCACAGTGGGCATCACCGCCGGCGCCTCGGCGCCCGAGCGGATCGTGCACCGGCTGGTCGCCGCCCTCGCCGCGCTCGGACCGGTCGACGTCGAGGAGCGCACCCAGACTGTCGAGTCGCTCCGCTTCCGCCTCCCCAGGGAGCTGACGACGGCATGAGTGTGCCGCTCAGACAGAGCCTCGCCGTGGGGCGCTATCTCGTGAGGCAGCGCTTGCGGCGCGAGGACAAGTTCCCCTTGCTCGTCGAGCTCGAGCCGCTCTTCCAGTGCAACCTCGCCTGCTCCTTCTGCGGGAAGATCCAGTACCCGGAGCACATCCTGCGCCAGCGGATGCCGGTCGAGACGGCGCTCGCGGCGATCGAGGAGTCGGGTGCGCCGATGGTCTCGATCGCAGGCGGCGAGCCCCTCGTCCATCCCGAGGTGCACGTGCTCACCAGGGAGCTGATCACCCGGAAGAAGTTCGTCTACCTCTGCACCAACGGGATCCTGATGAAGCGCAAGCTCGATCTGTTCGAGCCCTCGCCGTACTTCGCCTGGGTTGTGCATCTGGACGGGATGCGCGAGCGACACGACCAGTTCGTCGAGCGTGAAGGGACGTTCGACAAGGCCGTCGAGGCGATCCGCGAGGCTCAGGGGCGCGGCTTCCGGGTCAACACCAACACGACGTTCCTCACGACCGACACGCCGAAGACGGTCCGGGACGTGCTCGATTTCCTGAACGACGAGCTGAAGGTCGACCAGATGATGCTCTCACCCGCCTACGCCTACGAGAAGGCCCCTGACCAGGAGCACTTCCCCGGCGTCTCCCAGGCCCGCAGGCTGTTCGGCGAGGCGTTCGCAGGCGGACGTCGCAAGCGCTGGCGGCTCAACCACACCCCGCTCTTCCTCGACTTCCTCGAGGGAAAGGTCGACTTCCAGTGCACGCCCTGGGGGATCCCGAGCTACTCGGTCTTCGGCTGGCAGCGGCCGTGCTATCTGATGTCCGACGGATACGCGGCCAGCTACAAAGAGCTGATCGCGACGACAGACTGGTCGAAGTACGGCCGTGGGAACGACCCGCGTTGCGACAACTGCATGGCGCACTGCGGGTACGAACCGACGGCCGTGCTCGCGGCAACGCGATCGCTGCGGCAGGCGCTGCGGGCGATCGTGGCGCCACGCTGACCTCACCCGAATCGGCAGAGGTAGAACCAGATTGCGGGCTTGCAGTCTCCGCGCAGGGGCACGTACCGGCCCGTGCCACCGACGACCGGGATCGGGCCCCTTCTCGCGCCCTCGCGCACGACGGGCCGACTTGACACAATCGATTCATGCCAGCCGAATTCTCGGATCCGGCGTGGTGGCCGAAGCCGCCCCCGAAGCCGCCTCGGAGAATCTCGACCGCGGCGATCGTCTTCGGGACGATCCTCCCGCTGGCAGTGATCGCGATCGTGGTCGTGGCGATCGTCGACCAGAGGAAGCACTCGACGGACAGCGCCGCCGGGCGGTCACTGACCGCCTTCGAAGCCTGCATGCGCGACCAGGGTGCCGAGACGCCGTCGGAGAGCTCGAACAGCCGCTTCCTCCAACAGGCGGCGGTCGCGTGCCGGGGTCACCTCCCGAAGGGCATGCAGCTGCCGTCGTTCACTCCTGCCGCCCCGGTCGACCGGGCCACCCAGCAGGCGTTCGAGCAGTGCATGCAGCAGGCGACTGCGAACCTCCGGCGCCGGGGAACGGGCGGGTTCGGAGGCAGCGGCGTCCGACAGGCTTTCGAGAACGCGATCGCCGTCTGCCGCCGGCTCGTCCAGGGTCACGGCGGGTCTACCCTGCCGCCGGAGACGACCACCTCCCAGACGCCGGCGGTCGCATGAGAGCTGCCGCTATTGCCTTCGCACTGACCTGCACGGTGACCTGGGCCCCACTCGAAGCCTCGTCGATCGCCGCGACGCCGCCGAAGCCGGACGCGCACGACAAGGCGCTCGCGGTTGCGCTCGACGCCAAGGTGCAGACGTTCAGGACGATCGCCAAGAAGCTGAACGCGAGCTCGAAAGCTGAGTCGCTGAACGACTGCCCGCTCTTCAAGAAGGATTCCGGCCAGGCATTCGCGGCGCTCTTCGCGCTCGTGCCAGCCCTCTTCGTCCAGCTGGTCAACGACTTCAGGCCCCAGCTTCATGAGCTTCGCGACACGGTCGACGGCATGCATCCCGACTCGCCGCTCTTCCGAGAGTGGACGACGGCACAGGGCAAGAGCTTCGCTCTGATCCTGAGCTTCGACAACCACGGGAAGAAGGTCGACTTCTGCCAGGCGGCGACGGTCATGCTCGACAAGAAGAGCAGCGCGGCGGACATCCATCGTGTTCTCGGCATCGATCCGCTGGCGATCGCGACGCTTTTCCAGAGCCCGGTCTCAGCCACCCTCGACAAGCTCGACCCGAAGATGCGGACCTTTTTCCTGGCGGCGGGGCTCTCCCGCGCCGACGCGAAGTCGCTGACCTCCTGAGAGCCCGGGGCGCTACTTCGTCCGCAGAGCCTTGCCCCAGCGCTCGTCGATGCGACGCGCCTTCCAGATCGCCACCGACCCGGCCCAGGTCAGGACGAACATGCCGACCACGACGTAGCCGAGCCTCTCGAAGTCGAGCCCGTTCAGCCAGGCCCAGAAGCCGGAGTCGAGTCCGAGCTTCATCGAGAGCACCTGGAGCAGCTCGACCGAGCCGACGGCGAGCGCGACGGTCACCGACAGCGTGGTGACGGTGATGTTGTAGTAGATCTTCCGCACCGGGCTCGAGAACGCCCACCCGTACGCCTGGCTCATGAACGCTCCGTCGGCCGTGTCCATCAGCGACATGCCGGCGGCGAAGAGGATCGGCAGCGACAGCACGGCGAGGAACGGCACGGCGTGGCTCGCGACCCCTGCTGCCAGGGCCAGGAGCGCGACCTCGGTAGCCGTGTCGAAGCCGAGCCCGAACAGGACGCCCAGCGGGTACATGTGCCACGATCTCGAGATCAAGCGGAAGAACCGGCCGAGGAACAGGCGGCTCATCAGGCCGCGGTCGTCGAGCCGCCCCTCGAGGCGCTCCGCGTCGAACTCGCCGCGGCGTAGCCCCCCTGCGATCCGGACGATGTCGAGCAGGACGATCAGATTCAGGATCCCGATGATCCACAGGAAGGTGCCTGACACGCTCGCGCCGACGTAGCCGCCGTAGCTCTGAAACATCGGGATCTCGGACTTGATCGTTCGGGCGGCGAGCGCGATCCCGGCGGCGAGCGAGAAGACGATCGTCGAGTGCCCGAGGGAGAAGAAGAACCCGACGCCCAGCGGCCGGCGCCCCTGGGCGAGCATCTTGCGCGTCGTCGAGTCGATCGCCGCGATGTGGTCGGCATCGAAGGCGTGGCGGAGCCCGAACGTGTAGGCGAGAACGCCCAGCCCGGCGAGCGCCGGATACCGGCTCGAATACCAGGCGAAGAGCCCCCAGCCCGTAACGTGCAGCGCCGCAACGGCCGTGGCGAAGCCCCCGAGGCGGAGCCACTCCGGCCGGGAGAGGGTACGGGTGAAGCGCGGGCTCGTCATCGTAGATCTCCTCGCCGCTCGCTGAACCGGACGCGGCTGATTCGCTGCCCGTCGCGTTCCGGTTCGCCTCGAAACTATCGAACCGAATGCGCCACCCGGACGAACGACCGGCGTCAAGCCCCGTCCCGGGGTTCAACGTCGCAGTCCCGCCCGCGAAGACGCCGAACCCGATCGGGCTCGTGGCCGGCGATCCCGCCGGCTTCCCGAACGGTAGAGGGGTCTTCGACGACGTGGCGTCGGTGGAGCTGCGGGCGATCGCGGGCCTCACCTACCCGCTGGTCGACAAGACGTTCAAGCCCGACGGGGCAGCCTCGCTGATCGAGCAGGGCGTGAAGCCCGTTGCACGCCGCTATCTCGATGCGTTCCCGTACGTGGCACGCCCTACGACGGAACAAAGCGGTGCTGACCCGGTCGGCGGGGCAGACGACGTCGCACGTCCTCGTCCACGACAACCTCGCAGAGGGCGAATACACGCTCTGGCTGGACGGCGAGCCCTGGCGACGCGGCATCCACGTCGAAGGCGGCACGGTCGCCGAGCTGGACTTGTCTAAGAGTCGCGCGAGAGGCGCTGCTCGTACCGGGCGACCGTGTAGCCGGAGATCAGCGGCACGTTCACGGTGAACGTAGCGAGCAGGCAGGTCATCACCGCCAGCACGGCTCCCCGGGTGTGGTCGTACACGAACGCATACTCGATCATCCCGGCAACCACGACGTAGACGAGCAGCATCCAGCCGAACACCTGCCGGAAGCGCCACCACGCGAAGCGCGGCTGGCGGGCCAGCAGGACCGCGTTCACCGCGAGGACGAGCACGGCGGCGGCGAGCAACCCGAGGGCGGGGGCGAGCGGCGCGTGCCTCGGCAAGTGGGCGGCCAGGTAGATCACGCCCGCGGCGACGAGGGCAATGGAAACCATCCCGAGCTCGGTCACCTTCAGCCCCGGCGCCGGAGCGACCGGAGACGCCTCGACCGCGGCCATCAGCTCGCGAGCCTCGTCATGATGATCAGGGTCGCGATCTGCATCGCTCCGATCACGGCGGAGGCGTAGACGAACCGGCGCATGAGGCCGCCGATGATCGCCGGGTCCGGCTGCGGCTTGCGCAGCTCGAACAGCACTGCGATGTTCGCCGGCTGCAGGAGCCCGAGCGCGGTGATCGCCATGACCGCCACCACGACCATCGAGACGACCACCCAGGCATGCCGCGAGTACGACGTGTCGAGCATCCCGTTCAGGCGCGCGAGCTGGAACCCGGATGCCAGGGTCATCGTGACGAGGGTCGGCATGATCAGCAGCATCTTCGGCATCAACCGGGTTGTGAGCTCGATACGGGCGGGAATCGAGAGCTTGCGCATGATCGGGCCGATCACGAAGCCCATGAAGAGGTCGACCCCGGTCCAGAGTCCGCCTCCGACGACGTGGAAGAAGTCGAGCGCCCAGCTCCAGTTCCCCTGAATCGAGACGACGAGCGCGACGAGGATCGCGGTGACGAACGGGATCCCCGCGAGAGGCACGATCGACGCCGGCACGGCAGGGCGCTCGGGCTGGGCCAGGCCCGCCGCCGGGACGGGAACCGCTTGCTCTGCAACGGCCATCCTCAGCTCAACTATACGACGGTCAGACGGCGAGTGAAACGAGTTCGAATCGCTCGACGTCGACGAGGCCCCGGTCGGTGATCTTCAGCGCCGGGATCACCGACAGCGACAGGAACGCGAGCATCTGCACCGGCTGTGGGAAGGTGACGCCGAGAGAGCGCACGGCGGCGGCAACCTCCCGGCTCGACCGGAGGACGTCGTCGAGCGGACGGTCGGAGAGCAGGCCCGCCACGGGCAGCGCAAGCTCGGCGAGCACGCGGTCGCCGTCGGTCACCGCGAGACCGCCGCCGAGGTCGCGCAGCCGTGCCACCGCAGTGAGCATCGACTCGTCGTCGACGCCGACCACGATCAGATTGTGGGCGTCGTGCGCGACCGTCGAACCGAGCGCGCCTCGCTGCAGGCCGAACCCTCGGACGAATCCGACCCCCACCCTCCCGGTCTCGAGGTGACGCTCGAAGACGGCGACCTTCGCCAGGTCGCGGGCAGGATCGGCGACCGCCGCCCCGTCGACCACCGTCAGGTCGTCCTCTAGCGCCGCCGTGATGATCTGGTCGGGCACGAGCCCGATCACGCGCGCCCGGCCGCTGCTCCAGGGCACAGACAGCGCGCCCCGGTCGATCGCCCCGACGTGAACAGTGCGTTTCACCCAGTCGGGGACGACGACCGCCCCGATCTCTCCCACCGGCCGGCCGCGCTTGAGCACGAGATCCGGCACGAACGACTCGAGGTCGGAGAGGACGAGGATGTCGGCGCGGCGGCCGGGCGCGATCGCGCCCAGATGATCCAGGCCGTGATAGGCCGCCGGGTTGAGCGAGGCCATGACGACGGCGTCCTCGGGCGGAAGCCCGAGCGCTACCGCCTCTCGCACGATCGCGTTGATGTGGCCGTCGTCGGCGATGTGCTCCGGCTCACGGTCGTCGGTACAGAACGCCATCCGGTACGGCCCGTACTCGAGCGCGAGCGGCAGCAACGCCTTGAGATTGCGTGCGCTCGAGGCCTCTCGGATCAGCAGCCAGAGCCCGGCCCTCAGGCGCTCGCGCCCTTCCTCGACGGTTGCAGCCTCGTGGTCCGAGGCGATCCCGGCGGCGGCGTAGGCGTTCAGCTGCCTGCCCGACACCCCGGGCGCATGCCCGTCGACATGGCGGGCGAGCGCCAGCTTCGCCAGCTCGGCCCGGGCCCCGGACACGACCCCGGGAAAGTTCATCATCTCCGCGAGCCCGAGCACGTGTGTGCGCCTGAGCAGGCCCTCCAGATCTCCCGTCGAGAGCTCCCGGCGCGGCGACTCGAACTGCGAGGCCGGCACGCACGACGAGGCCATGAAGTAGACGTCGAGCGGAAGGCCCGAGGCTGCGTCGCAGAGCCAGTGGACGCCGTCGGTGCCGAGCACGTTGGCGATCTCGTGGGGGTCGGCCACGATCGCCGTCGTCCCGAGGGGAAGCACGAGGCGCGCGAACTCGTCGATGAGCAGCTTCGACGACTCGATGTGGAGGTGCGGGTCCACGAATCCGGGCACGAGCCAGCGACCCGCGGCATCGAGCGTCTCGCGTCCCTCGTACGACCCGAGTCCGGCTACGACGCCGTCGACGATCGCGACGTCGACCTCGAGCCATTCGCGCGTGAAGACGCAGAGCACGCGGCCCGAGCGAACGACGACGTCGGCCGGCTCGTCACCGCGGGCGACCGCCAGCCTCCGCTCGAGATCGACCGTCGCCACCCCGCGATGATCGCAGTTTCGCCGCGGTATGGTTGCCGCTCCGATGGGTCCCAGCGGCTGAGCGAGAGGTGCGCGTTCGCTTCGAGCGGCGACTCGACCAGCCGCGCTGGCTCACGCTCGCGGTCCCCGCCGGCTCGCTCGTCGTCGCGTTCGTCATCGCCGGGGTCGTGCTCCTCGTCACCGGCCACAACCCGATCAGCACATACCGCCAGCTGTTCGACGCCGCGTTCCTGCAGACCGGCGCCCTCAGCCAGACGCTGATCACGACGACGCCGCTCATGTTCACCGGTCTCGCGGCGGCTGCCGCGTTCCGGATGCGCCTCTTCAACATCGGCGCCGAGGGGCAGCTGTACCTGGGCGCGACCTTCGCAGCCGCGGCCGGCATCTACCTCGGCGACGGAGGCGGCACGTCATGGCTCGCGATCACGGCGATGGTCGTCGCAGGCTGCCTCGGCGGTGCGCTGTGGGCGCTGATCCCCGGCGTGCTGAGGGCGTTCTTCCGGACGAACGAGATCATCACCTCGCTGATGCTGAACTACGTCGCGGGGTACCTGATCACGTACCTGATCTTCGAGAGCGAGTCGTACTGGCGGCAGACCACGGGCTTCAACGCCACGGTCTTCCCGACCGGCAAGCCGCTGCCGGCCTCGGCGGTGTGGCCCTCGTGGACGATCGATCTCCAGGGCGGAATCACGGTCCCGCTCGGCCTGCTCCTCGGCCTCGGCACGGCGGTCGTGCTCTGGGTCCTCTACCGGCGAACGCGCTTCGGCTTCGAGGTGCAGGTGTTGGGCGACTCCGAGCGGGCGGCACGGTACGGCGGCGTACGCATCCGCCGCAAGATCCTCGCCGTGATGGCGATCTCGGGGGCGATCGCCGGCCTGGGAGGCGCAAGCCAGGTCGGCGACTTCAGCCACTCGCTGGACGGTGACCCGAACGGGCTCCAGAAGCTCGGCTACGGCTACACCGGCATCGTGGTGGCGGCGCTCGCCCGCTACAACCCGTTCGCGACCTGCCTCGTCGCGTTCCTGATCGGAGGGCTCGAGAACGCCGGCAACACCCTCCAGGGCGCCGACTTCCCGGCCGGCCTCGTGGGTGTGATCCAGGGGATCATCCTCTTCTCCGCACTCGGCGGCGAATTGCTCGTCCGCTACCGGGTGCGCATCGCCCATCGCAGCGGCGTTGCGCCGGCCCCGGAGGCGGCATGAACAACTCGTTGATCGTGGTCGTGCTCGCCTCGGGGGTGGCCTACGGGACACCCCTCCTCTACGCCGCGCTCGGGGAGCTGCTTGCCGAGCGCTCGGGCGTGCTCAACCTCGGCGTCGAGGGGATGATGCTCGTCGGAGCAGTGATGGGCTTCTGGGCGGTGCAGCGTGTCCACGTAACAAGCGCGCTCTCGCTCGCGATCGCCATCGTCGTCGCGATGGTCGCCGGCGCGGCGATGGCGTCGATTCACGCATTCCTGGTGATCACGCTGCGCGCGAACCAGATCGTCTCGGGGCTCGCACTGACGATCTTCGCCGGCGCCGCCGGCCTGTCGTCCTACCTCGGCAACGACCTCAACCTCGCCGACTCCCCCGCCGCCCACCAGTTCGGCCCGATCTTCCCCTCGTCGATGCAGAACTGGCCGATCGTCGGTCCGATCCTGTTCGGGCAGAACATCCTCGTCTACCTCTCATGGGCGCTGGTGGTGGTACTGATCTGGTATCTGACCCGCACCCGCCACGGTCTCAACGTCAGGGCCGTCGGCGAGTCGCCCGCAGCCGCCGACGCGATGGGGATCAACGTCACCGCCTACCGGTACGTGCACACGATCGCCGGCGGAGCTCTGGCCGGGGTCGCGGGCGCCACCTTCACCCTCGCCATCACCCCCCAGTGGGTGAACGGCATCACCGGCGGCGCGGGCTGGATCGCGATCGCGCTCGTCATCTTCTCGTTCTGGCGCCCCGAGCTCTGCCTGGTCGGGGCCTACTTCTTCGGCTCGCTCCAGGCCCTGGCCCCCGAGCTCCAGGCCCGGCAGATCAGCCTCGGCCCGACCGTCCTCTGGACAAGCTCCCTGCCGTACATCGCGACGATCATCGCACTCGTGGTCATCTCGGCCGGGCGCGCGGGGCGGCGCCTCGGTGCTCCCGCCGCTCTCGGCCTGCCGTACACGAGGGAGGAGAGATGAGGGACGAGACGATCGGCGGCTGGCTCGACGAGCTCGCGTCGTCTGCGCCCGCACCCGGGGGCGGCGCGGCCGGGGCGCTCGAGGTGGGCATCGCGGCGGCACTCGTCGAGATGGTCTGCAACCTCACGATCGGCAAGCCGGCCTATGCCGGGTACGAGGAGACGATGATCGCGGCGCGCGCGCGGGCGACGACGATCCGCAGCGAGGCGATCAGGCTCGCTGCCGAAGACGCCGAGGCGTTCAGCGCGGTGATCGCCGCGTACCGGCTCCCGAAGGAGACGGAGGCGGAGATCGCTGAGCGCGCAGCGAGGGTCCAGGCCGCGCTCGCGCTCGCCGCCGACGTTCCGCGCCGGACGGCGGTCGCAGCTTCCGAGGTGCTCGACCTGGCCGAGAGAATCGTGCCGGGCTCGAACGTGAATGTGGTCTCCGATGCCGGCGCGGCGGCGGGAGCCGCGCGGGGCGCGCTCTCCTCGGCGCTCGTCAACATCGACGCCAACCGAGCCTCGATCACGGATCCGAGACTACTCGCGGAGCTCGACGCCGCCGTCGACGCGATCGAGCGCGACCTCGCCAGGGCCGACCGGATCGTCGCCGCGGTACGGAAGCGGACGGCCAGATGACGTTGCTCGACGGGCGAGCACTCGCGGCTGCGATCCGTGAACGGACGGCAGGCGAGGCCGCTGCGCTCGCCCCCGTGCTCGCGGCGGTCGTGGCGACCGAGGATCCGGCGACCGAGTGGTACCTCGGCTCGATCGTGAAGGCGGCGGCGGCGGTCGGGATCGAACTGCGGGAGTCGAGGCTCGGGGTCGATGACGCCGGCGGCGTCATCTCGACGCTCGAGGCCCTGTCGGCCGACCCCGAGATCGACGGGATCATCTGTCTGACGCCGCTGCCACCGTCGCTCACCCTGGCCGAGGCCGGCGAACGGATCGCGCCCGGGAAGGACGTCGACGGCTCGAGCCCTCTGAGCCTGGGACGCCTCGCCGCCGGACTGCCCGCGTTCGCGCCCGCCACCGCCCAGGCGGTGATCGAGCTCCTCCATCATGCGGGGACAGAGCTCGCCGGCGCCGAAGCGGTCGTCGTCGGGCGCTCGACCGTGGTCGGTAAGCCGCTCGCGCTCCTGCTCCTAGCCGAGCATGCCACTGTGACCGTCTGCCACACCCGCACCCGCGACCTCGCGTCCGTGACGCGACGCGCCGACGTCCTCGTCGCGGCGGCCGGGCGGGCGCGGCTGCTCGGCGCGGAGCATGTGCGGCCCGGCTCGATCGTGATCGATGTCGGCACCAACGAGGACCCTGACGAAGGCATGGTGGGGGACGTGGACACCGACGCCGTCGAGCCCGTGGCCGCCGGCATCACACCGGTCCCGGGCGGCGTAGGTCCCGTGACGACCTCGGTACTGCTCCGCAACGTCGTCACCTGCGCCCGGGCACGGGCCGGATGAGAGCGATGCTGCTCGAGCGGCCCGGTACGCCGCTCCGGTCGGTCGAGCTCCCGCACCCGAAACCCGGGCCGGGAGATGTTCTGCTCCGCGTGCGCGCCTGCGGCGTCTGCAGGACTGATCTCCACATCGTCGACGGAGAGCTGACGCAACCGAGGCTCCCGCTCGTCATCGGCCACCAGATCGTCGGTGAGACCGAGGACGGGAGGCGGCTGGGCGTACCGTGGCTCGGCTGGACGGACGGAACCTGCCGGTACTGCACGACGGGCCGAGAGAACCTCTGCGACGAGGCCCGCTTCACCGGCTACGACCTCGACGGCGGCTACGCCGAGTGGGCCGTCGCCGACAAGCGCTTCTGCTTTCCGATCCCGGAGGGCTACGGCGACCTCGAAGCCGCACCGCTCCTCTGCGCGGGCCTGATCGGGTACCGCTCGCTGCGGCTCGCAGGTGACCCCGAGCGGCTCGGCCTGTACGGATTCGGCGCTGCGGCGCATATCGTCGCTCAGGTCGCAGCCTGGGAGGGACGCCGCGTGTTCGCGGTGACGCGTGAGGGCGACAGGGCCGTCCAGGGGTTCGCGCGCTCGCTCGGCGCAGAATGGGCCGGCGCCGGTGCGCCGCCCGAGGAGCTCGACGCCGCGATCATCTTCGCTCCCGCCGGCGAGCTCGTCCCGGCGGCGTTGAAGGCCGTCGCCAAGGGCGGGACGGTCGTCTGCGCCGGCATCCACATGTCCGACATCCCCTCCTTCCCCTACGAGATCCTCTGGGGCGAGCGGGTTCTCCGCTCGGTCGCGAACCTCACGCGCCGGGACGGCGAGGAGCTGCTCGCACTCGCCCCCAGGGTGCCGGTGCGCACGAAGGTCGAGGCCTTCCCGCTCGAGCGCGCGAACGACGCACTCGCGAAGCTCCGCGCCGGCGGGTTCGAGGGCGCACTCGCGCTCGTACCGTGACGACACCGCTCTGGACGCCGTCCGAGGCCGTCTGCGAAAGCTCCCGCCTCGCCGCCTACGAGCGCTGGCTCGGGGAAACCCGGGGCCTCCGGTTCGAGAGCTATGCCGAGCTCTGGGCCTGGTCGGTCGACGAGCTCGGGGCCTTCTGGGAGTCGATCTGGGAGTTCTTCGGCGTGCGCGCGTCCCGGCTCTACGACGAGGTGCTGCCCGATCGTTCGATGCCCGGCGCGAAGTGGTTCCCGGGTGCGGAGCTGAGCTACGCCGAGCACGTCTTCGCGGGCAAGGACGCCACCTCGACGGCGCTGATTCACTCCTCCGAGCTGCGGCCGCTCGCCGAGACGACCTGGGCAGAGCTCCGAGAGCAAACGGCGGCCGCCGCGGCCGGACTGCGAGAGCTCGGAGTCGACGCGGGCGACCGGGTCGTCGCCTACCTGCCGAACATCGAAGAGGCGGTGGTGGCGTTTCTCGCCTGCGCGAGCCTCGGGGCGACGTGGTCGTCGTGTTCACCTGACTTCGGCGTCCAGGCCGTCGTCGACCGCTTCTCCCAGATCGACCCGAAGGTGCTGATCGCCGTTGACGGCTACCGCTACGGCGGCCGCGACTTCGACCGGTCCCGGGCCGTCGAGGAGATCCGCCAGGCGATTCCCTCGCTGGAGCACAGCGTCCTACTGCCGTACCTCCACGCGCAGGTGCCCCACGGGATCTCGTGGCAGGCGTTGCTCGAGTCGGGGGCCGGCATGGAGCTCCGGTTCGAGCAACTCCCGTTCGACCACCCGCTCTGGGTGCTGCATTCGTCGGGGACGACTGGGCTTCCAAAGCCGATCGTCCACGGGCAGGGCGGAATCTTGCTCGAGCACCTGAAGCTGCTGCACCTGCACTTCGACGCGCGGCCCGGCGACCGGCTGTTCTGGTTCACCACCACGGGCTGGATGATGTGGAACCTGCTGCTTGGCGGATTGCTGACCGAGGCGTCGATAGTCCTCTACGACGGGAGCGCCGGGCACCCCGACCTGAAAGTCCTCTGGGACCTCGCCGCGAAAGCCGGGATCACCTGCTTCGGCACGAGCGCCGCCTACATCGCCTCCTGCCTGAAGGCCGGCGTCGAACCGGCCCGCGACCACGACCTCTCGAGACTGCGCAGCATCGGCTCGACCGGCTCGCCGCTCTCTCCCGACGGCTTCCGCTGGGTCTACGAGCACGTCGGTCCGGATACCTGGCTCTTCTCGACGAGCGGAGGCACCGACGTCTGCAGCGCGTTCGTCGGCGGCGTCCCCACGTTGCCGGTGTACGAGGGGGAGCTTCAGGCCCGGGCGCTCGGTGCGAAGGTCGAGGCGTTCGACGACGAGGGCGCCTCCGTCGTCGACGAGGTCGGCGAACTCGTGCTCACAGCTCCGCTACCGTCGATGCCCATCGGCTTCTGGGGCGATGCCGACGGCTCCCGCTACCGGGAGAGCTACTTCGACGTCTACCCGGGGGTCTGGCGTCACGGTGACTGGATCGAGATCACCTCCCGCGGCACCGCGATCATCTCGGGGCGATCCGACTCGACCGTGAACCGAGGCGGCGTTCGGATCGGCACGAGCGAGATCTACCGCGCGGTGCTGCGCCTGCCCGAGGTGATCGACGCGCTCGTCGTCGACCTGCCGCAGCAGGGAACGAGTGGCTGGGTGGTGCTCTTCGTCGTCCTGCGGGAGGAGGCGACTCTCGACGCCGCGCTCTCGGCGCGAATCGAGCAGCGGCTTCGCGACGATTGCTCGCCCCGGCACGTTCCCGACGAGATCCGCCGGGTCCCGGCGGTGCCGCGAACTCTCTCGGGCAAGCTCGTCGAGGTGCCGGTCAAGCGCATCATGCTCGGCGCCGATCCGGCCGGGGCGGCAAGCC
Source organism: Gaiellaceae bacterium (assembly GCA_035517795.1). Taxonomy (GTDB): domain Bacteria; phylum Actinomycetota; class Thermoleophilia; order Gaiellales; family Gaiellaceae; genus PALSA-600. Next base: position 3,821 of record DATIYE010000147.1, on the reverse strand, counting down.
GCGAGTCGCTCGCGAACCCCTCCGCCCTCGACTACTTCGTCGAGCTCGCGCGGTCGAGGACCGCAGCCGACCGGCCGCAATGATGGTCCTCCGACGAGCAGCAACCCGCCTGCAGTCCCGGCTACGACGCACCGAGGGCGCGCGCGATCACGAGCCGCTGGATCTCGTCGGTTCCCTCGCCGATCGTCAGGATCTTGGCGTCGCGGTAGAAGCGGCAGACCGGGTATTCCTCGATGTAGCCGTAGCCACCGTGGATCTGGACGGCCTCGTCGACCACCTGCAGAGCCATCAGCCCCGACTTGAGCTTGGCCTGCGCGGCAGCGAGGGCGAAGGGGCGGCCGTCATCCTTGAGCACCGCGGCGCGGTAGGCAAGGAGCCGCGCAGCCTCGATCTCGGTCGACATGTCCGCGAGCTTCGCCTGAATCGCCTGGAAGCGGGAGATCGGCCGGCCGAACGCCTGGCGCTCCCGGGCGTAGCGCAGGGCCTGGTCGAACGCCCCCTGGGCGAGCCCGACTCCCATCGCGGCGACCCCGATTCGCCCGATGTCGAGCACTTCCAGGAACTGGCGGAGTCCGGCGCCGCGCTCGCCCAGCAGGTTCGCCTCGGCAACCCGGCACGCGTCGAAGACGAGCGGCCTCGTGTCGGAGGCGTGCCAGCCCATCTTCTCGTACGGCTCGCCGATTTCGAGACCCGGGGTGCCGTTCGGGACGAGCAGGTTCGAGATCTCCCGCCGGCCGTTGGTCTCCCCGGTGACGGCCGTGATCGAGACGACTCCCGAGATCTCCGTGCCGGCGTTGGTGATGAACTGCTTCGCCCCGTCGATCACCCACTCGCCGCCGTCGAGCACTGCGCGGGTGCGAGTGTTGCCGGCGTCCGAACCCGCCTCGGGCTCGGTCAGGCCGAACGCGGCCAGGCGCTCGCCCGAGGCGAGCAGGGGGAGCCACTCGCGCTTCTGCTCCTCGTCTCCGTGCAGGTAGATGGGCTGCGTCCCGAGCGAGGTGTGGGCGCACATGGTGATCGCCACGGACGAGTCGACGCGCGCCAGCTCTTCGACGGCCACGGTGTACGCCAGGGTGTCGGCGCCCGCGCCGCCGTACTCCTCGGGGAAGGGGATACCCATCCATCCGAGCTCACCCAGCTTGCGGATGATCTCGTAGGGGAAGGCCTTCGTCCGGTCGAGCTCGGCGGCGACCGGAGCGATCTCGCGCTCGGCGAAGTCGCGGACCGTGTCGCGTAGCGCCTCGTGCTCTTCGGGAAGGTCGAAGACCACGAGGCAACCGTACAGCTAATCCTCGAGCTCGACGAGCACCTCACCGCGCGCGACGGTGTCCCCCTCGGAGACGTGAACGGCACGGACGATCCCCGCCCGCGGCGCCCGGAGGGGCATCTCCATCTTCATCGCCTCGACGACCACGAGGTGATCGCGCGCCTCGACCTCTTGACCGGAAGCCACGAGCACGCGGATGACCGTTCCCGGCATCGGTGCGGTGATCTCGTCGAGCGGGTCCGAGCCCGGATGGCCGTGCCCCGGCTCGTCGACCGGCGGCGGCTCGACCGCGGGTGGCGGCAGGTTCAGACGGAACGGCCCTCTCCACGGTGCGGCGAGCATCCGGTCGGGCGCCGGCGTGAGCGGCGGGTGGCGGACGAGGAAGTCGGTCGCCGTATCACCTGCACGGAACGCGGGATGAGCGAGAAGCCAGCGCAGAAACGGCAGGTTCGTCTCGAGGCCGCCCACTTCTGTCTCTCCGAGAGCGGCGCGGAGCTTCGAGACCGCCTCGTCTCGCGTATCCCCGTGGGCGATCAGCTTGGCGACCAGCGGGTCGTATCGTGTCCCGATCTCGTCGCCCTGCGCGACGCCGGCGTCGACCCTGATCGCACCTGGAAGCCGCAGGCGCTCGATGCGGCCGGCCTGGGGCAGGAACTCGAGAGGGTCCTCGGCATAGAGCCGCACCTCGATCGCATGACCCGACGGCGGCCCGGCGGGCTCGATCCGGGCCCCTTCGGCAATGCGGATCTGATCGGCGACCAGGTCGCGGCCGGTGACGGCCTCGGTCACCGGGTGCTCGACCTGGATCCGGGCGTTGAGCTCGAGGAAGTGGAACTCGCCGCCGCCGACCAGGAACTCGGCGGTGCCCGCGCCGCGGTAGCCGATCGCACGGCCGAAGCGGACGGCCGCGTCGAAGAGCTCCAGACGGAGCCGCTCGCCGACTCCGGGCGACGGCGATTCCTCGAGCACCTTCTGGTGCCGGCGCTGAACCGAGCACTCGCGCTCGCCGAGCGCGAGCACGGCTCCGTGGGCGTCGGCGAGGAGCTGGACCTCGACGTGGCGGGCGCCCTCGAGCCAGCGCTCGCAGAAGACCGTGTCGTCGCCGAAAGCCGACGCAGCCTCCCTGCGCGCAGCTTCGAGCGCAGACGCGAGCTCGCCCGCGTCCCTGACCACCCGCATCCCGCGTCCACCGCCGCCGGACGCGGCCTTGACGAGAAGCGGGAAGCCGACCGTGCCGGGCTCGCCGGTCTCCAGCACCGGGACGCCCGCCCCGCGAGCGATCCGCTTGGCCTCGAGCTTGTCGCCGCCCGATCGAAGCGCTTCCGGCGGCGGCCCGATCCACGTGAGCCCGGCGCCCGCGACCGCTTCGGCCAGCTCGGCGCTCTCGGCCAGGAACCCGTATCCGGGGTGAACCGCATCGGCTCCGGTCTCGAGCGACGCGCGGACGTACTCGGCCGCATCGAGGTAGCTCGAGACGGGAGCCTGCTCCCCGGCGCTTCGGACGTGCAGTGACCCGCTGTCCTCCGGCTCGTAGACGGCGACCGTTGCGATGCCGAGCTCTCGGCAGGTCCGGAAGACGCGCACCGCGATCTCGCCGCGATTCGCGACCAGCAGCTTCCGGATCCGCCCGCTCACGGGTCGACCTTCGGTCGCCCCGTGCCTCTCTGCTCGGGCACCCGCGAAGTCGGCACCTCCGCTCCGGTGAGCTCCGTCAAGCCTACGCTCACATGCGGAAGATGCCGAATCTGGTCTCGGGGATCGGCGCCTGGAGCGCCGCCGAGATCCCGAGCGCGAGGACGCGCCGCGTCTCGATCGGGTCGATGATCCCGTCGTCCCACAGACGTGCGGTCGAGTAGTAGGGGCTTCCCTCCTCCTCGTACTTGGCCCGGATCTCGTCGGGATCGGCATCGCCGACCGTCGTGAGGACGGTCGCCGCCTGCTCGCCGCCCATGACCGAGATGCGCGCGTTCGGCCACATCCACAGTTGGCGGGGGCCGTATGCCCGTCCGCACATCGCGTAGTTGCCCGCCCCGAAGGAGCCGCCGACGACAACCGTGAACTTGGGGACTTCGGCACAGGCGACGGCCATCACCAGCTTGGCGCCGTCGCGGGCGATCCCACCCGCCTCGTAATCCCGGCCGACCATGAAGCCCGTGATGTTCTGCATGAAGAGCAGCGGCACGCGGCGCGCGCATGCGAGCTCGATGAAATGTGCGCCCTTCTGCGAGGACTCGGCGAAGAGGACGCCGTTATTGGCGAGGATGCCGACCGGGTAGCCCTCGATCGACGCCCAGCCGCACACGAGCGTCTCACCGTAGCGCTCCTTGAACTCGTCCAGGCGCGAGCCGTCCACGATCCGGGCGATCAGCTCGCGAGGGTCGATCTGCGTCCGGTGGTCGTCGGGGATCAGGCCGTAGAGCTCGCCCGGGTCGGCGGCGGGAGGCTCCGGCTCGGCGATGGACCAGGGCGGCTCCGGCGGCCGGTCGCGTAGGTTGTGGACGATGCGACGCGCGATGGCGAGCGCGTGCTCGTCGGAGGTCGCGTAGTGGTCGGC
>DATIYE010000146.1:0-8753 GCA_035517795.1 Gaiellaceae bacterium | reverse complement strand
TCAGGAACGGCGACTGGGTTCTCGCGTAACGGGCGACCCCGCGGCCCCGGACGAGCGCCAGGGCCGCTGGATCGCATCGGCGCCGGCGGGGGGCCTGGTCCCCTCCAGGCGGGGACCAGGCGTCGCCGCGTCCCTAGATCGACGAGCCAACGCTGTTGAAGAGCCCGGAGATCTTGCCGCCGAGCAGAACCACCGCACCGACGACCGCGACGGCGATCAGGGCCAGGATCAACGCGTACTCGGCGAGCGTCTGTCCCTCCTCGCGCTTGACGTTCTCGAGGGAGATCCCCTGGAGTGCAAACACGATTCCGATCGAGAGCTTGTGCCGCAAACCATTCATCTGTGTCCTTTCTTCGTAGGAGCTGATAGTCGGGAAGAGGCGGCGCCGCAGGCTTTCGTGTCTCGGGCGCGCCTCCTGATCGTCGAGGCCAACCGCAGTTGGTCCCTCCCCCTTCAGGGGGATCTGGGACGAAACCCTCGGTCGAGGGATGAACCCGAAGCCCGTTACCTCTGAGGAGTCACGCTTCCGTTGAAGCTCGACAGGTAGCCGCGAGCCGCAACCAGGTTCCAGTCGGGACGGGCGGATTCGAACCGCCGGCCTTCTGCTCCCAAAGCAGACGCTCTAACCAGGCTGAGCTACGTCCCGCTGGCCGGATTGTAGGCGCCGCTCCGGAGCCCGTAGGCTGCGGCCGGTGAGCGAGGCACCGTTCCACGTCGAGCCGGCCTCGCAACGCCGCCCACGCCTGGGCTACCTGATGGCAGCATCCGCCGCGACGCTCTGGGCGATCAACGGCACGGTGTCGAAGGTCATCCTGGCCTCGGGCGTCTCGTCGCTGCGCCTGACGGAAGTGCGCTGCGCGGGCGCGTTCGTCGGTCTGGCGGTGATCCTGGCGATCCGGGCGCCCGCGCGATTGCGGGTGAGGGCCCGCGAGCTGCCGTTCCTGGCACTGTTCGGGATCGGCGGGCTCGCGTTCGTCCAGTGGTTCTACTTCCTCGCGATTCACCGGGTCCCGATCGGAATCGCGCTGCTCGTGCAGTACCTGGCCCCGCTGCTCGTCGCGCTCTGGGCCCGGTTCGTCTTCCACGAGCCCGTGCGTCGTCGCATCTGGCTGGCGCTCGCGCTCGCGCTCGGCGGACTCGCGTTGATCGTCGACGTCGGTAGCGGCGGCGCGATCTCCGGCGCGGGCCTCGCCTTCGCGCTTGCGGCCGCCGCCACCTACATGCTCTACCTGCTGCTCGCCGAGCACGCGGTCGGCGACCGCGGCGCTGTCGCGCTGCTCTTCTTCGGTTTCGGCTTCGCGACGCTGTTCTTCTCGCTGGTCGCCCCGTGGTGGAGCTTCCCCGGGCGCCGCGTCGCCGCGGACATCTCGCTTCTCGGCCACCTTGCCGACCGGCACCTCCCCGTCTTCGTGCTGTTGACGTGGATGATCTGCCTCGGCACGATCGTGCCCTTCTTCCTGCTCGTGAGTGCGCTCCGGCAGTTGCCCGCCACTCGGGTCGCGATCATCGCGATGCTCGAGCCGGTCGTGGCGACCATCGTGGCCTGGGCATGGCTCGGTGAATCACTCCGTGCACCCCAGCTCGGCGGCGCGCTGATCGTGCTCGCCGCGATCGTGCTCGCGCAGACCGCTCGGTGAGAAACGTCTCCGTTATGCCGAAAATCGCCGCTTTTATGTTTTACAAAGATGGGTCGCCCGGCCCATTTCGCCGGACGCTCGACGCCGTTACCGTTAGAGACGCACTGGGCGATGCGAACCGGCTTCGGTGACTCGTCACCGGGACGGAGAGCATTAAACAACGAGAAGGCCCGTCGCGCCGACCCCCCGAGCGGCGGGCTTTCTCGGCTCATTACACTCCTCTGAGATGGTGGACAAGGTCCTCCTCGCTTCGCCGCGAGGCTACTGCGCAGGCGTGGAGCGGGCGGTCGAGACCGTAGAGAAGGCACTCGAGCTCTACGGCGCGCCCGTCTACGTTCGCAAGCAGATCGTCCACAACGCCCACGTCGTCCGCGAGCTCGAGGAACGAGGCGCTGTGTTCGTCGACGACGAGGCCGACGTTCCCGAGGGCGAGACGATGGTGCTCTCGGCTCACGGGGTCGCTCCCTCGGTGCACGAGAATGCCGAGGCACGCGGGCTGCGCACGATCGACGCCACCTGCCCGCTCGTGACCAAGGTCCATGTTCAGGCTCGCCGCTACGCAGCCGACGGCTTCACGGTGGTGCTGATCGGCCACGCCGGTCACGAGGAGGTGATCGGGACGATGGGGGAGATCCCGGACTCGATCATCCTCGTCGAGTCGAAGGAGGAGGTCGCCGAGCTCGACCTTCCCGCCGACGCAAGGCTCGCCTACGTCACGCAGACGACGCTCTCGGTCGACGAGACCGGCGAGGTGATAACGGCCTTGCGCGAACGCTTCCCCGACATCCGCGCGCCCCAGCGCGAAGACATCTGCTACGCGACCTCGAACCGGCAGTGGGCCGTGAAGGAGCTGCTCGACCAGGTCGACCTGTTGCTCGTGATCGGCTCACGGAACTCGTCGAACTCGAACCGCCTGGTCGAGACGGCCCTCGCGGGGGGCGTCCCGTCGTACCTGATCGACGACGAGACCGAGATCGAGGAGGCCTGGGTCGCCGAGGGGGTCAGCGTCGTCGGCATCACGTCGGGCGCATCGGCGCCCGAGAAGCTCGTTCGGCGGGTCTGCGACTGGTTCACCGCCAGGGGTGTGGCTGAGATCGAGGAGCACCGCTTCCTCGAGGAGGACATCGAGTTTCGACTGCCGATCGAGCTCCGTCGCGAGCTCACGCTGGCGGACGCGCAGGGATCCGGCTAGCCCTCGGCGGCCGGCTCTCGCCGCGCGCGCAGCACGATCTGCACCGCCACCCCGACGAGCAGGACGGCGAACAGCCGCCGCAGCACGTGTGCCGGCAGCGCGTCGGCGACGGCGACCCCGCCCTGCGCCGTCACCGCCGCCGCAACTCCGATCAGCGCGGCGGAGCGCCACTGAACCCTGCCCGCGCGAGCGTTCCGCCACGTGCCTGCGGCGACTGCGGGCAGGATCGCCAGCAGCGAGGTCCCGATCGCCTGGTGCTGCTCCAGCCCGAGCGCCACCAGCACCGGCACGAAGAGAATGCCGCCCCCGATGCCGAACAGCCCGGCCATCACTCCGGCGAGACAGCCGATGAGGACTGCGACGACCTCCGTCATGAGACGAACAGCCAGACGGCGACGCCGGCCAGCAGCACCGCGAACAGGTACTCGATCACCTGCGCGTGCAGACGCGTCTGCAGTCTGGTGCCTGCGATCGCGCCGGCGGCGGCCGGAATCCCGACGAGCGCGGCGTACCCGGGCCGCACATCGCCGATGACGGCGTAGGTCGTCACGCCCGCGACCGCGGTGATTCCGATCGCGGCCAGCGAGGTCGCCGTGGCGGTCCTCACCTCGAACCTCGTCCAGAGCATCAGCAGCGGGACGATCACGATCCCGCCGCCGACCCCCAGCAGCGCGCTCAGGAATCCCGAAAGGAGCCCGATCGCGACCAGCCGCACGGCGCGGCTCAGCCCTTCTCGAGGCGAAGTTCCGGCCCGAGCTCGACCGAGACCGCAAGCGTCTCCTCCGAGATCCTGTCGGAGAACGCCAGCAAGTCGGTGTCTCCTTCCGGGATCCAGAGCCGGATCCGGTCCGTGATCTCGAGGCCCGAGTCCTTGCGCAGCTGCTGGACGGCCCGGATCAGATCGTTCACGCGCGCCTCGAGCCGCAGCTCGTCGTCGAGGATCGTCTCGATCGCTACGGTCAGCACCCCGTCGGTCGCGACGGCCCAGCCGTCCCGGCCGACGCGCTCGACGAGCACCTCCTCGGGCTCGAGCACGTGTCCGTCCACCTGGAAGCGACCCCCGTCGAGCTCGGCGAACCTGCCCGCGGCGAGCGCCGCGCTCACCTCGGGGAGAGCCGGGCCGAGCTTCGGGCCCAGCAGCGGGAGGTTGGGCTTCACTCTCAGCTCGGAGGCCTCGACCTCGCCGAGCTCGACCTCCTTGATCCTGAGCTCGTCGCCGATCTCCACCGCATGCGCCCCGGCGAGCGGCGCCCCGGTCACGACCATGCGGCGCAGCGGCTGCCGCAGCTTCAGACCCGAGGTCGAGCGCGCCTGCCGGCCGAGCTCGACTACGGCCCGCACCTGCGCGATCTCGTCGAGCAGGACGCGATCGGCGTCCGCGACGGCCGGCCATCGCGCGAGGTGCACCGACGCTTCGCGGCCGCGCACGAGGTTCCGCCACAAGTGGTCGGTGAGGAAGGGCATCACCGGCGAGACGACCCGGAGCGACTGGACAAGCGCGTACCAGAGCGTCCGGAACGCGACCTCGTCCTCGTCCCAGAACAGCCGGCGGGAGCGGCGGATGTACCAGTTGGAGAGATCGTCCACGAAGGCTTCGAACGAGCGGATCACGTCGACCGTCAGCGTGGCTTCGTAGGCCTCCTCGGCCTCTCGGACGAGCTCGTGCGTGCGCTCGACCAGCCAGCGGTCGAGTGGGCGCTCGGCCGGAGGCCCGGTCTCGAGGTCGCCGGATACCGGCTCGAAGCCGGCGATGTTGGCGTAGCTGACGAGGAAGGCGACGGAGTTCCAGAAGGTGAGGAGCTTGCGCTTGATCTCGTGCGCCGGCCCGAAGCCGAAGAGCAGATTGCGGTCGGGTGGCTGTGCGCAGTACTGCCAGCGCATCACGTCGGCGCCCATGCGCGCGAACGCGTCCTCGGCGTCGATCATATTCCCCCACGAGCCGTGCATCTCGCGTCCGTGCTCGTCGAGCATCTTCTCGTAACCGAGCACCCGCTGGTAGGGCGAGCACCCGACGAGGACCACGGACATGAAGAACTGCGAGTAGAACCAGAGGCGGATCTGCTCGCGCATCTCCGAGACCCAGTCGGCCGGGAACCACTCCTCCCAGTAGGCGTGATCGGGGAGGTCGGCCTTCGTCAATCCTCTGGCGGCGCCCGTCGCGTAGCCCTCGGCCTTCCACTCGGGGTTCAGCCAGCCGAGCGTCGAGAACGGGACGATGCCGGCGTCGAGCCACACGTCGCCCACCTCGAGCACGCGCGTGACCGGCTCGCCGCAGGCTTCGCAGCGAATCGGGATCCGGTCGATCCACGGGCGGCGGAGCTCCTGCAGCTGGTCGAGCCCTTCGAGCGCACGCTCCTCGAGTTCCGCGCGCGATCCGATCACGTTCAGGTGGCCGCACTCGCACGGGTAGAACGGCAGCGGCAGGCCGTAGTACCTGCGGCGCGAGATGTTCCAGTCGCCCATGTTCCGCAGCCAGTCGTCCATGCGCTTGCCCATGTAGTCGGGCACCCACTCGACCTTCGCGTTCTCATCGAGGAGCTTCTGGCGGATGTCGTCGACGCCGATGAACCAGTCGTCGGAGATGCGGTAGATGATCGGCGTGTCGCAACGCCAGCAGTGGGCGTAGTTGTGCAGGTAGGTGCCGGCCTCGAGGAGGAAGCCGCGCTCGGAGAGGTCACCCACGATCTGGTCGGCGGCCTCGACGGTCGAGAGCCCGTGCAGCCAGCCGTAGTCGTCGTAGAAGTGGCCGCCCTCGTCGACCGGGCTGAGCACCGGAAGGCCGAGCGAGCGTCCGAGCTCGAAGTCCTCGGGCCCGGCTCCGGTGGCGACGTGGACGATCCCGGTGCCCTCCTCGAGCGAGACGTCGTCCCAGGGGACGACCCTGTGCTCGAGCCCCGCGGCGGCGGGGAGGTTGTCGAACGGCCCCTCGTAGCGCAGGCCGACGAGCTCTGACCCCGGCAGACGCTCGACGAACCGGTCGTCGGGGAAGCGCGCCGCGAGCACCCACTCGCCGTTCTCGCGGCGGCCGTACTCACCCTCGGGATGAACGGCGGCGGCGACGTTGGCGGGCAGCGTCCACGGCGTCGTCGTCCAGATCACGACCGACTGGCCCGGTCGGTCGAGGAGCGGGAAGCGCACGTAGAGCGACGGGTCGCTCTTCTCCTGGTAGACGCCGCCCTGGGTCAGCTCGTGCTGGGAGAGCGAGGTGCCGCACCGCGGGCACCAGGCCGTCGCCCGGTGACCGACGTAGAGCCAGCCGCGCCCGTGGACGATCTTCAGGAACCGCCAGATGTACTCGATGTTCGTGTCGCTGAACGTGAAGTAGTCGTTGCCCCAGTCCATCCACTGGCCGAGGCGCTTCGATCCGCGCGTCAGCTCCTCCGAGGAGTTGACGACGACCTCGCGGCAGCGGGCGGCGAACTCCTCCAGGCCGAACTCCTCGATCTCGCGCTTCGAGTTGAACCCGAGCGCGCGCTCGACGCCGACCTCGATCCAGAGGCCCTGGCAGTCGAACCCGTTCTGGTAGCGCTGCTCGAAGCCCCTGAGCGCCTTGTAGCGCTGGAAGACGTCCTTGAGCGTTCTCCCCCACGCCGTGTGCACCGCCAGCTTCTTGTTCGCGGTGACCGGGCCGTCGACAAAGGACCACTTCGGTCCGCCCCGATTGCGCTCGCGCAGCTGCTCGAACGTGCGCTCGCTCTCCCAGCGGTCGAGCACGTCCAGCTCGATCGCGTTCGAGTCGGGCTTCTCCGGCAACTGGTCGAACATGTCGTCGATTCTACGGAGGGGGAAGATTCCGGCCCCTGCCGCCGTTAACGTCTCTGCAACTTCGGAGAAAGGACAAACCAAATTGGCTCTTGAAGCAACAGAGACGACCTTCCAGGAGACGGTCCTCGATTCGGACGGGAAGGTGATCGTCGACTTCTGGGCCGAATGGTGTGGCCCGTGCCACGCAGTCAGCCCCGTGCTCGACCGGATCGCGGACGAGCGCGAGGATGTCAAGATCGTCAAGGTAAACGTCGACCAGGAGCAGGGTCTGGCGCTGCGTTACGGCGTCTCGTCGATCCCGCTGATGGTGCTGTTCGAGAACGGCGAGCCCCAGGCCCAGGCCGTCGGAGCGCTGCCGAAGAGCGCGCTCGAGCGGGCTCTCGGCCTCAGCGAAGAGGGCTGAACCCGCACTACAAGCGACGGTTCTCCTCGAGAACGGCGTCGGATAGGCGCGGCCAGGCCTCGAGAGCCCAGTCGCCGAACTCGAGGTCGGTGAGCGCGGCAAGTGCGAGCCCCGCGTCGGGGTCGACCCAGAGGAACCCGCCGCCGCCGCCGAAGTGCCCGAAGGTGGCTGCGGAGGTGAGCGTGCCCGTCCAGTGGTGCTGCTTGGCGTCCTTGAGCTCGGGCCCGAGCCCCCAGTCGTTCGGGTCGAACCGGCCGACGCCGGGCAGCACACCGTCGAGTCCCGGAAACTGGACGGTGACCGCCTCCCCAAGCGTCTTGGCGGCGATCCGCTTCGGCGTCATCAGCTCGCGGGCGACCTCGAGCAGCGTCGTCAAGGGGAGCCTGACCCCGTGCGCGGGCGAGCCGGTGAGCGGGAAGCCCCAGACCGACTCGAAGTAGGCCCCGAACGGCATCCCGGCCGCCCGCCCCACGTGCTCGGCCGCGACCTCGATGCCGGTGTTCGAGTAGATCCGCTTCCTTCCCGGCTTTGCGACGGGCACCAACGCATCGAAGGGCAGGCCCGAGGCGTGGGCAAGCAGGTGTCGGAGTGTCGAGCCCGGCGGGCCGGCGGGATCCTCGAGCGTGACGATCCCCTCTTCGACGGCGACGAGCGCCGCAACGGCGGTCGCGAGCTTCGTGATCGACGCCCAGCGCAGCGGCAGATCGATGCTGCCGTAGCTCTCGTGGACACCGTCGGAATGGACGACGGTGACCGCCGCGTTCGCGCACGGCCAGGTGTCGACTTGCCGTAGGGCGTCCACAACGTCGACACTACCGAGCGTGGATCGTCAGCTGATCTCGTCCGGGGCGGCCTTCGAGGATCGCGTCGGCTACTCGCGGGCGGTTCGCGTCGGCCGATCGGTGTGGGTGTCCGGGACGGCGCCGATCATGCCGGGGGACGTCGATCCGCCGGACGACGCCTACGAGCAGGCGCGCATCTGCCTCGGGATCGTCGGGCGGGCGCTCGCCGAGGCGGGCGCCGGACTCGACGACGTCGTGCGCACCCGGATCTTCGTCACGAGGCCCGGCGACATCGACGCGGTCGGCCGCGCTCACCGCGAGGCGTTCGCGACCGCGAGGCCTGCGACCACGGGCATCGTCGCGGAGCTGCTCGACCCGCGCTGGCTCGTCGAGATCGAGGCCGAGGCCGTGGTCGGGGAGCCGTCGTGACCGGCCAGGCCGCGCGCTCCGGGACGCTCGAATCGAGCGTCCTCGAGCACCGTTTCGGGTCGACCTCGCCCTACACGCTCGGCGTCGAGGAGGAGTACATGCTGCTCGATCCCGAGACCTGGGATCTCGTGCAGCACATCGATTCGGTTCTGGCAAGGGTCGTCGAGGGCGAGTTCCAGGCGCGGATCATGCCGGAGATCATGCAGTCGGTGATCGAGATCACGACCCCCGTCTGCTCGAGCGCGGCCGAGGTCGATGTGCAGCTGCGACGCCTGCGGCGGTACGTCTCCGAGATCGCTGCCGCAGACGGGTGCCGGTTCGCGTCGGCCGGGACGCACCCGTTCAGCCTGTTCGAGCGCCAGCGAATCACGGCGAAGGACCGCTACCGGAAGCTCGTCGACCAGCTGCAGTACATCGCCCGCCGCGAGCTGATCTTCGGCATGCACGTCCACGTCGCCGTGGACGACCCGGAGAAGGCGATCCAGGTCGTGAACGGGCTGATCGGGCATCTGGCCGAGCTCGTCGCCCTCTCCGCGAACTCGCCC
>DATIYE010000145.1:0-51260 GCA_035517795.1 Gaiellaceae bacterium | reverse complement strand
GGGTCGGACCTTGCATTTGTTGCACGGTGCCTTGTTTGCGCTCGCAACCGAATGCAACAAATGCAAGGTCCGACCCCGATTTAAGCGCCTCGTAAGAACCTCGCAACGGCTGCGAAAGCCCGCCGAGTAACGCTTTCAGGCGAGATTCCCGACGAAGGAGGTACCGAGATGGGCAAAGCTAGGCTCTTCGGGGCTGCAACGATCGCGGTCGGGGCGCTGGCGGGCACCGCGGGCGCTGCGATGATGCATCCGGCGCTCACCGCCAAGCTCTCAGGCATGGGCGAGCACGGGTCGGTGAACTTGCAGTCCGACGCAAAGAGCGGCAAGCTCTGTTGGACGTTCGACGTGATGACTCACGGAATCACCGGCGCTTCGATCCGGGACAGTGGAGGCATGCTCGTCGCCAAGCTGGGCCCGAGCTACACGGCGAAGAGCTGCGGCACCGTGCCGACGAAGGCGCTCGAGCTGATCGAGTCGAAGCCCGGCTCGTACATGGTCTGGGTCGACACGAAGGGGCACATGGGTGAGCTGCGCGGCAAGCTGGCCGCCGGCATGACCCATATGTAGACCGATGACGACGGTTGACGAGACGCCGACCTCGCCGGCGACGAGCGAGCTGCAGCCGACACACAAGGTCGGCCGCGCCGTGTTCCTCGGCGCGCTGGCGGCCGGCGTCTCGTCGCTCTACTGGGGCAAGACGGCCTGGAGCCGGGTCTCGTCGGCGATCGGGCCGATCGAGAGCCATATCCCGCTCGTCCCAACGGGCGGCTGGCGGATCTACGCGGTCTCCGGCTCCCTGCCCGGCTTCGACCCGAAGACGTGGCGGCTCGAGATCGGCGGCCACGTCGAGCAGCCGACGACGCTCGACTACCACCAGCTCCTGGCGCTGCCCAAGGTCGAGCAGGTCTCGACGTTCCACTGCGTCACGGGCTGGACGGTCAAGAACGTCCAGTGGGGCGGCGTGCGGCTCGGCGAGGTGCTCGCCCTCGCGAAGCCGACCGACGTCGCGCACGCAATCGAGTTCGTCTCGATGGAGAACCCGTACGTCGACTACCTCACCCGCCAGCAGGCGAGCCTCCACGACGTGATGCTCGCCTACGAGATGGAGGGCAAGCCGCTCGCCCGGGCGCACGGCGCTCCCGTCCGCCTGGTGATCCCCGAGATGTACGGCTACAAGAACGTGAAGTGGCTGACGGGGATCAACCTCGTGCCGCAGGCCGTCGACGGATACTGGGAGCAGCTCGGCTACGACCGGGACGCCTGGGTCGGCCACTCGAACGGCTACGGGACCTGAGATGAAAGAGGGCTATCGCCGCCGGTTCTCGAGAACCGAGCGGACGCTCCACTGGGCGAACGCGGCGTTCTTCTTCTTCCTGCTCGCGACCGGGCTCATCCTCTACCTGCCGAGCCTCTCGGTCGCGGTCGGCCGCAGGCAGACGATCCAGTCGGTCCACTTCTGGTCGGGCGTCGCGTGGGTCTGTGTGCTCGCGGCGATCGTCCTCGTCGGCGACCGCCGAGGGATCGCCCGCACGGCCCGCCAGATCGACGGCTTCGACCGCGACGACCTCCGCTGGCTGAGCGGCCGCAAGCCGGCGCCGCAGGGACGTTTCAACGCCGGGCAGAAGATCAACGCCGCGCTGACCGCCGCGTTCACCGTGCTCTTCCTCGTCTCCGGCCTGCTGCTCTGGTTCGGCGAGCGCGACACGAGGCTCCGCTTCGCGAGCACCGTCGTCCTCCACGACGGCCTGATGTACGTCTCGCTCGTGCTGCTGCTCGGACACCTCTACCTGGCGGTGATCCACCCCGCCACTCGCCATGCCCTGCGCGGCGTCACGGTCGGCACGGTCAGCGAGGAGTGGGCCGCACGCCATCACGCCAAGTGGAAGCCCGAGTAGGGATCGACGTGACGACGGTGCTGGTCGTGGACGACGAGCCGATCGTCCGCGACGTGATCGTCCGATACCTCCACCGCGACGGCTTCGCAACGCTCGAGGCCGCCGACGGCGACCGGGCCCGCGAGCTGATCGAGTCCGGCTCGCCCGAGCTCGTCGTCCTGGACGTCATGCTCCCCGGCGCGGACGGGCTCGAGCTCTGCCGCTGGATCCGCGGCCGCTCCGATCTGCCGGTGATCCTGCTCACCGCTCGCGGCGAGGAGGCCGACCGGATCGTCGGCCTCGAGCTCGGGGCCGACGACTACGTGACCAAGCCGTTCTCGCCGCGCGAGCTCGCCGCCCGTGTGCGGACGGTGCTGCGCCGGTCGGGCGGCGCCCCGGCGCGCACCGAGCAGCTCGGCTTCGGAGAGATCGCGATCGACGGCGCAAGTCGGGAGGTGACGAAGGCGGGCGTGCCCGTCACCCTCACGGCCCGCGAGTTCGACCTGCTCTGGTTCCTGGCCTCCAATCCGCGGCGGGTCTTCTCGCGCAGCCACCTGATGGATCGTGTCTGGGGCCACTCGCCCGCGCTCGACACGGGAACCGTCACGGTCCACATCCGCCGCCTGCGGGAGAAGCTCGAGACCGACCCTGCCCACCCGGACCACCTCCAGACAGTCTGGGGTGTCGGCTACAGGCTCGACCCATGATCCTGCTCGCGGTCGCAGTCGCCGCGGCGAGCCTGGCGATCGGCCTGGCCGTCGCCTACGCCCTTAGGGCCGCCCCGACGGTGCGCCTCCAGCTCGCCGGGCTGGCGCTCGTGTCGGTCTGCGTCCCGCTCGCCGCCGTCTTCGCGTCCGGCTGGGTGATGTTCCATATGGGAGCCGATCTGAAGATCCTCGCGGTCGCGGCGTGCTCCGCCACGGCCGCCGTCGGCGCCGGCCTCATGCTTGCCCGCTGGATCTCGCGGTCGATCGGACGCGTGAGCGAGGCGTCGGCGCGGCTCGCCGCCGGGGACCTGTCTGCGAGAGCGCCGACGGGGGGCTCCCGCGAGATCGCCTCACTCGCCACCTCGTTCAACATGATGGCCGCGAGCATCGAGCAGCTCTTCGACGCGCGCCGGGAGCTCGTCGCCTGGGCGAGCCACGACCTGCGAACCCCGCTCGCGTCGATGCAGGCGATGATCGAGGCGATCGAGGACGGCCTCGCGGAGCCCGGCGACTATCTGCCGACGCTGCGCGAGCAGGTGCGGACGCTCACGCTGCTCGTCGACGACCTGTTCGAGCTCGCCCGCATCGACGCAGGCGCGCTCACGCTCGAGCTGCAGCAGCTGCCGGTCTCGGGGCTGGTCGACTCCGCACTCCGCCTGCTCGAGCCGGAAGCCGCCGCCCGGCACGTCGACCTGGTCGCCCACTCCGAAGGCGAGACGACCGCTGCCGTCGCGCCCGAGAAGATCGAGCGGGTGCTCTTCAACCTGGTGACGAACGCGCTCCGGCACACCCCGGCCGACGGCTCGGTCGCCGTCAACGTCGCGCGCCAGGACGGCGAGGTGCTCGTCTCGGTCGAGGACACCGGGAGCGGGCTCGAGCCCGAGGCGCTCGGGCGCATGTTCGAGCGCTTCTGGCGCGCCGACCGGGCCCGCTCGGAGTCGGGCATGGGCCTCGGTCTCGCGATCGCCCGCGGGCTCGTCGAGGCCCACGGCGGACGCATCTGGGCCGAGAACCGGGAGCAGGGCGGCGCCCGGGTCTCGTTCACGCTGCCGGCCGCCGCCTCCTGAGCATCAGCCTTCACGCTCTCTCAACATGCGGTCGCGCCGGTCGTGGTTACGGTGAGCCGACCGACCGTGCCCAGCTCCGCGACACTCCAGCGAACGGCCGCCGTCGAGTGCCGCGCGCTCGTCAAGCAGTTCGGCGAGACCCGGGCCGTCGACGGCGTCGACGTCGACGTCGAGCGCGGACAGGTTCTCGGGCTCGTCGGGCCGAACGGCGCCGGCAAGACGACGCTGCTGCGCATGCTGCTCGGTCTCGCGAGGCCCGACGCCGGCACGATTGCCCTCCTGGGCCGGCGGCTCGACACCAACGATCCCCGCCTCCCCGACGGCGTGGCGGGCTTCGTCGAGGAGCCGCGCTTCTACCCGTATCTGAGCGTCCGGGCGAATCTGGAGCTGCTCGTCCGGCTCGACGGCGGCGGCGCGAGGCCGATCGACGGCGCTCTCGAGCGAGCCGGCCTCGCCCGCATCGCCCGGCAGAAGGCGGGCGGGCTCTCGACCGGCACCCGGCAGCGCCTGGGCATCGCGGCTGCGCTCATCCGCGAGCCGCTCCTGATCGTCCTCGACGAGCCTGCAAGCGGTCTCGATCCGGCCGGAGCGCGCGAGCTTCGTGCCCTCGTCCGTGAGCTCGCCCGCGACGGCGTCGCAGTGCTGCTCTCGAGTCACGACATGGCCGAGGTCGAGGACCTGTGCGACGCGGTCACGATCCTCCGGCGCGGGCGCGTCGTCTGGGACGGGCCGCTGGAGCGGCTCCGCGCCGAGGCGCCGGCGGCGGTCAGGCGGCTCGAGACGAGCGACGATGCCCGCGCGCTCTCGCTGGCGCGGAAGCTGCCGAGGGTGAGGATCGAGCCTGCCCCGGACCGCGGCCTCACGGTCTCTGCGGGCGGTGCGGATCTCGACCGGCTCGTGCTCCACCTCGCCGTGGCGGGAATCGCGGTGCGCAGGCTCGAGGTCGAGCAGACACCGCTCGAATCGATGTTCTTCACTCTCACCGAAGGCCCTCGATGACCGAGTCGGTTGCCGCCGCCGCGGCCTGGCGGGAGCTCGCGAGGCGGCGGGTCGGTGTCGTCGCGGTGTGCCGGGTCGAGCTTCGCAAGCTGGCGGCCCAGGTGCCGCTGCGGTTCGCCGCCGCGGTCTGCCTGGTGGCTCCGTTCGCCTTCGCCGCGATGCTGCGAGTCCAGCAGGCGGTTCCCGCGGACACGCTGTTCGGACGCTGGGTTCACGCGTCGGGATTCGCCGTGCCGCTCGTGGTCCTGGGCTTCGCGGGTTCGTGGGGCTTCCCGGTCCTGGCGGGGCTGGTGGCGGGAGACCTGTTCTCGTCCGAGGACCGCTACGGGACCTGGAAGACGGCGCTTACCCGCTCGTGCAGCCGGTTCGAGCTCTTCGCCGGCAAGACTGCCGCCGCGATGCTCTGCACGGTCGGGCTCGTCGCGCTCCTCGCCGTCACGAGCCTCGCCGCCGGGCTGCTCGAAGCCGGGGACAGACCCCTGCTCGGACTGTCCGGCAACGTCATCCCCGCGGGCCACGCCGCAGGCCTCGTGCTCGAGAGCTTCGGCCTCGCGCTCGTTCCCACGCTCGGGTTCACGAGCCTGGCGCTGCTGCTCTCGGCGGCCAGCCGCAGCGGGATCGTCGGAGTGCTCGGCCCCGCGATCGCCGGCCTCGTGATGCAGCTGCTCTCGCTGGTCGGAAGCGGCGAGGTCGTCCGCACGCTCCTGCTCGGAACCGGCTTCGACGCCTGGCACGGACTCTTCGCCTCGCCGGCCTTCGATCGACCTGCCGGCCAGGCGGCGCTCGTCTCGCTCGCGTACATCCTGCTCCTGCTCGGAGGAGCCTGGGTCGTGGTGCGGCGCCGCGACTTCGCGGGCGCCTCGCCCGAGCCGCGCCGGCGCTGGCTGGCACCCGGCTGCTGGGGAGTCGCGGCGGCGGCGGCCGCGGCCCTCCTGGCCGTCGCCGCGCCGCTCGGGCCTCCGACCGTGACTGCGGGCCGTCTCGACGCCGCGATCACCCCGGCATTCACCAGCCTGGCGGCGCTCCAGCAGCGCGAGCTCGGACACGAACTCGGCGGGCGCACGAGCATGAAAGTGCTCACCACCTGCTCGCGCAGAGGAGCGAGCACCCCCTACCGGGGGCCCGGAGACGACTGGACGTGCGCGATCACGGCCGTCGCGCCCGACCTGCGCCAGCTGCCGCTGAACTACGACGTCGACGTGCGGCCGAACGGTTGCTACACGGCGCACGGCCCGACCTCGGTCGGCGGCTCGACCCTGCGCGGGCGCGGCGCGGGGAAGCTCAACCCCCTGTATGCCTTCGACGGTTGCTTCGAGGACTGATCGCCGGTCCGTCGGGCGCCGGGCGCCCGTGCGGCTTCGCCCCCGGTGCGCTACCGTCGGCGCGTGGGGAGCTTCCCCTCCCGCGCCGCCTCTCATGCCGCGCTGATCGCCGCCCTTGCGCTCGCCGGAGCCTCGGCGACGGGCTGTGGCGGCGGCACGGTGAAGCCGCCGGCAACTGCACCGAGCGCGACCGCCGACCGCGTGTGGGCCGACAACGCCAGGCGGTTCGTCTACGTGCTCCAGCAGGACATCCTGCTGACCGCCGCAGGCGGCGCCAACCTCGCCACGGCCCGCCGCGCGATCAACAACGACAGCGACATCTACTCGCTGCTGATCGCCTACTCGCTGTTCGGCGGCTGCACCCGCGAGCTGGCCGCGGCCGGCACTCCGAGCCGCACGATGGAGCGGGCCTCGCGTTTGATCGCCTCGGCCTGCGTGAAGCTCGAGCGCGCGTCGGCGCTCTTCCAGGAGGCGATGACGCACAACCGACCGGAAGCCTTGCTCGCGGCCACCCGGACAGCTGCGGAGGTGGTACCGGACCTTACGAGCGCAAGCACAGTGCTGGGCGGGATCGCCCGCTCGTAGACCGGCGTGGGAGATTCGCACTCTGCCGGAGAACCACGCATCCGGTGGACGAAAGCCCCCGGAGCCGTTACATTCCTTGGGCCTCGGCGAGCGCGGCCCACCGTCCATGAGCACCTTCGACAACGCGGGCTCGATCCCGCCGCAGCCGATCTGGAACGGCCTCGTGAGCCGCTCGGTGAGCGGCGAGCAGCTGACCCTCGCCCTGATCGAGCTCGAGCCGAATGCCGACGTTCCCGAGCACAGCCACGAGAACGAGCAGGTCGGATTCCTGATCGAGGGCGCGATGCGGTTCACGATCGGCGGCGAGACCGCCGAGGTCCGCCCGGGCGGCTCCTGGCGGATCCTGTCGGGCGTGCCTCATTCGGTGGTCGCCGGGCCGGAGGGCGCCGTGGCCGTCGAGGCGTTCTCGCCCCCGAGGCACGACTGGGCTGCGATCCCGGCCGCGGAGCCGGGCCCCGGCCGGTGGCCGTAGGCACGGGGTCCCCGAGAACGGAGCCGCTGGAGCTCCTCGAGCGCGCGAAGGCCCGGCTCGATCGGCTCCGCCTCTACCCCGCACCCGTCCGGATCGAGCGCGTCCGAGTGATCGTCTTTCCGTCACTCTTCCGGCTGCCCTGGTTCCGCCGCTTCGACGGCTACGCCGCCTGGGAGACGATCCTCCTGCGCGAGCCTCCCGCCGAGGGGCACGAGGACCTGGTCTGCCACGAGCTCTGCCACGTCTGGCAGATGCAGCACCATCCGCTCGCGATGCCGGTCTCCTACCTGCGCACCGGCTACGGCCGCAACCCGTACGAGGCAGAGGCTCGCGGCGCCGTCGAAGCGACGCGATGACGGATCCGATCCGGCTCGACACCGGGGGCGGGCTGCGGCTGACGAACCACCCGGCCGAGCGGATGGTCGTGTGCGTCGACGGCGGGCAGGGCTCCGAGGTGCCGGGCACGTGGAGCTCCACGCTCGAGTGGCTCGTCGGGCACCTCGTGCCGCGCTTCCCCACACTCGGATTCGCCGAGGTCCGCTACCGGATCAAGTCGTGGCGGGCCCTCGACGACTGTATCGACGATGCCCGCGCGGCGATCGCGGCGGCCGGCGGCTCCCGCACCCTGCTGCTCGGGTTCTCGATGGGGGGCGCCGTCGCGATCTCGGCCGCAGACGATCCCCGGGTAACCCGCGTACTCGGCCTGGCGCCGTGGATCCCCGACCGGCTCGACCTCGCACCGCTCGAGGGGAAGCGGCTCGACGTGCTGCACGGATCGCTCGACCGCCGGCTTCCCGGCGTTCCGGGAGTGTCCGCCTCTCTCTCGCGGCGGGGGTTCGAACGCGCCCGGGCGCTCGGCGTCCCGGGCAGCTACACGCTGATCCGCGGCGCGGTGCACGGTACGAGCCTCCGGCTGCCGGGAGGACTGCTTGCACCGCTCCCGCGCGCCAAGGCCTGGACGCGCCTCGTCGCAGCTCAGCTCGAGGCGTTCACCGGCTGAATCCGGCGTCTCCGCATCTGCGCCTCGGTCGGCAGTCGCACGTTCGAGACCAGCCGGAGCTGCTCGAGCCCGCGGATCACCCACCAGGAGACGTCGAGCTGGAACCGCTGCAGCCCGTGCCGGGCGGAGGCCGGGAAGGCGTGGTGGTTGTTGTGCCAGCCCTCGCCGAAGACGAGCAGGGCAACGAGCCAGTTGTTACGGGACTCGTCGCGGGAGCGATAGTCGCGCCGCCCGTACATGTGGCAGATGGAGTTCACGCTGAAGGTCGCATGTTGGTAGAGGAAGATCCGCACGAGCCCGCCCCAGATCAGCCCTTCGACCGCGTACCCCCAGCCGCCGAGCGCGTAGCCGATCGCGAACGGAATGCCGAGCGTGGCGACCACCCAGAGCAGGTAGAGCCTGTCGATCGTCCGGACGAGCCGATCCTCGTAGAGGTCGCGTCCGTAGAGGCGCCCCTGCTCCATGCCGAGGTTCGTGAACATCCAGCCGACATGAGCGTGGACGAAGCCCTTCAGCGTCGCGAGCGGACCGTCGCCGTGGCCGGCATGGGGTGAGTGCGGGTCGCCGTCCCTGTCGGAGAGCGCATGGTGCTTGCGGTGGTCCGTGACCCACTGCGTCAGCGGCCCCTGCATGGTCATGCAGCCGAGGATCGCCAGGGTGGCCTTCACCGGCAGGCGGGCCTCGAACGAGCGGTGGGTGAAGTAGCGGTGGAAGCCGATCGTGGTGCCGAACGCGCACACGACGTACATTCCGCCCATGATCACCAGGTCTTCCGGATGGAAGGCGACGTTCCAGAGCAGGCCTGCGGCGGCGGCGATCCCGAGCGGCGGGACGACGACGGCGACCAGCGTCACCAGCTGGCTGATCCGGCTGGTGCGAGGGCGCACCGTGCCGGTACGGGCGGAGTCAACCCGAAGGGGCGGCGCGGGGACAGGGGCATCGATCACGGCCAACCAATATTCGCAGCTCGGCGAACTACCGTACGCGATCCGGCTCTTCGACCACCACGGGATGCTCGGTTTCGGTCGCTTTCGCTGGCGGCCGGCGGCCGGCGGCAGCCGCGAGTACGTCGAGGCGATCGGAAAGCGCCTGGGAGGGGCGGTGCGGCTCGGAAGCTCGGTGCGCGGGATCCGCCGGGATGCCGAAGGGGTCGAGCTCCGCATCGGAGACGAGGTGCGGCGCTTCGACGAGGTCGTCGTCGCGACGCACGCCGACGAGGCGCTCACCCTGCTCGAGGATCCGAGCGACGAGGAGCGCCGCGCGCTCGGCGGCTTCGCCTACACGATCAACGAGACGGTGCTCCACACCGACTCGTCGTTCCTGCCCCGCGCGCCAGCGGCCCGCGCGTCGCGGAACTACCGGACCGGGGACGACGGACGGCCGACGCTGACCTACTACCTGAACAGGCTTCAAGTCCGGCGCCCGCCGCACCCACTGGGCGGGAGCGCATCTCGGCAACGGCTTCCACGTACTGGCTGCTCGACCTCGACGAGCTGCCCGAGCTCGAGCGCCCTCTCCGCCCGGTCGCGATCAACAGGCGAGGGCTCGTGACCCTCCGCGACTCCGACCACTTCGACGGCCGCCCCGTGAAGGAGGCGGTGATCGAGTTCACGGGCGACCCGTCGATCGAGCGCGGACTGATGCTCACCCAGCTCCGCGTCCTCGGCTACGTCTTCAACCCGGTGTCGTTCTTCTGGTGCTACCGGCGCGCCGAAGGCGACCTGGAGCTCGCCTGCATGGTGGCCGAGCTGAGCAACACCTTCGGCGAGCGCCTTCCGGAGCTGCTGCACGGTCCGGCGCTGCGCTACTCGCACGACAAGCATCTGCACGTATCGCCGTTCTTCGGCCTCGACCAGTCCTACGAGTACGCGTTCTCGCAGCCGGGCGACGAGGTCTGGGCGCGGATCCACGTCCATGACAGGAGCGGCGGCACCCCGATGACCGCGGTACTGCACGGGCGGCGTCGCGAGCTGACCGACGCGACGCTCGCCCGCACGCTCCTGCGCTACCCGCTGCAGCCGCTCCAGGTGACGGCGCTGACCCACTGGCAGGCGCTCCGACTCTGGCGCAAGCGCGTCCCCTTCCATCACAAGCCTCCGTTCGAGCCCGGGAAGGGCTCTCTTCGCCCGTGACCGAAGGAGCGCTGAGGGCCGAGCCCGGTCGGGCCGGGGTGCCGCTGCTCGAGCGAGTCGCGGTCGGTGTGCTCGAGCGCGGCCTCGCCCACCTGGAGGGCGGGCAGCTCGAGGTGCGGCTGCCCGACGGCTCGACCCGGCGCTTCGGCACGGGAGAGGCAGCTGCGAGCATCGCCGTCCGCGATCTGCACCTCTTCCGCCGGATCGCGACCCGCGGAGCGATCGGGTTCGGCGAGTCCTACATGGCCGGCGAGTGGGACGCGCCCGACCTGGTGGCGCTCTTCGAGCTCCTGCTCCGGAACGCGACCGCAGCAGCGCGGCGCCACGCAACCCTGAGGCGCATCCTCGATGCTCCTCCACGCCCGAACCGGCGCAACGGCTTGCTCCGCGCCCGCCACAACATCGCCTACCACTACGACCTCGGCAACGACCTGTTCGAGCTGATGCTCGACCCGACGATGACCTACTCGTGCGCGGTCTTCGAGGACGAGACCGAGTCGCTCGAGGACGCCCAGCGGCGCAAGCTGCGCCGCATCGCCGACAAGCTGGAGCTCGGCCCGGAGGACCGGGTGCTCGAGATCGGCTGCGGCTGGGGCAGCTTCGCGATCCTTGCTGCGGCCGAGTACGGCTGCCGGGTTACCGGACTGACCATCTCCCCGGCCCAGGCCGCGCTCGCACGCGAGCGGGTTCGGGCCGCCCACCTCGAGGATCGAGTCGAGATCGCGGAACAGGACTACCGCAGCCACCGTGGCAGCTACACGCACGTCGCCTCGATCGAGATGCTCGAGGCGATCGGCGAGAAGCAATTCGCACCCTACTTCGCCGCGATCGACCGGATGCTCGAGCCGGGCGGCAGCGCATGCGTCCAGACCATCCTCGTCCCCGACGACCGCTGGGGCCGCTACCGCCGGAGCCCGGACTGGATCGAGCGCTACATCTTTCCCGGCTGCCTGATCCCATCGCTCGGGGCGATCGCGTCGGCCTCGACGCGTTCCTCTCGCCTGATGATCCACGAGGTGGAGGAGATCGGCCCCGGCTATGCCGAGACGCTGCGCCGTTGGCGGGCGAGCTTCGACGAGCACATCGAGGACGTGCGCGCGCTCGGGTACGACCGCCGCTTCGAGCGCACCTGGCACTTCTACCTGTCCTTCTGCGAGGCAGCCTTCCGCACCCGCTGGCTCCGCGACGTCCAGCTGACGCTCAGGCGGTCCTGCGCCCGATGAAGCGGCCGCCGCTGTACACGCTGTTCGAGTTGATCGGCTTCCGCCACTGGTTCGCCTGGCTCTACCGCGTCGAGATCCGCAACCCCGAGCGGATCCCCGAGACGGGCCCGGTTATCCTGGTCGCGAACCACGAGTCCCTGATCGACCCGTGGCTCCTCGGCCTCGCGACCCTGCGCCCGGTGCGATACATGGCGAAAGCCGAGCTCTGGCGCACTCCGCTCCTGCGGCAGCTCATGCGCCTCTTCGGCACGTTCCCGATCGAGCGCGGGGCCGGCGACCGCAGCGCAGTCGGGCGAGCGGCGGACCTGCTCGAGGACGGCGAGGTGCTGGGGATCTTCCCGCAGGGGACGTGCCTTCCGTACCGTGACCGCCCGTGGCTGCGCGGCGCGGCGCGGCTCGCCCTCTCGACCGGGACGGCGATCGTCCCCGTCTGCATCGTCGGCAGCGAGAAGGCGCTACGGCCGGGGAAGGTCAAGCTGGGACTGCCACGGATCAAGGTGCTCGTCGGCGAGCCGGTCGAGGTCGAGCGTGCCCGTCCGACGGTGGCTGCGGCCCGCGCGCTGACTGCGACGATCGAGCAGGCGATCGAGGACGCCCGCGCACCGTACGGGCCGCCCGCCCACGCCTGGTATCCGGACGAGAGGGCCGCCTGACTCCGTATCCTGTCTTGCGTGGCAAAGAAAAAGGCGCGGACGCCGACGCCCCCGCGCACCGTACAGGCGCCCCGCCGCCGCGACACGAGGTCGCCGGGATCACCGCTCTCCGAGGTGCCGAGGTGGGTCTGGCTGGTGAGCAGCGGCGTCATTGTCGGAGTGGTGCTGATCGCCGTCCTGCTCTCGACCGGCGGTCAGAGTGTCGACGCGAAAGCGGCGATGATCGCCGCGGGCTGCACCTACAAGGACGTCCCGCCGCTCCCGCCCAAGAACGATCCGCACGACACCACCACCGGCTACCACGCCGACGTGCCGACGCTGACCACTTCCACGAAGGGTCTCTGGAGCACGAACCCACCCTCGGGCGGCGCACACTACGGGGCCTGGGCGGTCTGGGGCTTCTACAAGACACCCGTCAACCCGCGCCAGGTCGTTCACAACGAGGAGCACGGTGGCGTGATCATCTGGTGGGGGCCGAAGGTTCCGAGCTCGACCGTGCAGCAGCTGCAGGGGTTCTACAACCAGCAGCCTGACGGAGTCTTCGGTACGCCCTATGCCAGCCTCGGGAACAAGATCGCGCTCACCGCGTGGACGGGCGATCCGCAGACCTACTACCACACGAGCTACGGGACGGGGCACATCGCGATCTGCTCGTCCTTCAACCAGAAGGCTTTCGCGGCCTTCCGCTCCGCCTTCCGGGGCAAGGGCCCCGAGGGCATCCCGCTCTCGGCGGATGAGCCGGGGATGGGGCCGAGCACCTCGTAAGGGCCGGCGGGGCGCGAGGCAGAGCCCCGCGCCCCGATGCGCCTTCCAGCCCTAGCCGGTCGCGCCGGGGTACTCGCCCAGCGTGATCTCGGTGCTGCTCTTAACGCCACTCTGCGTGGTGAAGGCGATCTTCACCGTCTGGCCGGGATTCAGCGAGGCGAGCACCGAGCCGAGCTCGGTGGACGTGGGCGTTGCAACCCCGTTCAGCGAAGTGATCAGATCCCCGGTTGCGAGACCCGCCTTGGCCGCAGGCGTGCCGGCGAGAACCTGGGTGACGTACACGCCCCCGCCCTCGCCCGTGTCGGCGATCTTGATGCCGAGGTAGGCCCGGCCGGAGTCGGTCACCTTGCCGGCGACGAGCTGCTTCGCGATCTTCGTCACCACGTTGCTCGGAATCGCGAAGCCGATGCCGGCGGCCGCGCCGCCGAGCTGCGGGTCCGCGGCTGCGAGCGTCGGGATGCCGATCACGCTGCCGGAGATGTCTGCGAGGGCCCCGCCGGAGTTACCGGGGTTGATCGCGGCGCTGGTCTGGATCGCGCTCGGGAGCACCACCCCGTTGCCCTCCGGCTCGGAGCGGTTGAGCGCGCTGACGATGCCCTCGGTGAAGCTCGACTGGAGCCCGAGCGGGTTGCCGATCGCCATCGCGATGTCGCCGATCCTGAGCTTGTCGGAGTTGGCGAACGTTGCGGGATGGAGCCCGGCGGCCGGGACCTTGATCACAGCGAGGTCGTCGGGGGCGAACACGCCGACGAGCTTCCCGGTCAGCTGCTTGCCGGCCGAGGTCGTGACCTGGAAGCTCTTGGAGCTGCCGACGACGTGCGCGTTCGTGACGATGTCGCCACTGGTATCGAAGACGATGCCCGAGCCGAGGCCCTCGCTCGTCTCGATCTGCACGACCGACGGCGAGACCTTCTGGTAGACGCCTGCATAGGCGTTCTGGAGCGCGGCGCCGAACGACACGGGCGTGGCCGAGTTCGTCTCGCTGTTCGCGAAGCCGGCCCCGACCGCGACGATTGCCGACGCGGCGAGAATGATGATTGGGATCCTGAGTTTTTTCATGCCGTCCGTTCTAGCCCAGCTTCCTGAATGGAACCCTAAGAAACGGCTGGGAGCCGGGGCCCGGTTCAGGCGGTCGCCGAGACCACGATGGGCCTGGAGGTGGGCTGCGGGGAGCCGCCGGCCGGCTCGACGGTGACCGCGACCGCCGATCCGCTCTTGACCTTGCCCCTGATCGGAACGAACGTCGCCCCGCCGCCGCTGAAGAGCCCCGCCGGCACGGGCGCCTGCTTGCCGCGGATCACCCAGGCCTCGTAGGTCTTGCCGGCAGGAGCTGCGTCGATCCGGTAGAGCACGAGCGCGGCGGAGCCGTTCGTCGAGACGACGAGCGACCCCGGTGCGCCGGTGACCGGAACGCGCTGCAGCGTCTGAGGCTTCGACAGCTGGTCGTGCAAGGAGACATTCCAGATGCCGAGGCCTACGGCTACACAGGCGGCGACCGCAGCGGCCGCTGCGGCCGCTGCGGCGGGCCGTGCCCAGCGCGGCCGCAACGGCTCGACGTTCGGCCGCTCGGCACGCGCCGCCTCGAGGATCCGTCCCCGAAGCTGCTCGGGTGGATCCACCGGGTCGGCCGCGTAGGCGAGCGCCTCTGAGACCGACGAGAGCTCGCCCACCTCGGCCCGGCACCGCGCGCAGCCGGCGAGGTGCGCCTCGTAGGCGTCGCGCTCGTCGGTGTCGAGCGCGTCGAGCACGTAGGCGGCGGTCAGCTCGTGGATGGCCTCGTCGTCCATGTCTCTCCGTCCATCGGCATCTCGAGCAGCTCGCGCAGGCGCGCGAGGCCGGCGAACATCCTGCTCTTGATGGTGCCGAGTGGCTCACCCAGCCGCTCAGCCAGCTCTGATTGCGTGAAGCCTCCGTAGTAGGCGAGCTCGATCGCCTCCCGCTGCGCGTCGGGGAGGAGGCGGAGCGCCGACCGCACCCGCTCGCGCTCGAGGTGCAGCCACGCGCTGTCGGCCGCCGACGGCCCTCCCGAGACGGGCTCGGTCTCGGGTAGCTGATCGGCTCGGCGCCGCTCCTCGCGGCGGACGAGGTCGACGGCGCGGCGATGCACGAGGGTCATGATCCACGTGCTCGCCTTGGCACGCTCCGGGATGAAGCGCGGTGCGCCCCGCCAGACGGCGAGGAACGCCTCCTGCACCGCGTCCTCGGCGAGCGCCTCGTCCCGGAGGACGCGCAGCGCGAGCGCGAAGGCAGCACGGCCGTAGCGGTCGTACAGCTCGGCGAGCGCAACCTCGTCCGACCTCGCCGTGAGCGCGACCACCGCTTCGTCCGAGAGATGTGCCAGGTCGCGCCGGGGCATTGATCGTCGACTCGGGTCGGAGCTTCCGCGTGACCCTACCAGGGAGGTGGCCGCACCCATGACCGACTGATTCGCCCCCGGCCCGCAGCCGGTTCACCACTTCGACCCGACTCACGCCGCCGTGCAACAAACCGGGGCCTGGCACCGGGTTTGTTGCACCGAGTCTGTCCCGCCGGACCGCAACAAATCGGTGCCAGACCCCGGTTTGTTGCGGTCCGAACCGGAACGGGGTCCGCAGCGAATCAGCGGCGCTCGCGTCCGCGGGCACGACCGCCAAGGAGGGTTCCGATATGAGCGGCACCACTCGTGCACAGTTCCTCGCCCGCGGTTCCAAGGGCGGCCTCGCCCTGGTCGCAGGCGGCCTCGTCCTCGGCGTCGCAGAGGGCACAGCCTTCGGCGCAGCCGCCAGCGACACCGACATCGCGAAGCTCGCCGCCATCGCCGAGCTGCTGGCGATCGACTTCTACGGCCACGCGATCGCCTCGGACCAGCTCAAGGGTGACGAGCTCGCCTACCTCGCCGGCGCGAGGACCAACGAGCAGGCCCACTACGCAGCGCTGAAGGGCGTGCTCGGGAAGGCCACCCCGGACGGCCTCAAGTTCACGTACCCGAGCGGCTCCTTCGCCTCGCGCAAGTCGGTCGGCACCCTCGGTCAGGCGCTCGAGACCGCTTTCGTCGGCGCCTACATGGGTGCCGTCACCGCGCTCTCCAGCAACGAGTTGAAGGGCGTCGCTGCCGAGATCGGCGCCTGCGAGTCGCGCCACCTGAGCGTCCTCACCAACATCGCCGCCGGCTCGGTCGTCCCCGCGCCGAACCTGCCGAAAGTCCTGACGGCGGCCCAGGCGACCGCCGCGGTCCAGCCGTTTCTGAGGTAACGGTGACTCCAATAGGGGTCGGCCGGCGCCGGGCCACCCCCGGCGTCGGCCCTACTTCCGCGGCTTGACGATCAGCGTCGCCTCCATGCCGAGCTGGCGGTGGTTGGAGATGCTGCACCAGAGCTGATAGCGGCCGGGGGCGAGCGTGACGTTGAGGTCGTAGTGGTCGCCTGGCTGGACGATCGGCGTCCCGTAGACCTTGCCGCCGCCGACCTTCTGGACACGCATGTCGTGAGGGTCCTCACCGAAGTTGACGAACTCGATCACCGCCGGCCCGGACTTCACGGACCGACTCGACAAGGCGTACCAGAACTCTTTCGCGGTCACCTGGACACGGGTCGGGAACGGCTTCGCGCCGGCGGAGGCGGTGGGCATGACCGCCAGCACCGCGCCGGCGACGACGGCGGCCAGGATCTTCGAGCAGACGGCCCTAGAGTCGGCCGCCGGCTGGAGGCTGCCGGTGATGCCCCGGAACGAACCGATCATCTGTCTGCTCGCCTTCGTCCCGATGAGAAAGCCGAGTCCGCCGAAGCCGTGGTCGGTGTCATTCGAAGCATTCTCCTGCACGCGTCGGCCGAACTCCGACCTGAGGTAGCGCCCGGCCTGGCGCCGAAACCGGCGCGCCGGAGGAGCCGCTCGGCTTGATCGGCTCCGAACCGCCTCCTGTACTCCGCACTGGGAACCGCAGCCACGTTGGAAGCGTAGGCCCCGCGTGGGGCGAATTGAAGGTGCCGAGCGCAAAATCCCCCGGTCGAGCGACCGGGCTACCATCAGCTCGATGGGCCTCGAAACGCCCCTCGTCCTGCTCCGCGCCGGGCCACTGGTGCTCACCTCCGACGCAAAGACGGGCAAGAAGCTCCAGTGCTGAGGGCAGCGGCGCTCGCCCTGACGGCTGCGCTCGCGCTGTCGGCCGCCGCGAGTGCGATGACGCCCGCGCAGGCGCTCGCCAAGCAGCTGAAGAAATCTATGCAGGCGTACTACACGAAGAGCAACCCCGGCCTGAAGATCACAACGGTCAAATGCACGATCGCGAAGAGCGGCAAGAGCGGCCACTGCGTCGCCCACTTCACGGTCGCCTCCCAGCACGCCGAGGGCGTCTTCCAGCTTCAGGAGACGATCGACCCGACCATCGGCAGCGTGAGCACGAAGACGGTCGGTGTTAGCTGCAAGGACACGCGGACCGGCAAGAAGCGCCCTTGCTAGGCGAGCTCGGCGATCTCGACCTCGGCGTCGACGGAGTCGAAGCTGTCGGCATCACGCGCGGCTAGCGCTGCGAACCGGCCGCCGAGAGCCAGAAGCTCATCGTAGGCGCCGGTCTCGACCACGCGGCCCCCATCGAGGACGACGATCTGATCGGCGTCCCGCACGGTCGAGAGCCTGTGAGCGATCGCAATCGTAGTGCGGCCTTCGACCAGGCGGGTGAGCGCCTCCTGAACTGCGCGCTCCGTCTGCGTGTCGAGCGCGGAGGTTGCCTCGTCGAGCACGAGGATCGGTGGATTGCGCAGGATCGCGCGCGCGATCGCGATCCGCTGCTTCTCGCCGCCCGAGAACCGGTAGCCGCGCTCGCCGACGACCGTCTCGTATCCCTCCGAGAGCGACGAGATCAGGTTGTGTATCTGCGCCGCACGGGCGGCCTGCTCGACCTCCTCGTCGGTCGCGTCGGGCTTCGCGAAGCGAAGGTTCTCGCGCACGGTCGCGTGGAAGAGGTAGGTCTCCTGCGAGACGACGCCCACCGTGGCTGCGAGCGACTCGAACGAGAGGTCCCTGATGTCGATCCCGTCGATCGTCACCCTCCCCCTGCTCGGGTCGTAGAGGCGCGAGACGAGGTAGCCGACGGTCGTCTTCCCCGCTCCGGTCTCGCCGACGATCGCCGTCGTCGTCCCGGGCAGGACGGTTACGTCGACCGCCTCCAGCGCGTAGGGGCCGTCGCCGTAACGGAACCAGACGTCGTCGAGCCTGACCTCGCCGCGAACACTCTCGAGCGTCCGGGTCCCAGGCGCGATGTCGATCGGCAGGTCCAGGTACTCGAAGATCCGGTCGAACAGCGCGAGCGAGCTCTGGACGTCGACCGAGATGCTGAGCAGGCTCCCGATCGGGGCGAACAGGCGCACCTGCAGGGTGGTGAACGACACCAGCGTCGCGACGGTGGCGTAGGACGCGGTGCCGCCGGCGCGCTGGACCTCGAGCCCGCCGAACCAGTAGATGAGGGCGGGCATGATCGCGAAGGTCATCTGGATCGACTGCATCAGCCAGCGGCCCGTCATGCGGCTTCTGACCTCGAGGTCGGCGAGGCGGTTCGACTCGCCCTCGAACCGCTCCGCTAGCTCCGAAGAGCGCCCCATCGTCTTGCCGAGCAGGATCCCCGAGACCGACAGCGACTCCTGGACGAGCGAGGAGATGTCGGCCATCGACTCCTGCCGGGTGGTGGCAATCTTCTGACGCGCCGAGCCGACACGGCGGGTGATCAGCACGAAGATCGGCATCAGCGCAAGTGCAATCACAGCGAGCTGCCAGTCGAGCAGGAACATCGCGACGACGGTCGCCGCAACGGTGGTGACGGTCGACATCACCGAGGTCGCAGTCGACGTGAGGACGTTGTCGACGCCGCCGATGTCGTTGGCGATCCGGCTCTGGACCTCGCCGGTCCGGGTCTTCGTGAAGAATGCGAGCGAGAGCTGTTGAAGGTGCCTGTAGACGCCGGTGCGGAGGTCGTGCATGACGCTCTGGCCGACCTGCGTCGAGAGGTACGACTGGACGACGCCGAAGGCCCCGGTGATGAGCGAGATCGCGATCATCCCGAGCACGAGCAGCGTCAGGAGGTGGAGGTCGACCGTTACGTGCTTGCCGCCGTCGGTCGGCGTGAACGCCTGCGAGATCACGGCCCGCAGCAGGAACGCCGGGATGACTCCGAGAGCCGACGCGAGGACGATCAGCGCCGTGACGATCGACAGCTTGGCCCAGTAGCCGCGGAAGAGGCGCCCGATCCGGCGCAGGTTGGCCCGCCGCAGCTTCTTGTCTGCGGTGCGAACGACCTTCTCGCGCGGTGTGAAGCCGCCTGAGCGTCCTCCGGGCATCCTTCAACGGTAGCGGGCAAACCGCCCGGGTCGGCGGGGCGGATCAGCCCGAGAGAGCGGCGTGCCGGAGCTGGTGCAGCAGCAGCGCGTCCGGCTGCTCGCCGACCGCGGACCACGCGATCCTGCCGTGCGGGTCGATCACATAGAACGTGGGGAAGACGTTCAGCTTGTAGGCGCTCGATACCGGTCCGGGCGCGCCGGGCGTATGGAACGTCCCCGGGTCTGTCCCCGGATCGAGCAGCGCCGGAAACGGCAGCCCGAACCAGATGTGGAAGGCAAGCACGCTTGCCGCGTCCTCGCTGTCACCGTTCACGGCGAGGAACGCGAACTGGTCGTGGGGAAGGCGGTCGAACATCGCCTTCACGTGGGGGGCCTCGGCGGCGCAGTGGGGACACCAGGTGGCGAAGAACTCGAGCAGCACCGCCTTCCCGCGAAGCGACGCGAGACTCACCTGCCTGCCGACCGGCGTCCGGAGCGTGAAGGGCGGGGCGACCGAGCCGACCGGGAGGAGGCCGCGCGCAGCGTGCGGGATGGGCGTCTGCAACGGCTGCCCCTCGACCGCGCCGGCCCCCGCGACCGAGTTGGGATGGAACCCGACGGCCTCCGCGGCGCGGATCAGAGCCGGCGAGGCGCTCCGGTCGGCGACCGGGATGGTGACCGCGTGAGGCGTCGCGTGCCTGGTGCTCGAGGCGAGGACCACCCCCGCGACGACGGCGACGGCGAGCGCGGCGCCGAGCACGAGCATGATCGCGAGCCGGGTGCGGGCAGTGAACGCCGGCCGGCCCGGGCCGAGCTGGATCCGGGGCCGCTGAGGCTGCGTGGACCCGTTCTCGACGGTCATCGCCGCACTCCTGCCCGGTGCCGCCAGAGGATCCTGCCCCCGATCACGGCGAAACAGACGAGCACGGCTCCCCCGATGATCTCGCCGCGCTCGACCCAGACCGAGCTGCCTTGCGGCTTCGAGCTCGAGGTCGCGAGCGTGAGGCCCCGCCGGGCGGCGAGGGCCGTCAGGGCGCGCTCGGCTGCAGTCGCGAGCTCGGCGCCGCTTGTCGAGCTCACCGCCGGAAGCTTGGCGATCACCGCCTTGTCGGCCACGGGGAGGTTCTTGGTCTTGTAGAGCCCGTAGCCGTTCGGCATCACGACCAGCAGCTCATCGCGCCAGTAGTAGTAGTCCTCCTCGGCGAGGAACTTCGCGTAGGTCTGCGGCCGACGGAAGAGGATCGGCACCGCCCCGAGGTCGTAGCGGGTCACGATCACCGCCAGCTTGAGGGGAAAGCCCTGCTCCTTGGCGCTCTTCAGCATCGCGACGAGACGGTTCGCCTCGGCGGCGGGGATGTGCCCGTCGTAGGGTGAGAGGAAGGTCGACTGCGCGAGCAGGTAGTCGCTCGCCGGATCGCCGTCGGCAAGCGCCGGGACGGCGCAGGCAAGCGCGAGCACGACGGCCGCCGGCATGAAGGCGATCCTCATCCGAGGGCGCTCCTGAGCAGAAGCATCGCGATCAGAACCGCGCCCGAGCCGGCTGCGAGGGCCACAACCGAGCAGAACAGGCGGAGTCCAGGAGAGGCCGTCATCCGGTGGCGTGGTCGACGACGAGCACGGTGAAGGGCTCGCCACCCTTCGGAGTGACGGAGAACGAGAGACCCCAGTGGCCCACCATCACGAGCGCCGGCGTCAGACGCGAGTAGACGCCCGGCGAGGTCTCGGAGAGCTGGTACTCCTGGCTTCCCATCTCCATGTCGAGCATCTCGAAGGTTGCGGTGACGTCGGCCCCGGTGACCGGCCGGCCGTCCTTCGTGATCTGAAGCGCGAAGGTGTTCGGGGCGGCCGCCTTGTTCGGGTCGACGAGCACCTTCAGCGTATACCCGTCCTGGTGGACGATTGCCGCGACCTTGCCCGGCCCAACCTTGGCGAGGGCCGATCCCTCGTTGGCGAGGAACTTCGAGGGCGGGGCGAGACTCGTGAGCACCGCGGCGGCGAAGATCGCACCGGTGACGAGGAGCACCTCTCCCGACACGAGGTAGCGAAGAAGCGAGGCAGCGGACGGGCCGAGCTCGGGACGGGTGCGGACCGCCGCAAGGCGTGGCTTCGTGCGCACGAGATTGACCGCGGCCAGGAGCATCGCGCACGCGAGCAGGGTCGCCTTGACCATGATCGCCTGGCCGTAGGAGGTGGTCCAGAGCGCCGACAGGATCGGGAGGTGCAGCACTGCGGCCCAGACGCCCGAGCCGAGCAGCAGCATCACCGACACGAACGCGACGTTCGAGAAGCGCGGCACGACGACGGACAGCGCCGATATACGGGTTCCCGACGGCTGGGTTCCCCAGATCAGGAGCAGGCCGGCGAGGCCGCCGATCCAGATCGAGCCGCTCGAGACGTGCAGCCAGTCGAGAGCCACAGCGAGGCCGCGAGGGGAGGTCTGGGCGGCGTGACCGGCCGCAGCGGGCACGACCAGTACGGCCGCGGCGGCTCCCACGACTCCGAGCCCGGCCAGGATCTCGGCGATCGAGCGGTGCTCGCGGTCAGGCCGGTCGACCCAGATCGCGATCCAGGCCGCGAGGCAGACGAGCAGGAGGCACCACTCGAGATCGACGTAGCTCCGCCCGAAGGCGGTCGTCCGCCAGAGCGGGACGAGTGCACCGACGTCGGAGAACGAACGCAACGAGTCGATCGCCGTCGCCTCCTCGAGATAGATCGGTACTGCAAGCAGGGCGAGCGTGGAGGTCAGCGCAAAGGCGAGCGTGACCGCCCTGAGCCGGGTGCCCTCGACGCGGCGCAGCACCGGCCTCGCGATCGCGAGGCGCATGCAGAGCAAGCCGACCGACAGCATCACCGTGATGAAGACGAACCACTTGGCGACGACGAGCTGAGGCGTCGTCGCCGAGGAGGCGATGTGCGGGATCACGAACTGCGGTGAGGGCCCGGGATTCGGCCCGACCGCGAAGGTGAACGCGCCCTGCACCGGGTGGCCGTCGACCGAGATCGCCCGCCAGTAGACGAGGTACCACCCTTCCGGAAGGTGGGGCTTCAACGGCACGACGAGCGTGTCCGGGTTCGAGGGCGACCTGCTGGGCGAGGCGGTCGCCTGCTGGTGACCCTCCTTGTCGGTGACGGAGATGATCGCGAAGCGCGGCTCGACCGCCTCGTCGAAGGTCAGGGCCACATCCGGGGGCGGGGTGTCGAGGATCGTGCTCGCCGACGGGAACGTCTTGATCAGGTAGGCGTGCGCCGACGCGGCGGCGGGCGCCGCCAGCGCCACCACCGCAAGGAGAACGATCAGGCCACCCCGCCCCCGGCGGGTCATGCGAGCTGTCTCTTCCCGCTGCCGCCGCCCGTGAACAAGGCGACCGCGCCGAGGATCACGCCGATCGCGCCGACGACGAGCGCGACGATCGTCAGGGTTGGAGTTCCGCCTCCGCCGAGCGAGCTCTTGGCGGAGATCGTCGGCGCTGGATTGGCGGACGACTCCGAGCCCGCCCAGTTGACGATCGACCCGTCGGAGTACGTCTGCTCCACCTGGAACGTGTAGGTGCCGTTCGAGGCCGGCTCGCCGAGAAACTGGAAGAGCGAGTCCTCCTCGGTCGGGACGTGCCCTCCGGCCCAGGTCACCTTCTGGATCACTGCGCTGTCACCAGAGCCGGTCTGCTGGAGAACGCGGCTCCAGCCCGGGCTGGGGACGAACGAGTCGATCGAGAATCCCTTGGGCACGGTCAGGACGATCTTGGTCGTGAATGCGTTCTCCTTCTCGGTCGGAATCGCGAGGCTGTAGAGCTGGAGCGTGTTCGAGAGCGAAACCGGGGGGCTGAGCCGCGCGTGCGCCGACGCCGCCGCCGCGAGGACCAGCGCAGCGCCCATTGATGCGAGGCCGACCGCCAGGCGGTGCCTGCCTCGGAATTGAAGGTTCACCGTTCGTCGTCTCCCTTCAGAGCGACATGCCAGGACAGGGACGGTGAACGAGCGGTGGGCCGCGCGCGCCGTTCCCGGACACGACGAGCCGTGGGCGAAGGAGTCCCGGCCGGAGCGGAGACGGACGGTGGCCCTGCACCGACGCGAGGCGGGCTGTCAGCTGCGCGAACAGCCGCCGCGCCCAGGCGAGCAGGTGCTCGATCGCCCCGTGGACGCCAACGGCGAGGAGGGACAGACCCGCGAGCACCGGGATCGCGTCACGGTGCACAGGCCCGACGAGGCAGCGAAGACCGTGCCAGCCGAGGCCCTCGCGCCAGTGGATGTACGACTCGAGCATCGCGAAGGCGAACGAGGCGACGAGAAAGAGCGCGACCGCACGGCCGGCCAGGCGCAGCGGCCTGAGCCGCGGAACCGCAACGAGCCTGCGGCCCTCGATCAGCAGCCGTTCGCGGACAGCGGTCGCCGCGAGCCACAGAACGGCCGCGGAGGCGACGGCGGCCGACAGCGTCCCTACCACGAGCGGAACCGTGACGTCGGGGCCTACCTCGTCGTGGGCCAGCGCGGCGAGCAGGACCGACTGGGGCGCCAGCGCGTACACGATCGTCCTCGTGGCAAGCACCACGAGCACGGTCGTGAGGACCCACGCCGACGGCCGCCCGAGCCGCACGTTCAGTGAACCTCGAGCGTGAAGGGAACGGTCAGCACCTTCCCGTCGATCTGGCACTGCAGGAAGAGGCGCCAGGTGCCCGCTGCAGGGACGAGGACGCCGACCTTGAGCTTTCCGGGGGTGGTCGAGGTGCCCGTCACCTTGGCCGGCCCGAGCACGCTCGTGCACCCGCTGACACCGGGCGCGCACACGTGGGTGTGGAAGTAGTCGAGGCTTCCGTTGCGGAAGAAGATTGCGTGTGCGAGAGCTCCGAACCACGGTGTGAAGGTGGGCCGAGCGCCGCCGGACCCTGTCACGTTCACCGTGACGAGCGCCGGCTCGATCGCCTTCAGGTGGTCGGCCCCGTGCAGTGCGAAGCGGTAGCCGCCCACCGTCGCAGTGCTCGCAGGCGGAGGAAGGGGCTTCGGCCTGTAGGCGCCCTTGACGCGCACCGAGCCGAACAGCTGGAAGTTGGCATTGATCTGTTGCTGTGCCGCCGCCGGGTAGACGTCGACGACCATCCGGTAGGGCCCCGGAGCCGGGAACACGACCGTCTTCGAGATCGTGGTCTGTCCCCCGACCGGCGGATGCTGATGGATGATGTAGGCGAGGTCGTTCCGCACGAGGATCAGGTGGACGCCGGTATGGGGACCGGGCCCGGTCTTGAAGCGGGTAAGCGGCTTCCCGTTCGGCTGCTCGATCTCGAACGACACCTTGACCGGCTTGCCCGGCTCGACGGGGCCGGACGGCTGGAAGTGGACGAGCCGGTAGACCGCAGCCGGCTGCACGGTCGGCGCCTGCACGGTCGCCGAGCCTCCGCCGCACGCGGCGGTGAGCAATGGGAGCCCCGCGAGGGCTCCCAGGGCAGCGAACGGCTTCACGAGTCACCTCCAGCGAAGAGGAAGAAGGGATGCGGCGGAACATAGGCGCCGAGCTCGAGCACGATCTGAGCGTGCGGAGTGAGCCGGATCGCACCGGCCGGGCCGCGAACGAGCTTGCCGCCCACGTAGGCGCGGAGCGGACGGGGCGAGGAGAACGAGGCAAGCCGGTGCGGCCCGAGGGTCTGTCCCCACACATGGAAGAAGTCGGCGAGGTGCAGGTTCGAACCCCACGCGACCCGGACGACCCCGTCGGGCGCAACGGTGTACACGGGGTAGGTGCAGCCCTGGGGCATCACGGTGGCACCCGCGCGCGTGGACGGGTCGGCAACGCCGATGCCCGCCGGGACGATCACGACCTTCCGATCGACGAACAGCTCCAGGTGGACGCGGAACGTCGGTCCCGCAGCGGTGCAGCCGAGCCCGGAAGCCGGCGCTGCGACGGTCCGCGGCGGAGGCGTGAAGCGCGGGCCTGGCCCGACCGGCCACGGATGGACCGATGGCGGCACCACCAGGACGGCGGCTGCAAGCAGCGATCTCATCGCGGGAGCGGCCTCCGCACCCGCACGGGCTCATCGAAGTCCGGCAGGAAGCTCAGGCCGGCCGCGGCAGCTCCCCCGGCGACGGAAAGGACGCACAGCCCCCGGGCCGCGACCGCCGGCAGGGTGGAGATGACGACGCCGTGCCAGAAGACGGGCAGCGAGCTGATGCTGACGGCGGCCGCAACCGCGCCTACCACCCCGGCCGCGTGCACCCGCGCTCGTCCGCGCAGACGCACGAGCAACGCGGCGAGCACGAGGGCGACGGCGATCGCACCGCCGAGCTGGAGCCACGCGACTCCACCGGTCGGGGCGTCCCGGGCTGCGAACGTGGTGACGAGCAGGAGCGCAGCCAGCCCGGAGGCCGTCCCGAGCCCGATCGTCAAGGACGCCCTCAGCGAGCGGCGACGCACCGCGACGACGATCGCGACGACGAGGCCCGCGGCCGCGATGACCCAGGGCCAGACGGCCGGCCGGGCAACGCGGAAGAACGTGCCCGAGATCGCGGCCTTGTGCCCGTCGATGTCCACCGGAACGGTGAACCGTCCCACCGCCCCGACGGTGCTCACCGGCGGGGGCGCGAGGCGGTGGTCGTGCCAGGCGACGGTGCGCCCTCCACTCACCCGGATCCAGCCGTGCTTGCCCGTGCCGATCAGACGGTCGGCCG
Source organism: Gaiellaceae bacterium (assembly GCA_035517795.1). Lineage (GTDB taxonomy): Bacteria > Actinomycetota > Thermoleophilia > Gaiellales > Gaiellaceae > PALSA-600. The sequence goes on along the minus strand of DATIYE010000145.1, from coordinate 25,523 downwards.
TCGCCGTCGGAGAGCTGGCGTTGACCCAGACGCCGTGACCGTCTAGCCGCAGCATCGGCTCGCCGAGCGCGCCGAGGACGACGAGCCGGACGCCGGGATCGACGCCGATCCCGAAATCCCGGTCGCCGTCGAGCACCCGCACGTGGACGCCCGGAAGCGCACGCGTTGCGGGATCGAGCGCGAGCCGGTAGTCGAGCGCGATCGTTGCTCCCCGCCCGTGGGCGACGGCCTGCGCAGGCAACACCAGCGCTGCCAGCGCAACGGGCACGACGGTGCGGAGCCGTAACGGCCCGCGCATGGACTCTCCTTTCGTTGCCGAACGGGAACGTGAGGCGGCGTCGCTAGCCGCGTGCCGCGAGAAGCGTTCCCGGAGGCGCCCGGCCCGCGAGGCAGCGGGCGAGCGGGGAGAGCCTGGCGAGACTCACGGCCTCGGGGCGTACGGACGCCAGCTTGGCTGCGATCGCGATCCTGATCGTCGGCTTCGAGACGACCTCGATCGCCACCGAGGCGAGCCAGAGCACCGCAGCGACGACGATCGCGGCGGCTCCCGCGAGCGGGATCGCCCACCAGCCGCCGTGGCCGAAGATCCCCGCGAGACCAGCCGGGTGACCGACGGCGAAGATCCCCTCGAGCCACTCCTGCACCGCGTAGGCGGCGAAGAGGAGCGCCCAGGCGACTGCCGCGAGCGCAGCGAAGGACCGGCGCTGCTCCCGGGTGGGGCGCCCCGCGGCCGCCCGGGCAAGTCTCGTGAGGAAGGATCCCATGCCGAGCGCGAGCAGAACCGCGATCCACGGCGCCAGCGAGTCAAGGTAGCCGTGACCCTGCGCGGTGAGGGCGTTCGCCGAGCCCGAGCCGTAGCCGAGCTCGTAGCGGAGCTGGTGCACCGCGTAGGCAGCGGCCGGGAAGAGGACGAATCCGCGGCCCGCGAGCGCGCTCCACGCTCCGCCCGGCCACGAGCCGCGACGTGTCATGGAACGAGCTTAGCTCGCTGAATCGCCGGGCGGCGCGGCCGCAGGCGCCGCCAACGACGCAACCAACCGGCGGCCGTCGCGGCTGTACACGACGTCGATCGTGTCGTTGCGCCGGTAGGTGCCGGCGACACCGAGGGCCATCCGCATCCAGCGCCAGAAGCCGAGCGGCGCTTCCCGCTCGAGCGACCGCGAGAAGACGAGGCTCGAGCCGACCGTTTCGAAGTCGGTGCCCTCGACCTGGGCGACGCCGTTCACGTACACCTCGAACGGCCGCGTGACGTGGGCGGGCAGATCGATCCGCGTTCGGCTCTCCACCCTCTATACGATGCCACCGCGTGCGTCGGAAAGCCCTCGTACTTGGAATCGCGTGCGCGGGCATGCTCTGGCTCGTCGGAACGGCCATCGCCGGAAACGGGGGAACCCTTCCGGTGGCGCCCAGCTCGCCGAACGCGAACCACACGCGCGAGGCCTACGAGTTCGTGCTCCTGTTCGCAGCCTTCATCTTCTTCGGGGTCGAGGGCGTGCTGATCGCCTTCATCATCAAGTACAGGCGCGGCAAGCGGGGACGCTACGACGACGGCCTGCAGCTGCACGGCTCGACCAGGCTCGAGGTGCTCTGGACGGTCGTTCCGGTGGTGGTTCTTGCTCTCATCGCCGGGTTCATCTTCGTCAAGCTGCCGTCGATCGCCGATGCCCCGGCAGCAACGGCGGCCGACCAGACGACGATCAAGGTCGAGGGACGCCAGTTCTACTGGATGTTCCACTACCCGAACGGCGCGATCTCGGTTGGCACGATGATCGCCCCCGCCGACGACGTCGTCAACGAGGACGTCTTCGCACCCGACACCGACGTGCTGCACAGCTGGTGGGTACCTGCGCTCGGCGGGAAGATCGACGCGATCCCGGGGCGCACGAACCACACCTGGTTCGAGGCGCCGGCCGGTGAGTACGCCGCCCGCTGCTCCGACCTCTGCGGGATCCAGCACACGATGATGCTGGGGACCGTCAAAGTCGTGCCGCGTGCTCACTACCTGCAGTTCATCGACGAGCGGGCGTCGAATCCGGCGAGCATCGAGCTCGGCCAGGAGGAGTGGCAGAACGTCTGCGCGGTCTGCCACCGGCTCGACAGCGCCTACATCGGCCCGGCGCTCGGCGACAACCCGGTCCTGACCAATGCGAAGGACCTGAGCACGATCCTCAGGGAGGGCGTCGGGAAGATGCCAGCCGTCGGCAGCGACTGGACCGACGATCAGATCACCGCGCTCGTGAAGTACACCACGGCGCTCGTGAAGGGGTCGAATGGCGGCTAACGCCGAGACGCCCGTCACCGCTTACCGCTCCGACTGGAAGGAAGGGCGCCTGACCTCGTGGCTGACCACGGTCGACCACAAGCGGATCGGGATCCTGTACATCATGACCGCGCTCGGGTTCTTCGCCTTCGGCGGCCTGCTCGCACTCCTGATCCGCTACCAGCTGGCGACGCCCGACGAGACGTTCATGACCGGGAGCGCTTACAACCAGGCGGTCACGATCCACGGCACGACGATGATCTTCCTCGTCATCGTCCCGATCCTCGCCGGCTTCGGGAACTACCTCGTGCCGCTGATGATCGGCGCCCGCGACATGGCATTCCCGCGGCTGAACGCCCTCTCCTACTGGCTCTACCTGCTCGGCGGGCTGATCCTCCTACTCAGCTTCGAGGCCAAGGGCGGCGCAGCGCAGGCCGGATGGACCTCCTACGCGACGCTATCAACGCTCCACTCGCCCGGACGCGGGCAGGATCTGTGGATCCTGTCGCTGCACGTGCTGACGCTCTCGTCGCTAGCCGGGGCGGTCAATTTCATCGTGACGATCACGAACATGCGGGCCCGCGGGATGACGTGGACGCGGATGCCGCTGTTCGTCTGGACGGTGCTGACGTACGCCTGGCTGCTCCTGCTGGCACTGCCGGCGCTCTCGGCCGGTCTGACGATGATGCTCCTCGACCGGCACGCCGGCACGAACTTCTTCAACCCGGAGCACGGCGGCAGCCCCATCCTCTACCAGCACGTCTTCTGGTTCTTCGGGCATCCCGAGGTCTACATCATGGTGCTACCGGCGATGGGGATCATCTCGGAGATCATCCCAGTGTTCGCCCGTAAGCCGATCTTCGGCTACAAGGCAGTCGCGCTCTCGACGGTTTGCATCGCCTTCCTCGGCTTCCTCGTCTGGGGCCACCACATGTTCGCGGTCGGGCTCCCCACCCGGGTCGACTCGTTCTTCATGATCTCGTCGATGGTGATCGCCGTGCCGACCGGCGTCAAGATCTTCAACTGGCTCGCGACGCTCTGGCGGGGGAACATCTCGTTCGACACGCCGATGCTGTGGGCGCTCGGGTTCATCGGGCTGTTCACGATCGGCGGGCTCTCGGGGATCTTCCTGGCAGCGTTTCCGGTCGACTGGCAGCTGACACAGACCTACTACGTCGTCGCGCACATCCACTACGTCCTCTTCGGAGGGTCGATGTTCGCGATCTTCGGCGGGCTCTACTACTGGTGGCCGAAGATCTTCGGCCGGCTACTCGACGATCGGCTCGGGAAGCTCCATTTCTGGCTCGTCTTCATCGGCTTCAACCTCACCTTCATGCCCCAGCACTTCCTCGGGTTGCTCGGCATGCGGCGGCGCATCTACACGTACCCTGAGGGGGGCATCTGGGAGGTCTACAACTTGATCTCGACAATCGGCGCCTTCACGATGGCGGTTGGGATGACGGTGTTCCTGGTGAACGTGATCAAGACGACGCGGCATGGACGGAGGGCGACCAACGACCCGTGGCAAGCCGACACGCTCGAGTGGTATGCGACCTCGCCCCCGCCCCCGTGGAACTTCGACCGCGTGCCCTACATCATCAGCGCGCGCCCGCTCCGCGACCTGCGGCGGCGGCTCACCCAGGAGGGGCGCCTGTGACCGTCGGACCCTGGGGGCGGCTGCTCGCCGTCTGCGCCACGGCCGCGACGGCGCTCGCCGTCGTGTCAGGCGCCGCCGGCTGGAACACGGCCCACCGCCTACTCTCCGGTCTGGCTCTGCCGCCGCTCGTTGGGCTGGTCGTGGTTGCCTGGGTCTCCGCGAGGCGCCTGCTCCCCACGACGGTCGTCGCGCTCGGGCTGTTCGGTCTCGCCGCACTCCTCACCGCCCGCAACATCCACCTCGCCGCTGCAGCGCTCGCCTTCGCGGCCACCTCCGTCCTCGCCGCCCAGGCCTTTCGGGGTGTCGTCGGCCCGGCCGGAGACCTCCGCGACTACGTGACGCTGACGAAGCCGCGCGTCATGTCGCTGCTCTTGCTGACAGGCGGGGCGGCGGTGTTCGTCGGCGCCTCCGGGGTGCCGTCATGGGACATCTTCGCGGCGACGATGATCGGCCTCGCCCTCGCCTGCGGCGGTGCCGCGGCCCTGAACCACTACCTCGACCGGGACATCGACAAGCTGATGGGCACTCGGACGGCCGGCCGGCCGGTTGCGTCGGGGAGGATCGCGCCCGAACGGGCACTCGAGTTCGGGATCGCCCTCTCGGCGCTCTCGTTCGTTCTGCTCGACTCGCTCGTCAACCTGCCGACCGCGCTGCTTGCCCTGACCGGCAACGCTTTCTACGTGATCGTCTACACGCGCTGGTTGAAGCGCTCGACGCCGCAGAACATCGTCATCGGCGGCGCTGCGGGCGCCGTGCCCCCTCTCGTCGGGTACGCCGCAAGTGCGGGGCATCTGGGCTGGGCGGCGCTCGCGATGTTCGGGATCGTCTTCCTCTGGACGCCGCCGCACTTCTGGGCGCTCGCGCTGATGATCCGTGACCACTACGCGAACGCCCGGGTCCCGATGCTGCCGGTCGTCAGAGGCGAGCGCGAGACCGCCCGGCAGATCGCGTGGTACTCGGTCGCCCTCGTCACCGCTACGCTGGTTCCCGTCGCATTCGGGATCTTCGGGCTGTTCTACGGGGTTTCAGCGCTGACGCTCGGTGCCGTGTTCGCGTGGATGGCCTTCGCGCTCTGGCGGCAGACGACGCGCCCGCACGCGGTGAAGCTCTTTCACTTCTCGATGCTCTACCTGGCGCTGCTCTTCGTCGCGATGGCTCTGGACTCGGTCATCTGATGGCGACGCACCCACCCGATCTGATGCATGACGCCGTCGGGCCGAGCCCGGAGCTGTCTCGTAAGAACGTCCGTCTGTCGATCGCCCTGACGATCGTCTTCCTCGTGCTCTTCGTGGGGACCTTCGTCGTCGGGATCGCCGCGCTGAAGCTCTAGCAGGTCAGCCGCTGGACGGCGTCTTCATCACGGAACTCGCCGCGCCGCCCGGAGTGCGGCTGGCCGTCAAGGACCTGTTCGACACCGCCGGGGTGCGAACGACATACGGGTCGGCTGTGTTCTCCGATCACGTGCCCTCGGAGACGGCGGAGGCGGTTCGGCGCCTCCAGGCAGCGGGGTACGTCAACGTCGGGAAGACGAACCTGCACGAGTTCGCCTACGGGGTGACGTCGCAGAACCGCCACTACGGAACCGTCCCGAACCCGCTCGCGCCGGGGCGCACGGCCGGCGGATCGAGCGGCGGATCTGCGGCGGCGCTGGCCGCGGGGCTCGCCGACGCCGCCCTGGGGACAGACACCGGCGGCTCGATCCGGATCCCCGCGGCGTGCTGCGGGATCACCGGCTTCAAGCCGACGTTTGGACTCGTCCCGACAGAAGGGGTGTTCCCGCTCGCGCCGAGCTTCGACCACGCCGGACCGATGGCCCGGGACGTGGCGGGCTGCGAAGCGATGATGTCGGCGCTCGTGCCGGGGTTTGCGGCTGCCCCTGCCGAGCTTGCCGCGGTGCGGGCGGGAGTAGCGTGGTGCGCTCTCTCGGATCGGCTCGTGAGTGAACGCGTCCGGGAGGCTGCGGCGCTCTTCCCGCTCGCTCGTGAGATCGAGCTGCCGCTCGCCGGCGGAATCTCGAGACTCTTCATGCGGGAAGTGGGCGACGTCCACCGGGACCTGTTCGAGGAGCACGGCGAGCTCTACGGCGACAACATCGCACCGAAGATCGAGCGGTGTCTTGCGATCACCGACTCGGAGGCGGCCGCAGCGGCGGCCGAGCGCGACGCGTACCGGCGCACGATCCTGGCGGCGATCGAGCCGTTCGACCTGCTCCTCGTTCCTACGCTGGCGCTCGTCCCACCGAGCGCAGATGTCGACGAGATCGAGGTACGAGCGTCCCTGACGCAATTCACCTTTCCGTTCAACGCGCTCGGCTGGCCTGCGCTTGCATTGCCCTGCGGGCAGGCCGAGCACGGCCTGCCGGCGTCGATCCAGATCGTCGGTCGGCCCGGAGCCGACGAGCTCGTGATCGGGGTAGGGCACGTGCTCGAAGCGGCGCTGGCGCGGTAGCGTGCCGTCGCGTGGAACCCGATCTCCTCTTCGCGCACGAGTTAGCGGACGCCGCCGACGCGATCACCCTGCCGCGCTTCCGCGCCCTCGACCTCCAGGTCGAGACGAAGCCCGACCTGACGCCGGTCAGCGAGGCAGATCGGGCGGCGGAGCAGGCAATCCGCGAGCTGGTCGCGAGCCGCCGACCGCGGGAGGGCGTACTGGGCGAGGAGCTCGGCGACGACGGAGTTGCCGTCCGCTGGATCGTCGACCCCATCGACGGCACCCGGAACTACGTCCGCGGGGTGCCGGTCTGGGCGACGCTGATCGCGCTCGAGCGGGAGGATCGCTTCGATGTCGCCGTCGTGTCTGCGCCGGCGCTCGGCAGGCGCTGGTCTGCCGCCCGTGGCCAGGGCGCCTGGGCCGACGCCGGCCGAATCCGCGTCTCCGCCGTCGGCACCGCCGAGAATGCGGTGGTGTCCACGACCGAAGCACACGAGATGCCGCCCGGCTGGACCGCCTTGGCGTCGCGGGCCTGGAGCAGCCGCGCCTTCGGCGACTTCTGGCAGCACTGCCTCGTTGCCGAAGGGGCGATCGACATCGCCACCGACCCTGTGCTCCAGCTCTGGGACTACGCCGCCGTGCAGCTCGTCGTCGAAGAGGCGGGCGGCCGCTGCTCAACCTTCACGGGCGACCGCACGGCCCCCGGCCACTCCTTCCTCACGACGAACGGCGCCCTCCACGAGGTTGCGGTGACGCTCCTGGGGGGACAGACCCCCTGACGTTGGGGCGCATCGACCCACCGACGTGGCGTTCCTGAAGGGGACAGACCCCGCAAGGGTCGAAGGGTCGTAACGCCTCCGTAACGATTGTGGAACCATTCGTCCACATCCCTGGTGTGTGCCGGGACGGCCAGGCAAGCTGAGCTCGATGGCTCGGCAGCCTCGTAACGAAGTGGCCGGATCGACCTACCACGTAACGATCCACTCGGTAGCCGAAGCGGCGATGGTGCGCACCGACCGCGATAGGCAGCTCCTCGTCGAGACCCTCGCCGAGACCGTCAAGCGTTACGGCTGGAGATGTCTGGGCTTCTGCGTCCTCGACACGCACTACCACCTGCTCGTCACCACCCCCGAGGCGAACCTCGGCCGCGGAATGCAGTACCTGAACGGCACCTACGCGCAGACGTTCAACCGCCGTCATGGCCGGCGCGGTCATTTGTTCAGCGCCCGCTACTGGTCGAAGCGGGTCACGTCGGAAGCCCAACTGCTCCTCTCCGTCCGCTTCATCGCACGCAACGCCTTCCGCGCAGGGATCACGTTCCACCCGCGCCTCGACAGGTGGAGCAGCTACCCGCGCGTAATCGGGACGATGAGCCGCTGGGCGTTCGTCGCGAAAACCACCCTGCTCGAGCACTTCGGGAGGCACCCCGTTGCCGCCGTCCGCAGGCTGATCGCCTTCATCGAGGGGCGTGACTCCAGACCAGGCGACCGACGGGACGCGCCCTTCTAACCCTGACGGACGGAAGTCGCGGCGAGAGCAGCGGCCTCGTACACGCGATCCCGGGCCAACCGATCGAGCTCAGCGCTCAGCAGGTCGCTCGGAGTAAGGGGCCCGTCGCTCGGTGCCGGGACATCCTCGCGGTCGAGTTGCACCGCGAGCTCGCCTCCGGCCTCGGGTGGAAGCACCTCGCGACCGAGGCGCGACGCCAGCCACCCCCGCAGGAGCGCGGCCTCGGCGCGGGGGCCCCGGATCGCGATCTCCTGCTTCGCGATCGCCGGCCACCTGTCAGCCAGCTCCACCCGCCACGACCCCGTCCGCGCCCACGCGATGTCGGAGACGGCACTTCGCTCGAACGACTCGGCCAGCTCGGCGTAGCGCAACTCGCCCCATTCCGAGGAGTCGACCACCACCCGGTCGGCGACGGCGACGAGCTGGTCCCACTGCGTCTCTCCGAACGGCGGCTCGCCGCGCCAGCGGAGGAACACCGGCAGGTCCGAGATCGCGAGCGGCAGCACGAGCGAGGCCGGGGCGAGAGCCCGGTCGCCGCGAAGCGAGAGCTCGATCACCTCGCCGGCGACCGAGCGCTCACCAAGCGGGAACGACCGGACCGACAGCTCGGCGTCGATCCCCCCCTCGCCATCCTCGCCCGGCCGGGGCACGAGGATCACCGTCCGCGACGGGTGCCGCTCCCGCATTCCCTCGAGCACCCGCTCGGCCGCATCGAGCCATTCGGGCGGCACCCACGCGACATGCGTCATCACGCTCGTGCGCTGCTGCGGACGCCCGTCCTCGTCGGTCACCCCCGCTCGGAGGCGGTGCAGCTCGGCCTCGATCTCGGCGATCGAGACGTCGACGCCCGACCATTCCTCGACGCTCGGCCCCCGGGCGCTGACCATCAGTGGCGCCGCCACGATCGCCCGTCGCGATGGAGCAGGTCGTCGGCCGACGGGGGCCCCCACGTCCCCGCCGCGTAGTTCGGGAATGCGGCCCGGTCACGCTGCCAGCCCGCCACGATCGCATCGACGAGCGCCCACTGCTCCTCGATCTCGTCAGACCGTGTGAACAGCGTCGCGTCGCCGAGCATCGAATCGAGGATCAGCCGCTCGTACGCCTCGGGCAAGCCGTCGCGGAACGCGCTCCCGTAAAGGAAATCCATGTGAACCGTGCGGATCGACATCCCCTGCCCAGGCATCTTCGCTCCGATCGCGAGGGACAGACCCTCGTCGGGTTGGACGTGGATCAGCAGCACGTTGGGACGCAGCCCCTCGACCGCAGCCTCCTCGAACGGCGGGTGCGGGGCACGCTTGAACTGGATTGCGATGGTCGTCTCCCGGCGTGGCAGCCGCTTACCCATGCGCACGTAGAACGGCGTGTCGGCCCAGCGCCAGTTGTCGACATAGAGCTTGGCCGCGACGAACGTCTCGGTCTGCGAGTCCGGCGCGACCCCCTCCTCCTCGCGGTATCCGGGCACCTCGACCCCCTCGACGAAACCGCGGCCGTACTGTCCGCGGACGACCGACTTCGGGCCCGGCGTGTGCAGCGACCGGAGCACCTTGACCTTCTCGTTGCGCACCGACTCGGCCGTGAAGTCGCTCGGCGGCTCCATTCCCGTGATCGCGAGCAACTGCAGCAGATGGTTCTGGAAGATGTCGCGGATCGCGCCGGCCTGCTCGTAGAACGCGGCCCGCCCCTCGATCCCGATCGACTCGGCAACGGTGATCTGGATGTGGTCGATGAACTGGCGGTTCCAGACCGGCTCGAAGATCCCGTTTGCGAACCGTAGCGCCAGCAAGTTCTGCACGGTCTCCTTGCCGAGGTAGTGGTCGATGCGGAAGATCTCGCTCTCAGCGAAGTGCTCCCCGACTAGCGCGTTCAGCTCCCGGGCGGACGCGAGGTCACGTCCGAACGGCTTCTCCACGATCAGTCGCTTCCAGCCTTCACCCTCCGGGATGGCCGCGACCACCCTGACCAGCGGCTCGAACGCCCCGGGCGGCACGGCGAAGTAGTAGAGGCGGTTACCGCCGGTCCCCCGCTCCTCGTCGACCTCGGCGAGCAGCGCGGCCAGCCTGTCCGCAGCAGCCGTATCGGCGGCGTCGAGCTTGAGGTACCGCATGCCGGCGGCAAGCTCGTCCCACACCTCCTGCCGGAAGGGGTCGCGCGCGAAGTGCTGGACGGCATTGCGCATCTCGTCACGGAACCCGTCATCGGACTCGTCCGATCGAGCCACACCCACGACGGCGAAGCGCTCTGGTAGCAGCCGCCGAAAGGCGAGCGAGTAGAGCGCAGGCATGAGCTTGCGCTCGGTCAGGTCGCCCGAAGCCCCGAAGACCACGATCACGCACGGCTCCGGCCTCCGCCTCAGAGGCAGCCCCTCGACCAGTGGGTTCCGCTCTTCGGTGACGACGCTCATTCCGCCGGCTTCACGGCGTGGCCGCCGAACTGGTTGCGGAGTGCGGCGTTCACCTTCGCCGCGAACGACTCGTCCTGACGCGACGCAAAGCGGGCGAACAGAGCAGCACTGATCACGGGCACCGGTACATCCTCGGCGATCGCCTCGGCGATCGTCCAGCGCCCCTCACCCGAGTCCTCGACGTACCCGCGGATCTTCTCGAGCTTCCCGCCCTCGAGCTCGAACGCGTCGTACAGGAGCTCGAGCAGCCACGAACGCACCACCGACCCGTAGCGCCAGATCCCCGCGATCTCGCGCAGGTCGAGGTCGAACTCGGAGCGCTCGAGCACCTCGAAACCCTCCGCGTAGGCCTCCATCAGGCCGTACTCGATCCCGTTGTGGATCATCTTCACGAAGTGGCCCGCCCCCGCGTTGCCGACGTAGGCATACCCGCCGGACGGAGCGAGCGAGAGGAAGATCGGCTCCAGCCGGGCGACGGGCTCGGGATCCCCGCCGGCCATGAGGCAGTAGCCAGCCTCGAGCCCCCAGATCCCGCCCGAGACGCCGACGTCGACGAAGTGGAAGCCTCCCGCGCGCGCCTCCGAGTACCGCCGCTGCGAGTCGCGGAAGTTCGAGTTGCCGCCGTCGACGATCATGTCGCCAGGCTCGGCGAGACCGAGCAGCTCCCGAAACGTTCCTTCTGTGATCCTGCCGGCTGGAACCATCATCCAGAACGCGCGCGGAGCATCCAGCTGGTCACGAAGCTCGGCGAGCGACGCCGCGGTCGACTCGATGCCGGGGTCGAAGGTCTTCATGTCGTGACCGTCCAGCTCCAGCCGCCGGGTCATGTTGCCGCCCATGCGACCGAGACCGATCATCCCGAGCTGCATCAGGGAACCTCCTCCATCGAAAGGCGCACGATCCGCCGGCCGCGCTCGCGCAACGACTCGAAGTCACCCGCTGCCTGCGCCCGGATCAGCCGGGCGAACCCGAAAGGCTTGCCCGGGATCGGCAGCTCGGGCCCGTACTCCTCGACCACCTGGACGAACACGCCGGTGTTCGGGCCGCCCTTATGCAGCTGTCCGGTCGAGTGGAGGTACCTCGGGCCGAACCCGCGCGTGACGACGCATCCCGTCCTCTCCCCGAGCGAGCGGGCGAACGCTCCGAGCCGGACGTCGTTCTCGGGGCTGGGGTCGACGAAAGCCTGGAGGCAGACGTAGTCCGGCGGAGCGGCCCCCTCGAGGAGCTCGTCGAGCGACCCCTCGGTCCCGAGCGGCGGGTCTCCTGCTGCGAGCACCTCGTTCGTCTTGTCCTTCGCGGCCTGGACGTCGGGCTGATCGAAGGGGTTGATCCCGAGGATCGACCCGGCGACCGCGGTCGCGAACTCCCAGCGGAAGAACTCCCTGCCGAGCTCGAGCGGATCGGGCAGCCGAACCTCGTGCACCTGACGGTCGGCGGCGCCACCCTGCTCGCCGGGGGCCGGGACGAGCCCTTTCCCCTCCTTGCCCGTCGACTCCGCAAGCAGCTGCTCGACCCAGAGACCGAACACACCCACATCCGGTAGGCACACCTTGTCGGCTCCCGCCCGCCAGCCCCCGCCGAGCGAGAGGCCGAGCTCGAGCCCGGGGTTCCCCTCGTCGAGGCGACACGCGTCCGCCATCTCGCAGGCACGGTCGAGCAGAGCCGTGACGTCGACGCCCATCAGCGCCGCCGGAAGGAGCCCGAACTGGGACAACGCCGAGTACCGTCCACCGATGGTCGGCTCACCGGGAACGACCGCAGCGAACGACCGCTCCTCCGCGAGCGCCGCCAGCGCCGAGCCCGGGTCGGTGATCGCCACCCACTGGTCGCCCCGCGGGGCGAGTTTCCAGAAGTACTCGGTGTGCGAGCGGGTCTCGAGCGTCGAGCCCGACTTGGAGGCGGTGAGGAACAACGTCCGCGAGAGATCCAGCTGCGCCTGCAGGCGGCGGATCGCCCCGGGGTGCGTCGTGTCGAGGACGTGGAACGACTCGATCGAATTGGCCCGGCGGAGCACCTCCGGCGCGAGCGAGGAACCACCCATCCCGAGCAACACGACGCTGTCGATGTCGTCGAGCACGTCCTCGGCGAGCCGGAGCAGCGGCTCGGCGTCGTCGCGCATCCGGTACGGCTCGTCGAGCCAGCCGAGCCACCGGGCCTCAGCCTTGCCCGTCCAGACCGTGGGGTCGCGCGACCAGATGCGCGCGACGAGCTCGCGCCGCTCGGTCGTCAAGTCGCCGCCAGCTCGCCTCGCCTGGCCACGATGCCCGAGATCAGCTCGTCGAAGGCATCGGCGAAGCGCTGCACACCCTCGGTCTCGAGCTTCGCCACGACGTCGTCGTAGTCGACGCCGGCGACCCTCAGGTCGTGGAGCAACTGCTCGGCCTCCTCGAGCTGCTCGAGGACCGTGTCTCCCCGCACCTCGCCGTGATCGGCGAAGGCCTCGAGCGTCTCGAGCGGCATCGTGTTCACCGTGTCCGGGCCGATCAGCTCCTCCACGTACATCACGTCGCGGTACGCCGGGTTCTTCGTCGAGGTGGAGGCCCAGAGCGGCCGCTGCTTCGTCGCACCGTCCTCGGCCAAGCGATCCCAGACCGGCCCCTGGAAGGCCTCCTGGAAGTGCTTGTAGGCGAGCCTCGCGTTGGCGATCCCGAGCTTCCCCTGGAGCTCGGTGTTCCCGAGCTTCTCGAGCCGCGCGTCGGCCTCGGTGTCGAGACGCGAGACGAAGAACGACGCCACCGAGGTGACCTTCGAGAGGTCGCCGTCGTCGAGCTGGAGGCGATAGAGGCCGCGCAGATAGGCCGAGACGACGTTGCGATAGCGCTCGAGCGAGAAGATCAGCGTGATGTTGATCGGGATCCCGCGCGCGATGCAGTTCTCGATCGCCGGCAGCCCCTCCTCGGTGGCCGGGATCTTGATGTAGACGTTCGGCCGCTCAACCCGCTGGTGTAGATCGACCGCCTGGTCGAAGGTGCCGGTGGTATCGAGAGCGAGTCCCGGATCCACCTCCAGCGACACGTACCCGTCAAGGCCGTTCGTCCGCTCCCACACCGGCCGGAGCACTTCGCACGCGCTGCGCACGTCGTCGACCGCGAGGGCCGTGAAGATCGCACGCGGGTCGTTGGTGTCCTCGAGGCAGTCCTTGATCTGGGCGTCGTAGTCGCCGCCGCCTGCGATGGACTTCTGGAAGATCGACGGGTTCGAGGTGAGACCCGTCACGGCGTCCTCCTCGATCATCCGCTCGAGCTGCCCCGAGTGGACGAGCTCCCGTGAGAGCAGGTCGATCCAGACCGACTGCCCCCGTGCCGCCACCTTGTCGAGCCGGGACTCAGCCATCTCTCATCTCCTTTTCCATCATCGCCACCTTCTCCAGTCGGGCCACGTAGCGCTCACCGCCGTCGAAGCTCGCTGCGAGGAACACCCCTACGAGCTCGGCAGCGACCGAGGCGCCGATCACCTCGGAGCCGAGGCAGAGAACGTTCATGTCGTCGTGCTCGACTCCCTGATGGGCGCTGTAGAGGTCGTGACAGACCGACGCCCGGATGCCCGTGATCTTGGACGCGGCCACTGCTGCACCCACGCCGGACCCGCAGACGAGAATGCCGCGCTCGGCCCGTTCGCCGCGGATCGCCTCACCGACCTCCCTGGCCTTGTCGGGATAATCGATTCGCACCTCGCTCGAGTGCGTGCCGAGATCGAGCACCTCGTGCCCCTGTAGCGCCTCCATGACCGTCTCCCGGAGAGCAACCCCGCGATGGTCGAACGCGACCGCAACCCGCATACCGTGATCATGCCAGCGCTCGGCCTGCTTGCACTTCAATACGCCTGTGACGATCCTGATCGCGTCGAACCTCCGCAAGGAGCTCTCGGGCACCCAGCTCTTCGACGGCGTCTCGTTCAAGGTCGAGCGCGGAGACCGGCTGGCTCTCGCAGGGCCGAACGGAGCCGGGAAGACAACGCTCTTGCGGATGCTCACCGGCGAGCTGTCGCTGGAGGGCGGCGAGCTCGCGTGGGAGAAGGGCGCGAGGGTCGCGCTGCACGACCAGAGGCCGCCGGCTACGAGCGCGCGCCCGCTGCGCGACTACGTGCTCGCCGGCACGGGCGACCTGGTCGGCCTCGAGCAAGAGCTACGCGAGCTCGAAGGCCAGATGGCCGCGGGTGCACACGACCGGCGCACCCTCTCGCGATACGCCTCGGCCCAGGCCCGGCTCGAGCATGCGGGCGGATACGACTGGCGCGACCGGGCGGCCGCTGTCGTCCGCGGGCTCGGCTTCGCAGACGACGACCTCGACCGGCCTCTCTCCACCTTCTCGGGCGGCGAGCTGACCCGGGCCTCGCTCGCCCGGGCGCTCGCCGCGCAACCCGACCTGCTTCTGCTCGACGAGCCGACGAACCACCTCGACATCGAGACGCTCGAATGGCTCGAGAACATGCTCGGGTCGATCGAAGCGGGCGTCATCCTCGTCGCGCACGACCGCTGGTTCCTCGAGGCGGTCACGACGGCGGTGCTCGAGCTCGACCGCGGCCGGTCAGTCTTCTTCCCGGGCAAGTGGCACCTCTGGCGGCGGGAGCAGGCGGCACGCGCCCTGTACGCGGCGCGCACGGCCGAGCGGGATATCGAGAAGATCGCCCAGCTCGAGCGCTTCGTCGAGCGGTTCGGGGCCAAGGCCACGAAGGCCCGCGCGGCGAAGTCGAAGCAGAAGCAGATCGACCGGCTCAGAGCGGGGCTGCCCGATCCAGGGGGTCTGTCCCCATCACCAAGGCGGACGCTCGGGTTCGAGTTCCTGAAACCGGTGCGGTCGGGGCGGGTCGTCGTCGAGGCCGAGGGACTGGCGCTGCGCGCGGGCGACAAGGAGCTACTCCAGAACGCATCGTTCGCGCTGGAGCGCGGCGAGCACGTCGCGCTCGTCGGCCCAAACGGCTCGGGCAAGACGACCCTGCTCGAGACGATGCTCGGCCGTCAGGAACCGGAGGCAGGCCGGGTGAAGCTCGGTCACGGCGTCGAGCCCGCATACTTTTCCCAGCACGAGGCCGAGCTCGACGAGCGTGGATCGGTGCTCGACGCGACGGTGTCGGCGACCGGCCTGCGACGGCCCGAGGCGCAGAAGCTGCTCGGACGATTCCTCTTCTCGGGCTGGGAGGAGCACGAGAAGCCCGTCAGCGCCCTCTCGGGCGGCGAGCGGCGGCGGCTGGCGCTCGCGCTCGTGGTGGCGAGCGGCGCAAACCTGCTCGTGCTCGACGAGCCGACCAACCACCTCGACCTCGAGAGCCGCGAGGCGCTCGAGGCTGCCCTCGGCGCGTTTCCGGGCACCGTGCTGCTGGTGACGCACGACCGCGCCCTGCTCGACGCCGTCTCGGGGCGGGTGCTCGCGATCGAGGCGGGCCGCCTCGTCTCCTACCCCGGAGGCTGGGCCGAGTACCTGCGGCGGCGGGAGCCGGAGCCTACCCCCGAGGCCAGGCCGAAGAAGCCGGCGCGAGAGAGACCTCGCACACCGGCGAAGCGGGGACAGACCCCGATCGAGCTCCTCGAGCGCGAGATCGCCCGCACCGAGGAGCGCGTCGCCGACCTCGAGCGACAGCTGGCCGAGGACTGGACGAACGTCGACCTGGTCAACGCGCACCGCGCGGCGCGAGACGACCTCGCATCCCTGTTCGAGAAGTGGGGGCGGCTGCTCGAGGCGGAGCCGGCGTCCTAGTAGATGCTCTAGCGCTCCAGCGGAGCCATCGTCAGCCCGTAGCCGACCAGCTGCCCGTGGTAGAGCTCCGCCGGCTCGCGGAGACCGGACCAGACGACGGCCTGGCCCGCAGAATGGATCTTGTTCGCGAGCCGCATCCCCTTGTCGTAGTCGACGCCCGGGATCGTCTGGGCCAGCGCGAACGCGACGCCCTCGAAGGTGTTGTGGTTGTCGTTGAGGACGATCACGCGCCAGGCGTCGCCCGTGCGCGAGCCCGTCCCGCGCGAGATCCGCTCCTTCGGCGGCGTGACGGTGGTCGTCAAGACGGCTCGAAGGTGTCGATCACGGCCTCGGCGATCACGCGCAGCGGTCGGCCCGAGACCTGACTCGCGCGCCGCAGGCGCGCGAACGCATCGGACTCCGACAGCTTCTCCTTCTCCATCAGAAGCCCCTTCGCCCGTTCGATCGACTTCCGCGCCGCGAGGGCCTCCGAGAGCGAGTCCGCCTCGGCCCGAACCGCCATCAGCTCCTCGTGGCGGGCGCGCGCGGTCTCGATCGCCGGCAACACGTCCTGCTCGCGGAACGGCTTGACCAGGTAACCGTAGACGCCGGCCTCTGCCGCCCGGTCGACCAGCTCGCGTTGACCGAACGCGGTCAGCATCACGATCGGGATCGGCCGCTCCTCGAGCATCTTCCGCGCGGCGTCGATCCCGTCGAGATTCGGCATCTTCACGTCCATCACCGCCAGATCCGGCTCGTGCTCGCGTGCGAGCAAGACGGCCTCCTCGCCGTCGCGCGCCTCGGCGACCACCTCGTACCCCGCGCGCTCGAGCAGCTCCCGCAGGTCGAGGCGGATGATCGTCTCGTCTTCTGCGACCAGGATGCGCATCTCTCAACTCTAGGCAGGGAATCGCACCTCTGCCCGCGTACCCGACACGTCGCCGTGAAGCTCCAGGCTCCCGCCGAGCTCGTCCCGGACGAGCGCGCGGACGATCGAGAGGCCGGTTCCGCGGTGAGGCTCGGCCGGGATCCCCGGCCCGTCGTCGCCAATCTCGAGCACCACCTCGTCGCCGGCCCTCCGGAGGACGAGCCGGACGTGCGCGCCGCCATGCTCGAGCGCGTTCCCGAGCAGCTCCGAGAAGACGAGCGCCAGCGCCGTCGCCCGGTTCCCGGCGAGTGTGACCGGCTCGAGCTCGGCCGCGACCTCGTGTCCGGCCGCGCCGACGTCCTGGACGAGCATCGCACGCAGCCGCCCGAGCAGCTGCGCCAGATCGACGTCCTCGTCGCGTTGCTCGGTCAGGACCTCGTGCACAGCCGCGATCGCGAGGATGCGGTTGACCGAGTCGTCGAGGGCCTTCCTCGGATCGATGCCGCCGGTGTCGCGTGCCTGCAGACGAAGCAGCGAGGCGACCGTCTGGAGGTTGTTCTTGACCCGATGATGGATCTCCTGGGCCAGTACACCGCGCATCACGGCGCGGCCGTGCTCGAGCGCCACCGCGGCCTGCTGGGCGATCGAGCCCAGCAGCTCGCGGTCGGCCTCGGTGAACGGCACGGGGCGATCGGCGACAAGCTCGCCGATCTGGCGGCCGCGCCAGCGCAGCGGCTGCCGGATCGCGTGGGCATCGGCGTGGCCCTCCGGCCAGGCGATCGCCCCGTCCTCGAGCACCAGGGCCGCTCCCGTCGCCGAGAGCGCGTCCATCGTGGTCTTCACGATCGCCTCGAGCGACTCCTCCAGGTACAGGGACTCCGAGACGGCCTCCGAGATGCGGGCCAGCGCCTCGAGCTCGTGGACCCGCCGCTGAGCCTCCTCGTACAGCTTCGCGTGCTCGATCGACTGGGCCACCTGCGCCGCGATCGCGAGCAGCAGGTCGATCTCGTCCTCGCTGAAGTCCCTCGGCTTGCGGGTGCGGATGTTGAGCGCCCCCTCCAACCGCTCACCGCGCGCGAGGATCGGCACGGCGAGGATCGACTCGTACTCGTCCTCGGGGAGGTTCGGGAAGTTCTTGAACCGCGGGTCGAGGTTCGCCTCGGCCGCGATCATCACCGGCGCGCGCTCCTCGGCCGCGGAGCCGGTGATGCCCTCGCCGGGGCGCATCCGGGGCCGCTGGGTCATCTCCTCGACCCGCGTGCCATGCGTCGCGCGGAGCACGAGCTCTCCCGACCGGTCGTCGTACAGGTAGACGAAACACGCGTCCGCGTGCAGCGCATCGGCGACCTTCGTCGCCACCTGCGTCAGCACCTCCTCGAGGTCGAGCGTCGAGTTGACGGCCTCGATCGTGTCCGTCAGGAGTCGCAGATGCCGTTCGCGCCGGTCCATCCGAGGCAGAGCGTACGTTCCATGGAGCCAGGGACGGTTTTACAAACTCGTTACCCGGACACGGGAATTCCAAGATGGACGGCGAATAAGGTCGGCACTTGAGCGCACTGGTCATGGATCTACGTCACACCACGGGCTATCTGGTCGCCGACGCCCAGGGGCGAATCGTCGGCCGGGTCGAGTGCCCGATGTACGGGACCTCCCCGGAAACCCCCGACGCGCTCTCCGTCCGTTCGGGTTTCCTCGCGCGCCGCCGGCGCCTCGTTCCCGCCGAGTCGATCGAGCAGATCGACGGCGGCGCGAAGGTGATCGGCCTGCGAATCGACCGAGAGTCGATCCGCACCTTCCTCTAAAGAACCAGGGCGGCGTCTGGGCCGGGCGTCACAGCACCGAGAGGTAGCGGTCGTGCTCCCACTGGGTGAGCTGCACGCGGTAGTCGTCCCACTCCGCCCGCTTGAGCTTCACGTAGGCGTCGAAGATGTGGTCGCCGAAGGCCCGGCGCATCAGCTCCGAGGTCGAGAACTCCTCGATCGCCTCGCCGAGAGTCTCGGGGAGCGAGACGATTCCGCGCTCCGCCCGCTCCTCGGGCGAGAGGTGGTACAGGTTCGTCTCCATCGGCGGCGCGAGCTCGTAGCCCCGCGCGATCCCCTCGAGGCCGGCATGAAGCAGCGCCGCAAACGTCAGGTACGGGTTGCAGGCCGGGTCCGGGCAGCGAATCTCGGCCCGGGTCGCCTGCTCCGAGCCGGGCTTGTAGAGCGGGATCCGGACAAGCGCGGAGCGGTTCCGTTGCGACCACGCGACGTAGACCGGAGCCTCGAAGCCCGGCACCAGACGCTTGTACGAGTTGACCCACTGGGCGAACACTGCCGAGATCTCGCGTGCGTGACGCAGCAGTCCGGCGATGAACTGCCGCCCGGCCGGCGAGAGGTGGTAGGACTCCTCCGCCGAGAAGAACTGGTTCCGCCCGTCCTTGAACAGCGACATGTGGGTATGCATGCCGGAGCCGTTCTGCCCGAAGAGAGGCTTCGGCATGAACGTCGCGTAGACGCCGTTTCGGGCCGCGACCTCCTTGACCACGAGGCGGTACGTCACGGTGGAGTCCGCCATCTCGAGCGCGGGAGCGAAACGCATGTCGATCTCGTGCTGGGAGGGCGCGACCTCGTGGTGGTGGTACTCGATCGGGATCCCGACCGCCTCGAGCGCCTTGATCGTCTCGTGACGGAGCCCGGTGGCGGCGTCGAGCGCGGTCATCGCGAAGTAGCCGCCCTCGTCGAGCGTCTCGGTTCCCCCCGAGTCCTTGAAGAGGAAGTACTCGAGTTCGGGGCCGACGTTGAAGGTGTCGAAGCCCATCTGACGCATGCGCTCGAGCGCGCGTCGCAGCACGTGCCGCGGATCGCCCTCGTAGGGCTCCCCGTCCGGCTTGACGACGTCGCAGATCATCCGACCGACCCTGGGCTCGCCGTGCCCGGCGGGAAGGATCCGGAAGGTCGACGGGTCGGGCATCGCGACCATGTCCGACTCCTCGATCGCGTTGAAGCCGGTCACGGAGGAGCCGTCGAATCCCATGCCGTCGTCGAGCGCCCCCTTCAGCTCGGCAATCGTGATCGAAAAGCTCTTCAGGTGCCCCTCGAGGTCGGTGAACCAGAGGAGGATGTCCTCCACCTTCTGCTGCTCGACCTGCTCCAGCACCGTGCGGCGCGACTCGGGCTCTGAGGTCGCCCGGGCGCGGCTCTCGATCATGCCCATCACATGCCTCCCTCGTTCGTTTCGCCCATCCCCCGGCGACTCTGTTCCGGGCGACTCTACCGGGGCGGTTGCACGCCCCGCGCAGTGCAGCTAACGTTGGAGCTGCGTGGCCGTCGTGGACGGCCGCGGAGGCAATGAGGCCTCACGGTTCGAGCGCGATGGTGCTCGATGCCGTGGGGTCTTTTTGGTGGACCGACCCAAACCAACCGCGGGAGGCGGCATGGCGGAAGAAAAACATTACGTGTCGAACGGGGCCGACGTCGCGACTGCGCCGTCCGAGGCCCTCGAGTGGAGCCGGAAGACGGAGGCGAAGCTCGTCGACCTCAAGTTCACCGACCTGCTCGGGTCGTGGCAGCACATGACGCTGCCGCTCTCGGCGTTCGGCGAGGAGGCCTTCGACGAAGGACTCGGCTTCGACGGCTCCTCGATCAGGGGGTGGCAGGGGATCTCCGAGAGCGACATGCTCCTGATGCCGCAGGCCGAGACGGCGATCATCGATCCGTTCACCGAGACGCCGACGATCTCGATCCTGTGCGAGATCGTCGACCCGCTCACCCGTGAGCCCTACGGGAAGGATCCCAGGCGGCTGGCCAGGCGCGCCGAGGAGTACCTGCGCGCGACCGGCGTGGCCGACACCGCGTACTTCGGCCCTGAGAGCGAGTTCTTCGTCTTCGACTCGGTCTCCTACGACATGTCGGTCAACCACTCGCACTACGAGGTCGACTCGATCGAGGGCCACTGGAACTCCGGAGTGGCCGGGCTGGGCTACACGGTTCGTCCCAAGGAGGGCTACTTCCCGCCGATGCCGCACGACACGCTGCACGACCTGCGCAGCGAGATGGTGCTGACGCTGGAGCAGCTCGGCATCCCCTGCGAGTTCCATCACCACGAGGTCGCGACGGGAGGCCAGTGCGAGATCGACATGCGGTTCGGGACGCTGACCCGGATGGCCGATCAGGTCATGACCTACAAGTACGTGGTCAGGAACGTCGCCCGAAGCTACGGCAAGACCGCGACCTTCATGCCGAAGCCGCTCTTCGGCGACAACGGCTCGGGGATGCACACCCACCAGTCCCTCTGGAAGGAGGGCAGCACGCTGATGGCGGATCCGTCCGGCTACGCCGGGCTCTCGCAGCTCGCGCGTGGCTACGTCGGAGGGATCCTCACCCATGCACCGGCTCTGCTCGCGTTCTGCGCCCCGACCACCAACTCGTACCGGCGCCTGGTCCCCGGGTACGAGGCACCGGTCAACCTCGTCTACTCACAGCGGAACCGCTCGGCGTGCATCCGGATCCCCATGTACTCGGAGTCGCCCAAGGCAAAGCGGATCGAGTTCCGCTGTCCGGACGCGACCGCCAACCCGTATCTCGCGTTCTCGGCGATGCTCATGGCAGGCCTCGACGGGATCGAGAAGGGGTTGGATCCGGGCGGCCCCGCCGACTACGACCTCTTCGAGGAATCTCATGGCGACGTCCCGCAGGTGCCGGGCTCGCTCGCGGAGTCGCTCGACGCGCTCGAAGCCGACCACGCCTTTCTCACCAAGGGCGGCGTGTTCAGCGAGGAGCTGATCTCGACCTGGATCGCCTGGAAGCGCGAGAACGAGGTCGACGCCGTCCGGCTGCGTCCGCATCCGGCGGAGTTCTTCCTCTACTACGACGCGTAGCCCGCATGCACCAGCCGGCAGCGGCTCTCCCGCGCGCTGCCCACGCTCCCCGGCTTCCGGGCCGGGGAGCGCTAGTTTGAGCCGATGGAGTACCTGTTCGCTGATTGCCGCTGGGCGCTCGACGACCCCGGCTTCGGTCGTGCGCGCTACCTCGAGGGACACATCCCGGGGGCGGTCTTCCTCGACCTCGAGCGGGATCTCTCTGCGCCGCCCGGCCCCGGTGGACGCCATCCGCTCCCGGCGACTGCCGACTTCGCCCGGACGGCCGGCGCGGCCGGAATCGGCCCGGGCGCGTTCGTCGTCGCCTACGGGTCGATGGGCGGGGCAGAGAGGCTCTGGTGGCTCCTGCGCCACGGCGGCCACGACTCGTGCGCCGTGATCGACCTCGAAGCCTGGCGCGGGCCGCTGAGCGTCGGCGAGGAGCGGACGGAGCCGGGCGAGTTCGAGCCGCGCCCGCGCAGCGACGACACGATCGAGCTGGACGAGCTCGCCGCCCGGATCGGCGAGCTCGTCGTGGTCGACGCGAGGTTGCCCTCGAGGTTCCGCGGGGAGCCCAACCCGATCGACCGTGTTCCCGGCCGCATCCCGGGCGCGGTCAACGCCCCCTGGCCGGACGCCGTTCCGGAGCTGCCTGCGGGGGAGCTCGTCGCCTACTGCGGCTCAGGCGTGACCGCGTGCGTCACCGTCCACCGGCTGCACCTCGCCGGCCGCGAGTCGCGCCTCTACCCCGGCTCGTGGTCGGAGTGGGAGCAGTACGAGGAACTGCCGCGCGAGAGCGGCTGACCACGTTCCGGCTCAGGCGGCGGCGCCGAACGCGGCGAGGTACTGCTCCCAGCGCTGCGGGATCTTCGGCGCCGCGAGGCGGATGAAGAGCACCGGCGCGGGAGGGCGCGGGGGATGGGAGAGCTCCATCTGGGCCTCGTGGAGGAGCCGGTTGCCCTTGCGCAGGTTGCAGGGCGCGCAGGAGGTGACGACGTTCTCCCACACGGAGTCGCCGCCGCGCGAGCGCGGGACGACGTGGTCGAGCGTCAAGCGGCCGCCCGAGGTGCCGCAGTAGACGCAGCGCCAGCCGTCACGGGCGAAAAGCGCCCGCCGCGAGATCTTGCGCTGCACGATCCGCGGAACGCGGACATAGCTGAGTAGACGGATCACGTGCGGCCACGGGAATCTCGCCGCGGCCGAGCAAAGTGGTCGGTCGAGCTCTTCGACCACCTCCGCCTTCCCCTTGTAGACAAGCACGTGCGCGCGGCGCAGCGAGCAGACGTTGAGAGGCTCGAAACTGGCGTTGAGGACCAGGACCTGCTGCACAGTGCCCGAAAAGTATCGGACCCGCCCGCAGCGGCCTATCGCCCCATCGCGCGCTCGACAGCCTGCTGCTCCTCGGGCGAGAGCGCGACCGCGGGCTGGCCGCGATCGATCTCCTTCATGTAGATCCGGGCGTAGTCGCGACCCTGGATCGCCGTGATCACGACCCCGGTTCGCGCTCCGTCCAGGAGGGCGAGGGAGGCCGACTGGTGGCCGCCCGTGTCCTCGTAGGCGTCGTACCGAACGATCGCGGTGTTCGCGACCGTCTCGTCGACGCGCCGGTCGACTCGCGAGAGCCCGGCGGCGACCTCGTCAACGGCCCGGTGCAGATCGTCGATCCGCTCCCGGAGCGAGATCGCGAACTCGACCAGATCCTTGCGGCCCCCACCGACGAGCGTTCGCTGAGCCTCGCGGAGCCGCCTCACGCGCGTCCAGGCGATCCCGGCGACCACGAGCGCAGCCGCACCGAGCACGATGCCGACGACGGCGGCGGCGGCGGCGGCGTTCCCGGAGAGGTGCATCCCGCCCCGGCTCTCGCTTACGACGGGAGCGAGAAGATCACGTTGTACTCGGCGTGGTTGTTCGTGAGGTTTGTCTCGCCCGGCACCTTCGCGACGTCGACGATCACCTTCGTCTGCGAAGCGAACGGCACCTGGCCGAGGTCGCTGAAGAGCACGGACTGATCGGTGCCGGGGTCGATCAGCTGGACCTTCTCCGTCTTCACGATCGGGCCGCCCTGCGCCGAGGGCCGGTTGATCGTGAGCGTCACGGGCACCTGCACCTCCTGCGAGATGCCGCCGTTGTGGATCGTGACCTGGAAGACGAGGCTCGAGCTGGTGGTGACGGTGTTCAGCTGGCCTTCGGTCAGGACCTCGGAGGTTCCGCCCTGACCGTTCGGCAGCGCCGCGACCGTCGAGATGTTCGTCCCGTGGAGGCCCGCAGGCGGGGTCGAGCCCGAGGCGTTCGAGATCCTCTGGAGGATCTGCGCCATCGCGTGTGCCGTGATCACGTCGTCGGGCGCGGCCAGGAAGCGGGACTGCGGCACGGTGACGCCGTGGACCCCCTCCTGGTCGAGCACCGTCTGCGACGGTCCCTGGAACAGATCCTCCCAGACGACGTCGCTCGCGAGCAGGCGGTAGGCCTGCTGGGAGAGATCGACCGCGGCCGCGCTCGCCTTGACCTTCGAGCCGACCGTCTTCTGGAGCGCCTTCGCGAGGCCGTCGACTCCGCTGACCCGCAGCTGGAGCGCCTCGATCAGGTCGAGGTGCTCGCCGCGGAGCTTCCCGGGCGGGTTCAGGCCCTGGGCAGAGGAGATGTTCTGCTGCTCCTGCGCCGCGATCTGCTGCAGCTTCTTGACGATCGCGGCTGCCCCCAGCCCGGGGGTGGTGAGCGCCTTCACCGTGTTCTCCCCGTCGGTGGTCGACTGGTTGGCGACCGTGGTCACCTTGTCCATGTAGTTGCCGTAGAGGTCGTGCTTCGACTCCCCCGCGCACGAGGCGATCAGGAGCGAGAACACCAGCACGAGGAAGATCACCGAGCCGACGAGCAGGAGCAGCCGCACGAGCGGCTTGACCGGACGCCCCTCTCCGGCAGGTCCGCGCGGCTTCCGTCCCATGCGCGGAACCCGGCCGCGTTCACGTGGAGCAGCGTCGGCGGTGGGCAGCTCCTCGTCGAAGAAGTCGAACTGGATGTCGTCGTCGGGCGGGTCCATGGCCAGGTCCGAATCTATCGCGTGCTTCGGGCGGCGAAAGGACTTCTCCTCGACGCGAAGTAGAACCGGTCGTGGGCTCACCCGCCGTCGCACAAGAGCTGATCCTGAGACGGTACCGACCGCTGCGGCCGCTGGGCTCGGGAGGGATGGGCCACGTATGGCTGGCGCGGGACGAGCGCAACGGGCTCGACGTGGCACTGAAGATGGTCTCGCGGGAGGGACGAGTCGCGGAGCGTGCCGAGCGCGAGGCTCGAGCCGCCGCCGCGCTTCGCCATCCGCGCTGCCAGCGGATCTACTGCCTCGCCCGCGACTCGAGCCATGTCTACATCGCCTACGAGTATGTACCGGGACGAACCCTCCGCCAGGCGATGGCGGCCCGGGAGCTCTCGGACGCCGAGGCGATCGAGGTCGCCGCGCAGGTTCTCGACGCGCTCGCGCATGCCCACCGACGCGGGATCGTCCACCGCGACGTGAAGCCGTCGAACGTGCTCCTCGGCGAGTCCGACGGAATCGACGTCCGCCTGCTCGACTTCGGGCTCGCCCAGATGGACGAGTTCGACACGCTGACGGCGATCGGGGACGTGCCGGGGACGCTCACCTACGTCTCTCCGGAACGGCTCGACGGGGACCAGGCGACCGAGGCCGCCGACGTCTGGGCGGTCGGCGTCATGCTCTGGGAGGCGCTCGCGGGAAGACATCCCTTCCGCTCGAGCGATGCCGCCGGGACGACACGCCGGATCCGCGCCGGCGCTCCGCCGCTCGAGAGCGTCCGGCCCGACCTTCCGGGCTCGCTGCTCGCGCTCGTCTCGAGGGCCCTCGACCCGGATCCGGCGCGGCGCCCGGCAGCGTCGC